>JABSRU010000126.1 GCA_013214965.1 Gammaproteobacteria bacterium
TTGGGGTTGGTTGGTCGGGTTTGTTGCGCTAACACTACAAGGTTGGGGTTTTGGGGTGGGGTTGGGGTGGGGTTGGGGCATGTGGGGTTAGGTTGGTAATAATTTAACATTTTTAAATTTTGTTAACTTTTTTTTTTATTGAGTCTTAATAATAATAATGTAAAAACTTTAAAGTAAATTTTTTTAATTCTAAAAATATATTTAAAGTTGTTATATATTTTCTATTGAAAAACAGGTTCAAATTTCATAAATTTATCTAGAAATCTTTACTTACTAATTATTTTTTTCCAGTCAAATTATTTTTATTTATTTTTACTTATCAAAAATACTTGCAAAATATTTTTAAGTTTTTTTGGAAAATATTAAAAGTACTGGGAAAATAAATTCTATTTTGTAAGTATTTTCTTCCTGTTTTTACATATTTATCTTTTTTTCTGCTCAAAAATATTTTACAATCTTTTTCTCAGAATTGAACCTGTTTTTTGATTATTTTTTAAAAATTTAATAAAAAAGTATAATTTTTAGAAAAAATAACGGACTTGATTCATAATTCTCAATTCGCAACTTAAAGGGTACTTATTTTGCCTTAGTCGTTTGGACGAGCTGTTTTCAAAACATGAAATTTTGTCATTTTTTCGAGTCACCGTGTATTGGGGTTTTTGTGAATAGAAAAAAAGTGAAATTTTACTGTGTAATCTGGAGTGCGTTTTAGGAACAAAAAATAAAAATTAGCAAAATCTAGTTTTTTTGAAAAAAATAGAGTTTTTTTATCATTTTTCACAAATTCTAGATATTTTGTTCACGCTGCATGCCCACTACGCTTGAAAAAAAAGTGAGTAAATTTGAATTTTTTTAAATATTTTTTAAGTTTTTTTCACGTTTTTTCAAATTCCCCATACTATGGTGTGCTCAAAAATTGATAAAATTATTCAGAAAAATTTAACATTTTTTGTCATTTTTCAGAAATTTTAGAGTTTTTGGTCACTTTGCATACCCACTACGGTTGAAAAAAAAGTGAGAAAATGTGTGTTATTTTTGTAAAATTGACAGAAATATTTTGAAAATCTCTAAGCTAGGCTTGAAATTTGAGAAAATTTGAGAAAATTTGAGAAAATTTATACTTTTTTCATAAAATTTAACAACTTTTTAACCCTCTAAATGGTATGCAAAGTGACTAAAAACACGAAAAAATGAAAAAAAAGTGAAAAAATACAAGTTTTTATTTTTTTTTACGTTTTATTTCTTCGTCTATTAAGCTAAGATCTCAAAACACTAAAAAAATGGAAAAAAAATGAAAAAAAAGTGAAAAAATACACCTTTTTTTCATTTTTTTGGGTAACTTTTTAACCCGGTAGTGGGTATGCAAAGTGACCAAAAACACGAAAAAATGATAAAAAAATGAAAAAAAAGTGAAAAAATACAAGTTTTTTTGTAATTTTTGCCTAAACGTCAATTTCAGTATGGATTTTTGAAAATAATTTTTCTAAATTTGCAGTAAAAAATATACTTTCCATAAGTTGGACCTCTTTGGTAAATCTTCCAAAACTGACAAAAAATCCAAGATTCTAAAAAATTTCAAGTTTTTTACTTTTTTTTGTTCTAAGTGCTAAAACGGTTAAGTAGTCATATTTATTTACAGAAAATAAATCAATTTTTTTGCTAATTTTACTAACAAAAAAGTCAATTTTTGGTATGCGAAAGTGAAAAAAGTGAAAAATGTTACAAATTGAAAAAAAAGTCACAAAAAATACAAGTTTTTCATCAAAATGTCAAAAAACACGAGGAAAACCCAGATTTTTTGGTACGGAAAAGTGATTTTTCAAACCCACAGTTTGTATATGTAAAAGTAAAAAAATCACAAAATTTCAGTAAAAAGTAAAAAAAGTGAAAAAAAAGACAACTTTTTTCTCAAAAATCCTAAAAATGTCAGTTTCGGTAAAGATGATGAGAAAAACGTGAAAATAAAAAACCTCAAGTTTGTATATGTAAAACCAAAAAAACACAAATTTTTTGAAATTTTCTCAAAAAACTCACAAAATTACAAGTTTTTACGAAAATCACGTTTTTTTAAGTTTTTGTGATTTTCCGCCAAATTCGTTCGAAACTTCATAGAGTAGAAGGTCAAAATATTTTTTTATTTTTTTCTTCAAAATTCCCCATAGGCTTGCGACACCAAAAAAAGTGAGATTTTTCGTCCAAACGACTGAGGCAAAATTTTTTGGGGGGGGTTTTTGCCAAGTGTGCCGTCATTTGGTTCTTACCTAAAATAATTATATTTTCAAATTTTGAATCTTTGAATGAATTTCTATAATAAATATAGCAATATAATAACAATAATTTTACTTTTTTACAAATAGCGAACTTGTCTGGCAGATAAAAATT
>JABSRU010000127.1 GCA_013214965.1 Gammaproteobacteria bacterium
GTACGTACGCTGCGTACTAGTTTTGTGTTAACACAATTAGATAAAGGGTCTAAAGTTGTTGAAATAACATCGACCGTACCTGGCGAAGGTAAAACAACAACGGCAACCAATTTGGCTTTTTCGTTAGCACAGGTCGAAAAAACCATTTTAATTGATGCAGATATGCGTAAACCGAGTATTTGTAAGCGGTTTAATATACCGCTTTATCATCCGGGTTTGAGCAATTTAATTACCGGAACCGAGCAGTTTGTCGATTGTATTTATCAAGATGAAAAGTCAGGATTGACCATTATGCCTTGTGGCCCAATACCCTCTAACCCGCTCGAATTATTATTATCACCTAAATTTGCGGTTATATTAACGCACCTTAAAAAATCTTACGACCGTATTATTATTGATACACCACCAGTACAAGCAGTAAGTGACTCTTTAGTTATTGCACAGCAATCTGACGCAGTAATATATGTTGTTAAAAGTGATGATACCCGTATTGGTGCTGTTCAAGACGGAATTGGGCGATTAGTTAACCTAAACGCCAATATTGCCGGTGTAGTGTTAAATAAAGTTGATATCAAAAAAATGGCTTCGAGCGAGAATTATCATGGCTATTACAATGATTATACTTATGGCAAAGAGCAAGAAAGTTAGGTCTTTGTCGTGGCCTGTCAAAAAGTCATATAGCGATAGGTTTTTGTTTATGAAATTCAATATTGAATCAGCCATACCAATGGAAAATGGATAATTAATAGATGATAGATATTCATTGCCATATTTTACCTGGTATTGATGATGGCGCTAAAGATATGGTTGAGGCACTTGCCTTAATTAACTTGGCAGTTGAAGATGGTATAACACGTATTGTTGTTACGCCACATTTGCATTTTGGCCGATTTAATAATTACTTACCCGTGATAGAGTCGTCTTTTTTAGCTTTGCAGGAAGAAGTTAATAAGGCAAAAGTTCAGGTTGAATTAGCTTATGCCGCGGAAGTACGGCTAGATTCTGAGATACTCTCCTTGCTTGCAAGTAAGGAATTACCTGTGTATGGACGTTATAATAATCAACAGTATATGCTCCTTGAGTTTCCTCATAGCCATATCCCTGCCGGCAGCGAACTTTTAGTTAAACATTTACTTAAACAAAATATTACTCCTGTTATTGCCCACCCTGAACGTAATCGTGATTTATTAAAATCACCTGATAAAATCAAACCCTTTGTACGTTTAGGCTGTTGGTTTCAAGTAACCGCAAGCTCTATTACCGGCCATTTTGGCGAAGACTGTAAAACGTTAGCCTTAAGCTATATTGAGCAAGGATTTATTCAAATTGTTGCGAGTGATGCCCATAACCTGAAACGTAGACCCCCAGTATTAAGTGAAGCTAGAAGTAAAGTTACCGCACTATTTCGCGAAGAGAAAGCGCAACAATTGTTTTACGACAATCCTTATAATATTACCGCGAGTTTGTTTAAATCTTTGGCGAATAACTAAGTTAGCGGCTAGGTTAATGCCCTGGTAATAGTCAGGTCAAATTTATAGGACTCAATATGCGTATTTCATCAGCTTCGTCACATAATATCTTTGGCCCTTTGTTCGGCCATTTATTCAGGAATAAGCCAATAAATTACGTTGCTTTAGCTTTGTTAATATTGCTGACTTTGTATTGTTTGTCATCTACTTTTAGCCGAGGTGTTGCTAATGCTTGGTATTTTAATGCAGAGTTTTCATTAAACGACTGGGCAAAACAAAACACCATACAAGATAAAGCCGAATACCAACATACCTTAACCTCGATAACAAAAGCCCAGTTGCTAGATCCGACGCATCCACATTACGCTCATATGGTCGGACGAATTATACACTGGGGTGTTGATATGGGTTATGAAGATAAAGCGAAATTAGCAGAGATCAATCAATGGTATTTATTAGCAACACAGCTAAGACCCTTATGGCCGGATCCCTGGGTTGATTTATTGCAATTGAATAATGTCTTGCATGGTTATAATGATGAGACTAAATATTACCTTGAGCAAGCTCTCGCTACGGGACCCTATATCGATCTAGTTACGATAGGCACTATACAAGTGTGGTTGATGAATTGGTCGACTTTATCAGGCAAAGAGAGGACAATGTTGTTTCAACAATTTGATGTCGCAACAAAGCAATATAAAGTATTGAGCCAAGTACTGCAGTTTGCAAAGGCTATAAACAGAGAAAACCTGTTATGTAGTCAGCTAAAGTTTAACCCTAAGTATTCAAAGCAAAAAGACTCTCATTTATATAGACGCTATTGTTTAAAGTAAACTGTCACTCCCGAGATATATGAACGGGAACCTATAGCTTTGCCATCATCACCTCCTAAGATAACCGCCG
>JABSRU010000128.1 GCA_013214965.1 Gammaproteobacteria bacterium
TTTTAAATAGTAAGTAGAGTGTATTGATACACAAATACACTCGGCCTAATATCTACTAATTAAACAATACCACGCGTATCTATGACAACTTTTGTTGAAAACTGCGTGCTATCGGCTGCTTTAAACTCTTTGTGATCCACTAATACAACCACTACATTTGCTACTTCTAATGCAGCTTCAAGGGTTGCTAATTGTACGCCTTCTTTTGAGAGTTTTTCAGGTAGCGCTTGAATGTTTGGCTCAACGGCAATAATTTCACCAATATCACGTATAGCAAGCTCTTGCACTATTTGCAGTGCAGGGCTTTCACGTAAATCATCAATATCAGCTTTAAAGGCAAGTCCTAAACACGCTATCACTGGTCGTTTAAATTCATCAGCCGCTTTGGTGATTTTATCAATGACATAATAAGGTTTTTCATCATTTGTTAAACGTGCTTGTTTAATTATTTTTGCCTCTTCTGGGCAACTATCAACAATAAACCATGGGTCTACTGCAATACAATGGCCACCAACGCCTGGGCCTGGATTTAAGATATTTACACGCGGATGACGATTAGCAAGTTTTACTAATTCCCATACGTTGATTTTTAACTTGTCACAAATTACTGACAGTTCATTGGCAAAAGCGATATTTACATCACGGAATGAATTCTCCGTTAATTTTGCCATTTCTGCGGTACGTGCATTGGTGATAATACATTCACCACGGACAAATGTTTTGTATAGCTCTACTGCACGTTCACTACAGGCATTTGACATACCGCCAATTACTCGGTCGTTTGACACAAGTTCTTGTAATACATAACCCGGTAAAACTCGCTCAGGACAATGAGCTACTTTAATGTCAGCTGTATCGCCTAAATCTTGTGGAAAGGTTAAATCAGGGCGTGCTTCTTTAAGCCAACCTGCTAGTTTTTCGGTTGCACCTACTGGAGAGGTACTTTCTAAAATAACCAGATTCCCTTTCTCTAATACAGCCGCAATCGCTTTTGCAGCTGATTCTATATATGAAAGGTTTGGTTTATGACTCGGTTCACCGTTGGCATCTTCACCATGATAAAAAGGGGTTGGCACTGCAATCATAAAAACTTCAGCTGGCTCAGGTATTGTTGTAGCTCTTAAATTACCTGTGGTTACTACGCTGCGCACTACAATATCTAAGTCTGGTTCAACAATATGAATGTTACCGGAATTGATTGTATCTACTGCTTTTTGATTAACATCAACGCCAATTACTTGAATATCACGCGAAGCAATTACTGCAGCAGTTGGTAAACCTATATACCCAAGGCCGATTACTGAAACTTTTTTAAAAGTCATTGACTTACTTTCCTACTTTAATCTTTGTTGAATTATTGCTCGTTCGGGGATGAATCCCCTCCTACAGCTATTTACTGTACGTTTCTATTATTTTTTTCACTATACGTTCACAAGCTTTACCGTCACCATAAGGATTATGCGCACGACTCATTTTTTCATATTCAGCAGAATTAGTTAGTAACTCATGCACCGCATTTACAATACGATTTTTATCTGTACCTACTAATTTCACTGTACCCGCATCAACAGCTTCAGGTCTTTCTGTAGTATCACGCATAACGAGTACAGGTTTGCCCAGACTTGGCGCTTCTTCTTGTACACCACCTGAGTCAGTGACAATAATATGTGCTTGATTCATTAAATAAACAAAAGGCAGATATTCTTGTGGCTCAATTAAATGAACATTATCTACATTTTTTAAAATACGGTTAACTGGCTCACGAACATTTGGATTTAAGTGCATTGGGTATAACACTTGCGCTTCAGGATGATTAGTTGCAATTTCGGCTAGTGCTTCACATATACGCTCGAACCCCCCACCAAAACTTTCACGACGGTGCCCGGTAACTAAAATTAGTTTCTTGTTTTCATCTAGCTGAGGGAACTTAGCTTTTAAACTGGCAATTAACTCTTCGTCTTGTTGAACTTTATCAACAACTTGTAATAAAGCATCAATCACTGTATTGCCAGTAATTATTATATCAGCCTCATTCGTTGCTTCATTTAACAGGTTTTGCTTAGATGTTTCTGTTGGCGCAAAATGTAACTTAGTAATGGCGCTGGCTAATTTACGGTTACCTTCTTCAGGCCAAGGAGAGCTTAAATTACCCGTACGTAAACCCGCTTCTACATGACCCACTGGAATTTGCTGATAAAAGGCCGCCAAGCTAGCAGATAAGGTTGTGCAGGTATCGCCATGCACTAGTACTAGATCGGGTTTAAACTCTTCTAAAATTGGTTTTAAACCTAGTAGAATATTCGTTGTCACATCATAAAGGTTTTGC
>JABSRU010000129.1 GCA_013214965.1 Gammaproteobacteria bacterium
TGGACGCTATTGCACACTTGGGCGCTGAATTAGTTTTATCGGCGAAAGATGCTGACTTAGGTGATTTTGAAGAGTGACATGACATAACGTAACCTTTGTGGTCGAAGCTGTGCCAGGTAATGACGTTCTGAATCCAAGATAATCTATTGGTGAAGGCTCCCTAGATGGAGCCTTTGTTGTTTCTGGCGTAAGGAAAACATCAGTAAGTGGCAACTAAGAGATTATTCCTTTATTGATGGCAGTTGCGCTCATAGAAGGTTTGAATAAAACTTTAGATGTTAATGTTCAAAAAATTATGCAACAAACATAGCTAATGAAGTTTACTAATTAATAGATTGTAAGATTAATAGTGAATTAGTACTTTGATTGAAACGCTTGGTATAAATGGTGGTCCTTCCGTGACTCGAACACTTATGTGGTATAAAACATCAACAAATTCAAACTGACTGTAGGGAGCGTGTTAGTGTTTAAATCCTAACAATTAATTTTATTTACAGTAAGTTGCAGTTATGTATAAGATATTCACGCAAGACACTTGCGCACTATGAGGTTGGGCGGCTAAGGATAGCAATTTCCACGTTAATCCCATTGGCTGATATATTAAATAGCTCGGTGGATGAACTGATCAATGGACAAGAGAAAACCAGAACTGACGGAAAACGCGGCCTGGTGTCTAAATTGCAGCAACATATTGAGCAGATAGGTTTAATACCAAGGGACAAACAAAAATTTATAACAGAGATGTTAGAGGCATTAATTAAACAGCAGCAATCGGCCTAAGTTACTATCAGCTGCATTTACTCCCTTTCTCAATATCTGAATTGAGACTTTAGATGATAATTCCGCAGAACCTGCCACTATGCTTACTTGACCAGCCCCTAATGCCCCTCCAGTCAATTGACTATACTGATCCAATTGCTCTGAGCTTATACAGTTGTCAGAGCAAGCTCCTCCGCCGGGAGTCGAATCAGCTAGTTTTTGGGCGTACTCTGCTGTTGAGACAAAACCGTGGCCACCAATAAGGTTAAATACTTTCTCACCAAACCCTGCGTTTCCTCCACTGGGGCATGGAGATGCCCCAACACGACTATCGTAGCCTTAGCCGTTTATCCCTAGTACCCATCTGCTTTTAAAGAGCCAGATCACAGTCCAAAATCAGCCTATCAATTTTTTAGCCGTTATGCGACTTTTTGGCTAACTGACATTTTTCGCCGCTAAGAAAAAATAAAGCCCAGTGACGACACTGGGCTTTGGGTGGATATTTCTAATTATTTAACAAAGGGTTATTTTATTTTTGTTCGACCCCATTTGTTATCAGTAGATTTTTTGACTGCCCCATATTTTTTTATCCAACCCATTAATTCAAGTTACCGATAGATCTAAAGGAGTTTCAGCGTTAATAAATAATCTCATTCCATTCGTGAATTTAACTAAAATTTCTCCATCTTCATTTCTTATGCACTCATGAACAGCATTACCTTTCAGTAGGCCTGTTAATTGCTTTGCTTGTTCTTCCAACTCAAGTTCTGTCATTGTTTAAACTCCTGCTTAAATCTGCCGTCTTCCCAGACCGCCCGGTCACGTTTGCCTTTGTCGTAATTTTTTTTGTTCTTGTAAACTTCAAAGTGAGGCTGATTTTTATGGAGCAAGTCCTTCTCCCAGATCTCGCCCGTTCTTATATTACATTTCGCTTTACATCCTCTAACGCTTCTAAATAATTTTTTGTCTGTAAACGGTGTTTTTTCAAGTAATTTTTTAGCAGCCTTAGCCTTTCCAGCTAAAAATATTGCGCCCTTTGCAACAGCTTTTGCACCAACGGCTACAGCACCCGGTCCAGACATGGGGATGTTGCTCGCCATATCGAGGGTATCAACAATATCCTCAATGTCCTGCTTAGCGCCATTGATTAATCCTTTACCGTCAGAACCGTACTCATCCTTCATCGCGCTAATCCATCGACTAATCGGATCGATGAACGCAAGATTATCAAAGTCGTTTAAGTTAGAAGAGTCAAATCTGGTGGGGTTTCCGAAGCGGTTTGCTCCACTGGGGCATGGAGATGCCCCAACACGACTATCGTAGCGTAAGCCGTTTATCCCTAGTACCCATCTGCTTTTAAAGAGCGTGACCTCAGTCCAAAACCAGACTATCAATTTTTTTGCCGTTATGCGACTTTTTGGCTAACCCATTATTTATTAGTTAGATTTTTTTGGCTGTCTCATATTTGTTCTGGGCTTCGAAACAACAGTAATTTGGTAAACATTATGACGCGTATTTGGGGCTCTACATCGTGAATTTCACATGCTATCGTTGAGCTTATTCGAG
>JABSRU010000130.1 GCA_013214965.1 Gammaproteobacteria bacterium
TCTCGCTCTCTCGCTCTCTCGCTCTCTCGCTCTCTCGCTCTCTCGCTCTCTCGCTCTCTCGCTCTCTCGCTCTCTCGCTCTCTCGCTCTCTCGCTCTCTCGCTCTCTCGCTCTCTCGCTCTCTCGCTCTCTCGCTCTCTCGCTCTCTCGCTCTCTCGCTCTCTCGCTCTCTCGCTCTCCCACTCTCTCTCCCTCTCTCTCCCCAGTTGGTATCGCCAGTTCGTCTATTGCACTAGTCTCCTGCCCTGGCTTCATGCATTCCTGTCGTGACTTCGTGTCTTGATTTCGTATCATGGAATAGTATATTAGTCTGCTCGTCTCCTAGTGTCGTAGTTTAATCGTGTAATCGTGTAATAGTTTCATAGTATCACAGTATAATCGTGTAATAGTCTATTCGTTTAGTCGTAGAATAGTTGTCTCCGTCAGATTTTTGCTGGTCCTTTTCTTCCTTTTCAGGTCCGCCACCTCCATCGGGATGTCCAGAGGATAGCTAAATAGAGGATAGATAAATAACTCAAACTGCATATAAGTCACTGAGTTCAAGAATACATTTAACAATATGTCAAGTGAATTAATTAACCGACTAGCATATGATGGCAAGATTGACGCATTACAACAAGACTTGATGAGTGATCCTAAAAAGGCCTTCAGGCGATATCAAGAACAGTTGTTGCCTGAACAACAGCACTTGATGCAAGAACACACGGAATTCACGAGAGGCAGTCAGAGGGGATACCATGGCTAAGTTTCACTTATTTTTATTTTTATTTTCTTTTAACTGCCTGTCTCTCCATCATTGCCTATTTATTATAACAAACTAAAATTCGGTTAAAATAAACAAAAATAAAAATAATACTAATCGTAATATATATCTATATATCTAACTATCTCCATCTGTTGTATACTTGCTCTGGCTAGTTGTTGTATATATTGCTATTTTCTTTTATTTTATTTTCTTTATTTTTATCTTCATTTTATTTTCATGTGTTAACCTTCTCCCCTCCGACATAGGGTGGCGCCGCTCAGGGGCACTTTGCTGTTTCTCAAGGCTGCCCACTCTTCTAGGAGTGGTCAAGCTTGCAAAACATCCAAATGCCGAACCCCCACTTTCGCGCCAAAATTCTTTTCCAGACTTGGCCCCTCTCCCTCTCCTCTCTGAGCTTCCTCTCACTGGTCCCTGCCAGTCTGATACTAGGTATGCCCAGCTCCGTGGTGTACTCTCCTCCTTCCCTTGCTGTTTTAAAAACAAAAAATATAAACACCTACTGACTCTCACTCCCCGACTGGGGTTTGTTGTGGGGGGCAACCGTCGTGCCCGGTCCAGAGTGCTTCGACGGGCATTCTGGCCGAGCCGTCTTCAGCCCTTCCCCTCGGACCTGACGGCACTCAGTACACCCATGCCGCTCACCACCCATTGACCTTCCACACCCACTGCCTCTCACACCTTGACTGGCGGTCTGTTGCGGGGGGCTCAGTACTGCACAGTCCCCCCCGAGACGTCCTATCTCTCTGTTGGCAGCCTACCTCCCGGTGGGGGCGCCTGTCACCTCTGCTCTCCGACGAGCGGTAGGGGCTGTGCATCTTGGCCCTTTCTCTGCATACCTGACGGCACTTCGCACCCCTAGGACGGTCATTGGCCATAGGCTACTCATACTGTGTGGACCCAGGGATAATGTGGGGATTACAGACCCACTAACCCTAATGTAATTTGCACTTTACTCCCCGACTGTCGACTCTACTGACTGCGGACGTGACACCCTGGGTCCACCCCCATAATACTCCACACCTCGAACAACACCGTTAGTAGCTCATCGCATGGCATGAACCGCTGGTTCTTCATCTCATCTCTCGTCGTCAACTTACCCAGGAATGTGGTCAGAAGGTCAGCGTGCCCCTACTAAGGTAATGACTGGTCGTTTTTAACTCTTACTTCTCTTAATGACCTTCACCACACACACTGTCTCACTACGAGGTGCGTCGGTTTGCTGACCTCATCTAATGAGTGTCGCCGGCGTGTCCCTCACTACTCATCCCACACTAGTATTGCATTAACGGCACATGCCCCTTGCCCCTAGAGGGGGCGTGGGGACGGTGTGTCATAACCACTTTCCACACATCCCTATGCCGGCAGGGCCAGCCACCTTGGTTGCCACGGAGGGTCGTCCTCCTTTCTTTCTTGGCTCAACTGCCATCCCCCTCCGCTGCCTCCGGCATGGGGGTGGACCCATGAGCTGTGAGCCCCCTTTAAGGGCCCTCCAGCTTCATGGTCGTTGGGGGGTCTGGGAGTCCA
>JABSRU010000131.1 GCA_013214965.1 Gammaproteobacteria bacterium
CATCTACCTTTAGTACTCTCGCGTCAATTAACAAAATTAGCTAATGAGCATCAGGTGAGTTTATTCATGCTGTTACTTGCTGGGTATAACCTCACGTTACATCGTTTGTATGGGCTCAATGATATTGTGCTAGGTACTGATTTAGCCGGTCGAATGGAAAGCCAGCTTGAAGGGGTGGTTGGTTTTTTTATCAATGTTCTCCCGATACGTATGCGTATAAAAGGAGACGAGTGTTTCAGTGATTGGTTGAGTGACGTTAAGCAAAGTAGTTTATCGGTTTTTGATAATCAACAGATGCCATTTGATTTATTGGTTGAGACATTAAAGCCAGAGCGAAATAAGGCTTATCAGCCGTTAGTGCAGAGTTTGTTTGTGATGCAGAACGTAGAGCAGACAGAGATTGAGATACCGGGGTTGAAAATAGTGGGTCAGGATTCGGTACATGTGGATTCTAAGTTTGACATGTCAATTTTTATCACTGAAACGGACACCGGAATAGAGATTAACGGTGTGTATCAAACGGCGCTATTTAGAAAACGTACATTGCAAACGCTTATGGAGGGTTATCGTCAGATATTAGCGCAGATAGTGGCGGCTCCTCATCAATTATTGTCATCGTATGTTGTGGAAGCGACTAAGGAGAAAGCAATGAAAGTGGAGACGAAGAAGAAGACGTTAGGTAAAAGTAAACTGGGTAAGTTAAAGAAATTGAAAAGACCAATAAAGATAACTCAGTGAAACTTAGTTTAGTCTGTTGTTAGTAGATTAATGATGTAAATGTAACAAGGGTTAAAATTAGGACGTAGAATATGGATGTAGATTTTTTATCAGACATTGATGATGCAGAGTTGGCAGGATTACTTGAAGAAGATGGTTTTGAATTAAGTCGAGATGATATTCAAGTTAGAGTAAATAATGGACTTACTCAAGTCTCTTTTGCTCAGCAACGTCTATGGTTTTTGCAGTTATTGGAGCCTGAGGATACATCATATAATTTGTTAAGAGTATATAAGATTCAAGGAAAAATAAGACTTAATCTATTTGAATGTGCTTTTGAGCAAGTGATCGCACGTCATCAGGTGCTGAACTGTCGATTTGAAGAGAATAATACTGGTTTGTATCAAGTTGAACTCGATAAACTCGCCACACTGGAATGTATTGATCTGTCTAAAGTAGATGAGTCAAAACGTAAGTCGCGATTACAACAAATTAGACGTACCGAATCGAACAGAGCATTTAAATTGGCACATGAAAGTTCAATCAGAATGAGTTTAATTATTTATAGTAAAGATGAAGCATACTTAATGTTACATCTACATCATATTGTTACTGATGCCTGGTCTACAGATATTATGTTTAGAGATTTCGCGGCTTATTACAGTGCTATACATACTAAAAGTGAAGTGTTATTACCACAATTGCCTGTACAATATGCTGATTATGCCGCTTGGCAAAAAAACTTTTTAACGGGTGAAAAACTTAATCAACAGCTTGAATACTGGCTAGATTATGTCAACGGTGTGCCTTCTACACTTGAACTTGTTTGCGATATGCCACGGCCTTTGTTTCAATCAAATGAAGGTGCGCTTCAACTCTTTACTTTAACAGATAAGTTAAGTAAACAAATTCGAGCATTTTCCTTACAGACTAGCGTAAATATATTTACTATTTTTATGGCTGCTTGGCAGGTTCTGTTACGACAAAAAAGTGGTAGCCAAAATAAATTTTTGATCGGGGTTCCTAATGCTAATCGTCATAGGATAGAAGTAGAAGAATTGATTGGATGTTTTATTAATACCCAAGTCTATAAAGCTGATTTTACTCGTGTAAATACAGTACAAGAATTGATTATGCAGATTAATCAAGATGCTGCAAAAGCACAAGACTTTCAAGATCTTCCTTTTGATCTTTTAGTCGATAAGTTGAATGTTGATCGTGATGTTGGTCGCTCTCCCTTATTCCAAACTATGTTTAATTTTGAAACTAAATCGGTTGTGGTTGCACAGCAAGTGGATACTCTGCCAGGAATTAAAATAGAAGCAATCTCAGAGCCGCATTGTACTGCGAAGTTTGAGTTAACTTTAAATGTTTATGATAGTAAACAGCTATTCAATTGTGATATCGAATACGCGACAGCACTGTTTAAAGGGGAGAGCATAGATCGTTTAGTCGAGGATTACCAAGCGTTATTAAAGCAAATCATTACCAAGCCGACGCAAGATTTACGGACATTAAGTTTATTGTCTGATGAGCAAGTAAGCGCCTTACGTCCGTTCGAGCAACAA
>JABSRU010000132.1 GCA_013214965.1 Gammaproteobacteria bacterium
GTGGGCCAGTGGTCTAGTGGTATGATTCTCGTTTAGGGTACGAGAGGTCGCGGGTTCAATTCCCGCCTGGCCCCAATCAAACGAAATTTAATTTTTGATTTTGTCACAATCAAATGCGGATCGATGACATCCGATGTGATCATGATTGGCAGCGACCTTGGTCTAGTTGGTTATGACGTCTGCTTAACACGCAGAAGGTCCCGAGTTCGATTCTCGGAGGTCGTAAATCAAGAGAAATTGTCAAAATTCAATTTTGCTCTAAATCCGGTCAGACCAAATCAGATCGAACCATCATCCCTCGCCAAATCAACAGACATCATGTGGAGCCGCTGTAGCACAGTGGTTAGTGCATCTGCCTTGTAAGCAGAAGGTCGCGAGTTCGAATCTCGTCAGCGGCTGATCAAGAGAATTGGATCAAAATTGATTTTGCGTGGATGAGCTTCTCTGGTGAGGAGTGCAGACTTCAAATCTGCAGGGGTCTGATCGCCCAGTGGTTCAATTCCACCTTCTGCGCGACGAACAATTTGTTTTGGTCTGATCTGGTTGAACATGATCACGATGTGGTGCAAAAAGAAGAGAGCACGGTCATCCGTGATGGGACTCGAACCCACAATCTTCGGTGTCGGAGACCGACGCCTTATCCATTAGGCCACACGGACAGCTGAAATTCAATTTTGTCATTTTTGTTTGATGTAGATTCGATGGAATTCGGATCCGCAACCACATGATTCGAAGTCGGACGTCATATCCAATTGAACCATTGGCTGTGCTTTGCATGTGAGATGATTGGATGTGATTTGAGATGATATGATTGGATGTGGTGTGGATGTGGTGCAAAAAGAAGGGAGGAGCTCTCACAGAGTGTCTTGAGTTGCTCCGAACACAGAAGGGTTAGGATAATTGTTGACTCAATCCAGTCATGTTCGGAGCAATGTCTCTGATGAGATCTCGACTCTCTCCTCTGATCTGAGCATGACTCGAACATGCAACCACGTGAATTGCCAACCACGGTCATCGATTGTTGTTACTCGTCTCTCATGATGGCTGCGCCGGACATGAGAGTTGATTACAAGAATCATTTGGACAAATGTTGGTTACATGTTGTCAAATAGATTGCACTGTAGATCGATTGAACAGGTTGAGACACACTCAGAGAGTGCAGACACGCGCTCTACCAATTTGAGCTATCAGATCGTGTGAAATGTAATTTTTCAGAATTCGCTTGACACAAATCGGATGGAATTCGGGTCCGCAACCTCAACGATCGAGGACGGATGCCGAATCCGATTGAGCCATGGAATGAGCTTTGGATGTCTGCTGATGACGAGGGATGACAGGATGTGATTTGGATGAGATTTGAAATTGGTGCAAAAAGAATTTCATTTGTGGAGAACCCGGGTTTCGATCCCGGTGCCTCGTCGTTGCGAACGACGTGCTCTTCCGATTGAGCTAGTCCCCCTCAGATCTGAATGAAAATCAATTTTGTCAGATTTCTCTTGATTTGCCTGAAGTGGGATTCGAACCCACGCTTCCGAAGAAAACAGAACTTAAGTCTGCCGCCTTAGACCACTCGGCCATCCAGGCTCCACATGATGTCACGAGATCTGAGTGCATTTTGAGAGTGCATCTGATATTAGATTTTGGTCTCAGATCGTTCCACGAATCCAAAAATGTCATTCCACGAACTCTCAAATCATGATTTTTGGATTCGTGGAACGGATAATGCGCTCCAACTCAGATCTCATCCACTCTCAAAATGCACTCAGATCTCATGACATCATCTCGACAGAGTTTAGCTCAGCGGCCAAAATGCAAATTGTTGATGCTCCGGTCGCCGGTTCGACAATTTCGGAGCCCTTGTAAAAAAAAATCAATTTCTGTCCATTGGAAAGTGACTGGAGTTGTTGATCTAGACACTTTGGCCGAGTGGTTAAGGCGCCAGCCTGCTAAGTTGGTGGGCTCTGCCCGCACGGGTTCGAGTCCCGTAGGTGTCGGATACGAGGTGAGAGTCGAGATTTTGATATTCTTTTTGCACCATCATCAGCTCTCATGTCCGGCTTAGCCCTCATGAGAGACGAGTAACAACAATCGATGATCATGGTTGGCAATTCACGTGGTGGTGCAAAAAGAAGTGCTTCGGTGTCGGAGACCGACGCCTTATCCATTAGGCCACACGGACAGCTGAAATTGAATTTTGATAATTGGGGCCAGGCGGGAATTGAACCCGCGACCTCTCGTACCCTAAACGAGAATCATACCACTAGACCACTGGCCCAC
>JABSRU010000133.1 GCA_013214965.1 Gammaproteobacteria bacterium
TTGAAGGAAAAGTTTGAATGTACATGAAAACTTTTCATCGTTACATATAATGCAGTGACAGTGATCACATATATAACAAGTTATTTCATACCTTATTATAACAAAACATACAAGAACATGTTCCAATGTTCATGATGACATAATTCATGTATAATCTCATAGAATATGTGAGGTATTATGGTATCAAAAAACTTTTCAAATGTATCAATACATCAATAAAACATTATCGAAATAACACAAGTGTAATAACATCAATAAACACAATTGAAATAACAATATTGCAATAACATCAAGTTGAAAATTCAACAATATCATAATATCATCGAGACAACATCAAACTATCAAACAGTTCAGTTCAACTGATGAATAAGGTATCAAACTCTTGACAAAGCATCTGGTATAACATTGTCCTTGCCTTTGATATGGTTAATCACAATGTCATACTGCTGCAGCTGCAGGCTCCACCTAGTCAAACGTTGGTTTTTGTTTGCCATCTTGTGGAGAAATGTCAAAGGATTATGGTCAGTGTACACTAAAACAGGATGTACTGTCACATTCAGATATACATCAAAATGTTGTAATGACAAAAGTAAAGCTAAACATTCCTTTTCTATTGTAGAATAGTTCCGTTGGTATTTATTCAGTTTCTTAGAAAAGAAGCACACAACTTTGTCAATACCATCCTCACTCTGTTGAAATAATGTTGCTCCGATTCCTGTATCGGAAGCATCCACTGCCAACTTGAATTGTTTCTGGAAATCAGGTGAGACGAGAACTGGGCTGTTGACAAGTAGTTCTTTACCATTCTTGAAAGCAGTCTCACACCCCTCAGTCCAGAAAAACTTCACTTTCTTCTGGAGAAGGTTGGTTAAAGGGGTCACAACAGTTGAGAAGTTATGACAAAACTTTCTGTAAAACCCAACCATCCCAAGAAATCTCATGAGTTCTTTCTTGCTTGTAGGCGCAGGATAATTAGCAATTGCGTCCACTTTAGCGTCAACAGGTTTCACACACCCTTGACCTACTATGTGTCCAAGGTATTCCACCGTTGCATGAACAAAGTCACATTTGGCTAGGTTTATAGTGAGATTAGCCTTACGTAGTCTTGAAAACAGTTCTTTCATGATGCTGATATGTTCTTCCCACGTTGAGCTGTATACAATGACATCATCAATGTAGGCTTCACATCCACGTAGACCCTGAAGAACTGCATGCACCATTCGTTGAAAAGTAGCTGGGCTGTTCTTCATCCCGAAAGGCATGACTTTGTACTGGTACAGATTGTCCGGAGTGGCAAACGCAGTGATCTCTTTTGCTCGTTGTGTCAAAGGAACTTGCCAGAAGCCCTTCAGTAGGTCGAACTTGCTCACAAAGGTTGCACCTCCAAGTTTGTCTATGCAGTCGTCAATCCGTGGAATGGGATATGAATCGGACTTGGTCACAGAATTCACTTTCCTGAAATCAGTCACAAAACGGTAAGTTCCATCTGGTTTTGGAACTAGAATACAGGGAGAACTCCATCCACTTGTACTGGGCTCAATAATGTCATTGTCCAACATGTATTGAACTTCCTCACGCAAGTACTTCAACTTGATAGGATTCAAGCGGTATGGATGTTGCTTGATGGGCTTGTCTGTAGTGATGATGACATCGTGCTCAGCTGCTGTAGTCTTGCTTGGAACATCAGGAAACAGTTCCATGTTGTCTTTGAGTAAACTAATCACTTCACTCTTCTGAGTGTCACTCAAATGTGATAGTTTTTCATCAATTTTACATAAACAGTCACTATTTTTCAGACGGGCACTCTGTATACTATCCCTAACTGAAACATCATCAGATACATTTGTAGCACAATCATTTTCAATATCAGAAACATTTGAAATACAGTCATTTTCAATATCATCAGAAACATTTGTAATACAATCAGAAACATGTGTGTGCATAATATTGGAAACAACACCATCAGCAGCCCTATCAGTGTTTATTTTAGTTTCCCTGACAACATATTCTTTAATCATATTGATGTGGCAGACTCTTCTCTCCCTCTGATGACCTGTAGTTTTAATGACATAGTTCAAATCATTTATTTTCTCTTCAACCTCGTAAGGACCAAAATACTTAGCCTGGAAAGGTTGATATGGAATTGGAAGAAAAACCAAAACCTTGTCACCTGGTTTAAAAGACCTTACCTTAGCCTTTTGATCAAACCTATTTTTCATTCTGGTTTGGGATTGTGTCATGTTTTCTTGTGC
>JABSRU010000134.1 GCA_013214965.1 Gammaproteobacteria bacterium
ACATCAGTAATGTCAGTAACGTAAATACGGTAAACGCATTAAGAGAAGCTCTATGAATTTTATCAGTAAATGTTCGCTACTAGCAGCCATAAGCTTGGCTTGTTTAACATCTCCGCTGAGCCAGGCAAGCAATGCTAAGCTAACAGCAAAAGCCGCAGAGCTAGCACCCTATCAGCAACGTGCCTTTCAAGATGAGGTGTTTTACTTTGTTTTACCGGACCGTTTTTATAATGGTGATAGCAGCAATGATTTAGGCGCTGCCGCCAATGATAAAAAGCGCGCAGTATCTCGTGGTGGTTTAGATAAAACTCATAAAGGTATGTATCACGGCGGTGACTTAGCCGGTCTTACTGAAAAGCTGCCTTACCTTGATAATCTGGGTGTAAGTGCTATCTGGTTAACGCCGGTATTACGTAACCGCGCTATGCAAGCTGGCACCTCAGGTTATCATGGTTATTGGATTCTAGATTTTACTGAAATTGACCCTCACTTGGGCAGTAATGCGGAGCTGAAAAACTTTATCGACCAAGCACACAAGCGCAATATTAAAGTGTTTTTCGATATTATTACTAACCATACTGCTGACGTGATTAAGTACAAAGAATGTCACGGCGAAGATGGCTTAGGTTGGATTGTTGATGTTAGAGGCAATGATTGCCCATTTATTTCAATGGCACAACTTGCAGAAGGCAAACATTACAGCCCATTAATTCCTAAGGGCGATGAAACATTAAAATACCCAAAATGGCTTAATGACATGGATGTCTATCACAACCAAGGTGATTCATTTTGGCGTGGCGAAAGCTCAGTGCGTGGTGACTTTTCTGGCCTTGACGACTTATATACTCAAAAAGCCAGTGTTGTTAATGGCATGGTCGATATTTATAAAGATATCATTGATGAATTCAAACCTGACGGCTTTCGTATTGATACGGTTAAACATGTCAACATAGATTTTTGGCAACAATTCTCACCAGCGTTAATGCAGCATGCTAAAACACAAGGCATAGATAATTTTTTCATGTTTGGTGAGGTTTATAGCTTTGAGCCTGAGTTATTAAGCCGCTTTACCACTGAAGCGAAAATCCCTTCAGTATTAGACTTTGCTTTTCAAGGCGCGATGACAAAAACCTTGGTTGAACAGCAAGGTACAGACGTACTGGCGCAGTTATTTGCTAAAGATCATTTTTATCAAACTGAACATAAAGACTTGACCTTAAAAGTATGCGTAACACCAACGCTAATCAATTAGTTAACTTTACTGGTAATCATGACATGGGCCGCTTTGCTTATACACTTAAACAAAGTCCTCATAACTACAGTGAGCAAGCGCAAATTCAGCGTAACTTATTGGCCCATGCGATGATGTTCTTCAGTCGTGGGGTACCGGTTATTTATTATGGCGATGAGCAAGGTTTTGTTGGTGATGGTGGTGATCAAGCCTCACGTCAAGATATGATGCCTTCTTTGGTTGCTAGTTATAATGATGATGATTTATTGGCAACAGATAAAACCACAGCGGCTGACAACTTTGATACCAATCATCTGTTCTATCAAAGCTTTGCTAAATATTCGCAACTCTACCAGCAATACCCAGCGTTACGTTTTGGTGAGCAGGCGGTGGTATATTCGCAAGATACAGCCGGTATTTTTGCCATAACACGTCAAATGAAAGCGATTAACAAAGGTAAAAGCAAAAGCAAGGCGCAAGATTTATTGATAGTATTTAATACCGCTGATAATGCAGAGCGTTTAGATGTTATTACTGAGCAAGCGGATGCTAATAAAAAAAAGGCTAAACTAGTTTACCGTTCTGTCAAAACGAAAAATGATGGCGAAATAGCACCATTGAGTTTTGCTATTTATCAACTGAAATAGTTAGTGAAAAGGTAATTAGGCAGGAGAACTAAGCCTGTTAAAAATATATAAAAAAGCGACCTCAAGTAATGTTGAGGTCGCTTTTTCTTTATGCTGTTAAGGAACCACGAATTTGGCTCGCACACTCAGCTAAAACAATCGCGCCAGCGGTAGAAACATTCAACGAGTTACCCATGCCGAACATAGGAATGTGTATTTGTTGGTGGCTTAATTGTAAGGCAGCTTCACTAACACCTTTACGCTCATTGCCCAATACTAATACACAGGGAGATGGGTAAGTAAC
>JABSRU010000135.1 GCA_013214965.1 Gammaproteobacteria bacterium
GGATCTCACACGCAAGGTATAATCGAAGTAATGCTGTGGACAAGGCCTACATGGATCACACGAAAGGGTATGCTATACGGCTGTGGCCTATCGGATGCCGCCTTCAATATAAGACATATTGATGTGGTGCCATAATAGGTCACCAGGGAAGTCAGCTGTGGAACTACTTGTAATATGGCCATGTGGACGTTCGAGTCGTCCTACTCACTAAGCCAGCGTGCTGCTGTGCCCTACAATCTGTTCTGGACCTTCGAAGGACACAGGGGAGCCTAGAAACCCCCAGGTGGTATCCCACAGGCACTTGAAGCGCCGTCTACTTACGATAGGTCAGGATCCTGCTTAACTACTCAATGCATAGGATACATGCAAGTTAAGCCTGATACTTGGCTGTAGCCGTAGGTCGTAACGCTAAGAGTCAGTGCCTGAGATAGCGCTCGCAGTACCGCTATTGTAGAAGTTACGTACGACCACTGCTGACACTTTGGTCGTATGGTACGGTAAGGCCTAGCGTAGGGCGTCCTCGCGTTTGAGAAGCGGCCGTAAGGCTCATGCCAGATCGCACTAGGTTCGTCCTACGGTAAGAGTACGGCCACGCGTGTCGAGGCAGCCTCTAAAAGGCCCATGCCAGAGCGCCGGTCGTATAAGATGTGAGTAAGCAGTACGGCCACGTGTTGGTTAACTATATGAGGACCAAGCGTTCGACTCTAGGCCTATGGTCAGGTCAGCTTGGTTGTCTTAGTTATGAAGACCGTCGCCGTATTAGAAGACATCACCGTCGGTACTATAAGGGTCCTCGGGAGTCACATGATACGTAATCTGTTCTGGATCTGCGAAGGACACAGGGGGAGCCCGGGAGAAACCCCCAATGTGGTAACCGAACCTTAGTTGTAGGATAGGTCAGGTGCTTCTTAACGAGTCAATGCAAAGATATGCACGTTAGGCCAAGACTTGACTGTAGTCGTACGTCGTAAGGTAAGGGAACCACCGTATGCATGCCCACCGCAAAGCGTCCTTCCTGCCTGTGGCGTGGTCGGTGAATATGTCTTACTCTGAAGGCGGCATATGCGCTAAGAAAGCCTAACCTGAGCGAAAGAGGCCCTATTCTATGTAGGGTTGTTCAGGGTCACAGGGAGGAAGGAATGCTTAGTTCGATCGGTGCATATTATAATGTGCACTGGCACCTTTCCTACCTGGGGCGTGGTCGATGAATATGTCTTACTCTGAAGGCGGCATTTGCCCTATTAAAGCCTATCCTGAGCGAAAGAGGCCCTATTCTATTTAGGCTTCTTTGGGGTGACAGCTCGAAGGAATGCTTAGATAGATCGGTGTATATTAATCACGTGGTGTCACCATCGCTGATATGTGCTCGTGCTGTGTAGCGGTGTTAATGCTGTGATATGCTGTTATATCGTCAAAAGGGTCGTATATGGCACACGTGTTGCTAGCACTGGCACCATTCTCAAGCACCGGTATGTGATGAGCGAGGGGTATTGTGAGAAGTGGTTTCATGGGGTGCATAAGGCAAGCACTAATGCACTAGTTTAGTCGTCTTTAGGACCCTTTAGGGTCCTTTAGGACCTATCACGAGCAAACAAGGGTACTACCACACGACATGCCCTGAAACACCGTATTAGGCTTTGGTTACATGGAAAGCCACCCTCAACAGTCAAAGTTGCGCGCGATCGAAACACCGCTCGTGGTGATATACGGTGTGTAAGGCTGTTTAATGGTGTTATAAGGCTAAAAGGGTCATATATGGCACTCCTATTGCTAGCACTGGCACCATTATCAATCCCCGGTATGTGATGAGCGAGGTGATTCTAGAGATGTTGTTTCATGGGGTAGACAAGGCAAGCACTACTCATGGGCATTATCGTCTCGAAGTGATTCTTAATTATTGTTGCTTGAGAGTGCCCTAAATCGTGTCCTTAAAGTGTCAAAGAAACCCGCTACTGCAATGCAAATGCCGCCTTCAATATAAGACACATCGTTTGTGGGGGTTCTCCCTTTTTAGGTGTCGATCCGAAAACTAGGGAAAGGGACACTTGAAAGCAAGGACAGGGGCACTTGGTTAGTACTTGGTCAGGTACTTGGTTAGGTAACTCCACCACTCCGCAATTCCACCCATCCGCGGGAGCGGCTTCTATCAGGGGGT
>JABSRU010000011.1 GCA_013214965.1 Gammaproteobacteria bacterium
TCACTTTATTTTACACTGTATTTTTTTGTCCAGAATGTCAGTGTTATGAACGTAGTGACAGTAGGTAAGCTATTATCTCAGCTGATTTTGGTTTATTTGCGCCATCAGTTTATCGGTGATAAATTATTAATCATTTCTCATTCTTATATTGGTTGCAATTACATGTCGTATCCGGTCCAGATCCAAAGTGCCAAATCACTGAAACTTACCGCTAATACCACGGTGTTTAATCAGGGGGATGATTGTGATCAATATGTCATTGTGACGAGTGGTAGTATCAAGGTGTTTTCACGATCTTTTATGGGAAAAGAGGTGGTGTTATATCACATCAGCGCAGGGCAAATGTGTGTGCTGACGACGTCTTGTTTGTTGGCTAATAAAAGCTATCCGGCGCAAGCAATCACCGAAAGTGATGTTGAGTTGAAGATCATTTCAAAGCAACAGTTTGATCGTTACATGAATGAATCTACTGATTTTAGAGCCTTTGTCTTTAGTAGTTTCAGTGAAAGATTAAGTCATTTAATTCTATTGATTGAACAGCTTAATTTAACCAGTGTTGAACAACGTTTGAGCCAATATTTGTTAAGAGCAAGCCAATCTGAGCTCACCATCAACACAACGCATCAAGCGGTAGCGACTGAAATTGGTTCGGCGCGCGAGGTGGTTAGCCGGCATTTAAAAGAGTTGGAGCGTAAAAATGTGCTTACTCTAGGCCGTACCAAAATTACCATTGTTGATGTAGATAGCCTAACTAACATGGCGACTTTTAGCCATGTATTGTGACGCTGTGTGACTATGTCACTGAACTCTTTTTTTATTTGTTTGATAATTGATGTCGACATTAATAATTAAGGATTAAACATGAAAAACGAAGGTACGTTAGATCGCATGTTACGCGTTATTTTAGGCTTGGGGTTATTAAGTCTGACTGTTATTGGACCTATCACCGCTTGGGGATATGTTGGATTAATACCCTTGTTAACTGGCGTTTTGGGTGTTTGTCCGCTTTACAAGCTATTCGGTCTCAGTACTTGTCCTTTAAGCAGTAAATAAAAGTACTTGCGCTTGCACATAAAAACGACGTTACTTCGAGGTAACGTCGTTTTTTGTTTTAGGTATTGGTATTGCTGTGGTTATTTATTAATTGGCATCACATCTGGGAATTTATGTGGGTGACGATTAAAGGTGTTGGCATTATCATTGGGCTCCCGACTTGGTAAGGGATCATATCTGGTAGTAGCTTTTTGGCGACTGAGTCGGCATAAGTCACTGGATTAGACAATTTGTTATCAAGCGTCACTGCACGTAATACACCACCTGAAACGGCGTAAGCGCGAGTTAAATCAAAATCAGGACGATGTTGAATATGCTCCGACACTTCCATTGGCTTACTCGCCATAAACATATGGGTGAGTAACGGGTTAGCGAGTCTGTTTACTTGCACCCACTGATCTTTGTTGTACATTGCGCTGCTGGCATAGACAAAATATTTTTGGGTAACATTTTATTGGGCACTTCAACCACAATCACGCAGCTCTGAAAATCTTTAAATAAATCCACGCCTCTGTCAAAGCTTGAGAGATCGAATTCACCTTGGCTAAGCAGTTTGGTCATGAAACCAATACCAATGCGCTGGTCGAAGCTAAGCTTTTAAATTTTTGAGTGAAGGTAGTCATTTTTTCCTCTTTGGTGGGGGAATATCTGATGAACTGTATTATTACGGGTTAATTCTGGACTAACCATGACATATAGGGTAATTTTTTTGTCATATCGTACAATTTAACTGGCTACTTTCTAAAACAGGAATATCAATATGTCTAATAATAGTCTGAATGTTGCCGATAGCCCCTTGAAATCTGGCGCTGATGTTTTGGACAGTATACGTCAAAAAATAATCCTTTTGCGGGAAAATCAGATATCACGACTCGGTTGTGTGGCTACTTTCAATATAAAAAACAAATACATTTACCGCTGTTAAGAGATATGCCGCATTTTTTGCACATTAGATCGAGAGAAGAGCCAGAGTTGGCTTGGCTCAATCATTTGGCCAACACGCTGGCGCATGAATCGCGATCGTTTAATCCGGGTCGCACGGTGGTGGTGGAATGTCTCGGGGTGCTTTCGCTAATTATGTTCACGATACCGTCGGAATGGCGCCGCTGGCCTACCTCAGCCAATGGCGGATGCACATCGCCTATGAACTCCTTACCGAAAGTGATGAGTCGATGCCAGACATTGCTGAACAGGTGGGTTATAAGTCTGAGGCATCGTTTGGTCAAGCGTTTAAAAAAATTATGGGAGATAGCCCAGGTAAAGTGAGAAAAAAGGCTACTGAATAATGAATTATCGTTTTCAAATAACCAAAATTATTTTAATTATTATATTCTGGACGCTCGATGATCTGGTACCTATTGCTGGGCTCTTTTGGGTTTGTGGTGCAATATTACCGTGGATTGATTTAGTGATTGCAAAAGAAAAATATCATGATCAGTTTCCGTGGGAACTTTATTTGTTTTATGGTTATGTATTGGTTAGTCTTTTTATTGAAGTTGAGCCGCATCTTATGTATTTAGGCTTTGGTTATGCACTGTCGCGTTTGATATTATATTTTAAATTGAAAAATAACCAAATTTCGAAGGTTCAATAATGCTTCCTCTGGTGACTCATCCACAATACAGTTATGAATTTGATCATGGTCATCGCTTTCCAATGCAAAAATTTCGTTTGTTGCATCAGTATTTACGTGAGCAGGGCATCGCGACATCGCGTAACACACATCGACCTGGTACGGCCAAAATAAAATTATTACAAGTGGCTCATTGTCCTGATTACTTACAGCGTTTTGTAGCGAATAAGCTCGATAAAAAAGAACTCAGACGTTTAGGACTCCCTTGGAGCGAAGGGTTAGTGCGTCGTACTTTAATTTCCCCCGTTGGTACGTTATTAACCTGCCAACTGGCGTTAAAACATGGCATTGCCTGTCATTTGGCGGGTGGTACGCATCATGCTCATTATGATTTTGGTTCTGGTTTTTGCATTCTCAACGATTTGGCGATTGCCGCTAAGAGCTTAGTAGCTCAAGGGAAAGTGTCTAAGGTGTTAATTTTTGATGCGGATGTCCACCAAGGTGATGGCACTGCACGCATTTTAAGCGATGATGATCAGGTTTTTACCTGCTCGGTCCATTGTGAAAAGAATTTTCCCAGTCGCAAGGCGCAAAGTGATTTAGACATTAATATTCCGGTAGGGGCCGACGATGATCGATATTTAGCGATGATGATGGCCGGTTTTGAGCAAGCCATTGTACTTAGCCAGCCGGATTTTGTGATTTATGATGCCGGGGTCGATATTTTTATTGATGATCCGCTGGGGTTAATTAATGTCACGCTGGCGGGGATCCGCCAGCGTGACCGTTATGTGCTTAGTCGGTGCCGTGAACTTAATATTCCGGTGGCGACGGTGATTGGTGGCGGTTACGATAAAAATGAATTAGCACTGGCTCAACGCCATGCTATTGCGGTGGAAGAAGCCGATAAAATTATCAACGGTTAGGTTAGTCGTTTGGCGGAGGCTTCCTTTTTCGCTAACCAAATCAAGGGCAAGATGATAAAAGCGGTACCAATGGCCATACTGATATCGGGCATTTCATTAAACCACCATAGACCAACGGCCACGGCGCCTAATAATCCACTGTATTCGGCGCTGGCAATTTTACTGGCTTCAATGTTGCGGTAAACTAATACGCAAATACCCGCATAAATTAGGATAAAAGTGGTGGAACCCCCAGCGGTTAATATCGCGTCCCACTGCCATGGTTTTCCTTCCCACAGTGCTAAACCCAAGGCTGCCGGAATACCGACTATGTTGGTGAGTAACAAGGTTTGAAACACATTATGATGGCTTGGTAACTTTCGGATTAATATGTTATTAGCGGCCATGGTTAATGCCACAATCAACGCGGCAATGGCAGCCCAGCTGATTTGATTGGGTTGCACCACAATGAGCACGCCAATAAAACCCAATACTGCCACGGTAATGGTCGGTCGACTTAATTTTTCTTTAAATAACATCATCGCTAACGGCAACATTAGTAAAGGTGCCGCATAAAATATTGCATTGGCGGTGGCTAGCGGTAAGGCATTGAGTGAGATGACCATAAAAATTGCGCCAAATAACCAAATATGACCGCGAACTACATGCCATTTAAGCCCAACCATCAAGGGCGTTTTGTTCTTGATCAGGCAAAATGGCAGTAAAATTAACACCGCCGTTATCTGACGAAAAAATACAAATTGATACACCGCGTTATCATCGGGCAGTGTTTTGATTAAGGCATCGGAGAACACCGCAATGATGTTACCAATAATAAGTAAGGTCATCGCAAATCCGACGGACATTTTAGGCATGTGATAATTCCTGTTTGTTTTAATAGATACCAAATATGCTGGGCAGGATAGGCTTAATTAATTATGATGTATAATGATTAAAATTGTTTAAGTATGAGTTTAACTAATAATGAAATTGCCGCCGTTACGTGCCTTACAATGTTTTGAAGCTGTTGCTCGACTCAACAGCTTTTCAAAAGCGGCACAATCTCTTCATGTCAGCCAAAGCGCAGTGAGCCATCAGGTAAAATTGTTGGAGCAGTATTTGGGTGACAGTCTGTTTTTACGTCAAGGGCGCTCCTTTTCGTTAACGGTGGTTGGTCAGCGTTATTTTGAAGAGGTTAGTCATTCATTGACTAATATTGCCAACGCCAGTCAGGTGATTCGACATGGTCAATCGGGTGCTGTTCGTTTGGCGCTGTATAGTTCGTTGGCGGTTAAATGGTTGATTCCGCGGTTAGATGACTTTCATCAGCAATATCCTGATATTGATTTGTCACTTAATATGGTGACCGATGATCTGGTTTTTGACGATCAAAGTACTGATTGTTATATTACGGTGACACCACCCAAACGTGGTTTTGTGAGCCAATTTCTCTACACCGAAAAGCTCTACCCAGTCTGTAGTCAAAAACTGTGGCAGCAAATTCGAGATCAACCATTACCAGAGGCATTATGGCAGCATCCATTATTGTCCGTTCAATATTTATCAGGTAGTCAAGGTCAGGCTGATGACTGGTTAAAGTGGTGTCAAAGTGGCGGGATAACCTTACCCGATAATGTAAAAATCAGTTATTTTAGTCATGTGTTATTGGCTACTGAGGCGGCAAGGTATGATTTGGGGATTACGCTTATCGATAATTATTTAATGACTGATCAGGAACGCCAGCATCGATTTGTGCGGATCCCGATGCATCATTTATTGACCGGTGATAGTTTTTATTTTGTCTATAAAAATAATGCGGCGAAACAAAGTGACATCATTAAGTTAGGTCGATGGCTTAAACAGCAGTGTTTTGAATAACCATCAAAAAGCCCCAATAATATAAACAATTATTGAGGCTTTATTTCTTATCGTAAGCTAGCTTAGAACGAAATGCTCACGCCACCGTAGAAGAAGCGACCACGGAAAGAATAAAGGTTGTCATCGGTGCCAATCACGCCTGTTTTTAAGTAAGGCGGTGCCTTATCAAATAAGTTTTGAATCCCAAACTTTAAATCCATGTTGTATTGTTCAATAAAGTAGCCCACTTGCAGGTTATGGAACAATGTTGATGACATGACATCATCTTCACCAGCGGTGATTTTTGAGTTGTAAGAGGTATCGTAAGTGGCGCGAATGTTGTCCATCTTCCAATCAATTTGTGCTGTTGCTTTCGTTTCTGGAATACTACCAAAGGCATTATCATAATCGCCTACAATGTCACGGAATGCAGTATCACTAGTATCTTGCACTGCAAATTTGGTCATGCGTGAAAGGTCTAAGTTAAAGGTCCATTCACCGATATCTGTTTCAAGTTGATAATTAGCATTGATATCGATACCCGAAATAGTACGGGCTGCTATGTTATTAGCTGGCGAATAAATAGTGGTGATATAACCGGTGCCATTATTACTTCTAATGACATCGTTAGCGTAAAGCGGGTTACCCGCTAAGTTTTGATCGATAACATAGCGAGAGCTGGCAAAAACCACATCACTTTGTTCAATTTTAAAGTAATCAAGGGTAAAGGCTAAATCGTCGGTCGGTTCAAACACAATACCAACGGTGGTGTTTTTAGCTTCTTCAGGTTTTAGCTCTGGATTACCACCACCAACAATGCTGTTACTTTGAATTTTATTACCGCTGTATGCCGGGTTTAAATTCTCACAGCCCGCAACGGTTGATTTGAAATTAGGTAAATTTTTCGGATTACATGGGTCATATAAATTTTCATTAAGCGAGTTAGTTTCACCTTGATACATCTGCGCCATGGTCGGCGCTCTAAAACCGGTGCTATAGCTGGCGCGAAGTTTTAACGTGTCAGTAGGCTGGTAGATAACTCCAAACTTAGGATTAACCGTTGATTGGTCAATATCGCTATAATCACTGTAACGCATCGCTGCTTCAATTTCTAAGTTCTCAAGCACTGGAATTGAAAATTCAACATAGAGTTCTGATATTTCACGAACGGGTGAAATCACTGGCGTTGAAGCACCGCCCCATGACACATCAAAGGTTGCGGTACGTTGGCTAACATCAACGTCTTGAGACAGTTGATCTTCACGATACTCCATCCCAGCAGCAAACATTAATGTCCCTTCTGGCATTTCAATAACAGGACCAGCGATACTGGCTTGAATAAACATTAGATCATTTTTGTTGGTGGTCACTGGTGCCGTCACATTAATGAAATCTAACATCTCTTGAGTGATCGAGCCTTCTGGACCAAACACATTCAAGGCAACACAATGCGGATCCGTTGCAGTTTCACATTCATTGGATAGCGCGCGTTCCACCATTTTAATTGAGGGTTGAGCACTGCCTTCGTAGACTAATTTGGCGCTCTGACTTGAAAAGGTTAATTCCCAATCATAATCTTCTGCAACCATGCCCTGCAAGCCAAGGGTATAACGTAAAATAGTATTATTGGTGCGATAAATTCGTGAGCCATCTTCGCTAAAGCGGCGGGCGACATTACCGGCTTTACCAAATGGGTTATATTTTTGATTCGGGCCAACGCCATAATTATTGCCTTCGCTGTCGGGATAGCGTTTAAAGGCATTAGGGGTCGAAACATCATCACCATACCAACCCGTGTCGGTGCCTGGAGATGCTTGGTTACCTTGTACCGAGCCGTTATGGCTTGAAATCTCAGCAAAAAAGCGGGTGTCATCGTTAAACTGATAATCGGCTGTAACAAAAACGCTGGTGGCTTCATTGTCGTTAGCGCCAGATTGGTTGGCGCGATAGTTGTATCCCATGGTGGCGTAATCAAATGGGACAACTTCGCTAGGTTTGTTAGCGTCTAAAACGGTCCAGTTACCTTCGCCTAGTCCAAAACCAGAAAGCTTAGCATTGGGCGCAGTACTTGAGCGTTTATTGGTGCCACCCATGTATTCAAAATTTGCATCTTTAGAGCCGTAGCGATCTTTCTCTTCCCACCCTGAGGTGTTGTTGGTTGATGCTGCAATCATGAAACTTGCTTTATCAGAGCTGCCGCCGAACACTAATCCGATTTTACGCTCTTGGGCATCACCACGAGAAGAAGCGCCATAATGAACGTTAACATCAAAACCATCAAAGCGATTACGGGTAATAATGTTGATCACTCCGGCGATAGCATCGGAGCCATAAATTGCAGACGCGCCATCTTTTAATACTTGAATTTCTTGAATCGCTTCAAAAGGAATCGCAGACAAATCAACTAAACCGTCGGCATTTGAGCCAACCAATCGACGACCGTTCACCAGAATTAAGGTATTTGTTGCTTCAATGCCACGTAAGGTTGCTGTTTGGATATTGGTTGCGCCAGAGCTACTTTGATTATTTGATGTGTTACCTGTGAGTGCTGGCAAACGGCGCAATGCGGTACTAACATCGGTGATCCCCATGTTTAACATCGCTTGTTTAGTGACGACTGTAATGGGAGACGATGTCGCTAATTCAGTACGGGCAATTCGAGATCCTGTGACCATGATCCGTTCCACATTTTTAGCCTTTGCTTCTTCGGCTGCAATAGTTTGAGGAGCGGTTAATGCGGTTAACACGGCTAGAGTAATGGGGGTTGCTTTAAATATTTTCATTATCATCCCTATAGATTGTATTTAAATTATTGTTTTTTTGACTGTTTGTTATTAGAACTGTTTTTGTGCAGTTAATATACGATATAACAATTATATTGTATACAATATAATTACAGTTTAATAACATCTGCAGAGGATAATAGAAAAATGGCCCGCAAGACATTGACGGGCATTAAGATATATTAATCAGGAAGCGGGGAGCCCCAATTAGTACTATCGGCGATAAAGTGCGCTTTAGGGTGAGAGTCCATAATTGTTTCAACTCGGTGAGCTTGGTCGCGGGCGACATCAATAATAATCACTACTTCGCCATCTTTGGTGCGTTGCTCAAACATATCGATAAAATAATTATCAAAAGATTTTCCGGTGTATTTAATCACAAATAGTAATAATGCAACGGCGAGTAATCCGATAACAATGCCGGAAGCGGTGCTCAATTCTTTAATTAAATCAGTGAATAAAAATAATCCGACTGTTATTACTGCAAAAATTAACACCAATAAGCCTGCACGATCGGTGGCCGCAATAATTCTAGTTTTTTTAAGATTGGATGAACCGTGTAAATGGTGTTGTTTTAGGCCTTTCTTGTCACGGCTGATGACATAAAAGTGATGGTCATCAATACCAGCTTGATGAACTTGATCAGATATTTCTTCGGCGTCGTCTAAATGGTTAGTCACATAAAAAAGTCTTTTCATGGTGCCTCCAAGGAATCGAATTTTATCTCACTTTAAGCTTAGTCACGAATAAGCGTAAAGCAAATCATTGCAATACGTTACAAAACTCTTATCCAGAACTCAGGTTAGTTAATGCTGTTGCTTTATTGAACACTTACTTATTCCATTGTTTGCCATTTATTGATTTAGATCAATTTATATTGCTTTTTAAAGTCAAAACCTCCAAAATTCCACAGTTAATGCGAATGATAACGATATGTCTTCGTTTGTATTTCATTTAACCATAATCAAGCTTCATGATTGCGCTGTCTATTTTAAATGAATCGAATAGTCGCTTAATCCTAGAAGTTAGGCCAATTCCATGAGATTTAATACATGATCAAGAAATACCTAAAGAGTGCTTGTTTGCTTGTTGCAACGTTGCTTATTGGGGGGTGTGAGCTCGCGCTTTTCGACCCCAAAGGACCCGTCGGTGAGGAAGCTAAATGGCTAATCATTATATCTGTAGCCTTAATGTTAATTGTCATTATTCCCGTATTAATGATGATTTTTTACTTTCCTTATAAATACCGAAAAAGCAATACTCAAGCAGAGTACAAACCTGATTGGGAACATTCCACCAAGATTGAAATTGTCGTGTGGACCGTACCAACGTTAATTATTATTGCGTTGTCGTACGTGACTTACGAGACCTCTCACTCGCTCGACCCTCGAAAACCGTTGAGTGATGAAAAGCATATGACTATTCAAGTGGTTGCTATGGATTGGAAGTGGCTATTTATTTATCCCGAGCAAGGTATTGCCACGATTAATGAAATCTCTATTCCTGTTAATACGCCGGTGGAGTTCTTAATTACATCGGATACGGTGATGAATTCATTCTTTATTCCCCGTCTTGGTAGCCAAATTTATGCGATGGCTGGGATGGAAAATCGTTTACATTTGATGGCCGATCAACCGGGAACATTCCGTGGCGTTTCTGCTAACTACAGCGGATTTGGTTTTTCCGGGATGAAATTTAAAGTGCATGCCACTGACCAGCAAGGTTTTGATGACTGGGTAGCCAAAGTAAAAAGCTCGCCACAGCTTCTCAACAAGGAAACTTTAAGCCAATTAAGGGTTCAATCTAAAGATCATAAGATTGAATATTTCTCAACTGTTGGTCCTCATCAATTTAAACAGATTATTCAAAGATACACCGGAGCTCACGATGTCAAGTAGACCAACCATAGTGACCGAACCAGATCTCATTTTTGGTAAGTTCACTTCAGATGCGATTCCTTTTACCGATCCGATCATTTTACCCGTGATGCTGATCGTCGCCCTTGGCGGGATTGGTTTAGTCACCATGATTACTAAAATGGGTAAATGGGGTTATTTGTGGCGTGAATGGTTAACCTCAGTAGATCATAAAAGAATTGGCATCATGTACGTTATTGTTGCTGCTGTGATGTTAGTGCGAGGTTTTTCTGATGCTCTAATGATGCGAGCACAGCAAGCTATGGCTACCGCTAGTGAGAACGGAGCGGGGTATTTGCCGGCGGAGCATTACGACCAAATATTTACCGCCCACGGCACCATTATGATTTTCTTTGTCGCGATGCCGTTGGTGATTGGTTTAATGAATGTGGTGGTGCCATTGCAAATTGGCGCACGAGATGTTGCGTTTCCCTTTCTAAATTCATTAAGTTTCTGGCTCTTTGTGGTTGGTGCTTTATTGGTTAACGTATCGTTGTTTGTTGGTGAGTTTGCAGCAACAGGCTGGCTCGCGTATCCACCTTTATCGGGTATTGAGTACAGTCCGTGGGTTGGGGTCGATTATTGGTTATGGGCACTACAAATTTCAGGTATTGGTACGTTACTTACTGGTGTTAACTTCTTCGTGACTATTTTACGAATGCGTGCACCAGGGATGAAATTGATGCAAATGCCGGTGTTCACTTGGACATCGTTGTGTGCCAATGTATTAATTATCATCTCTTTTCCAATTCTGACAGTCACCTTGCTGTTACTGACTCTAGATCGATATTTTGGGACACACTTCTTTACCAATGATCTTGGTGGCAATCAAATGTTGTACGTTAATTTGATTTGGGCTTGGGGTCATCCAGAAGTTTATATTTTGGTATTACCCGCCTTTGGTGTTTTCTCTGAAATTACCGCTACTTTCTCTCGTAAACGTTTGTTTGGTTATACCTCACTGGTGTGGGCCACTGTGGTTATTATGTTCTTAGCCTTTGTGGTGTGGTTACATCACTTCTTTACGATGGGATCGGGCGCTAGTGTTAATGCCTTCTTTGGCATTGCGACCATGATTATCTCGGTGCCGACCGGCGTTAAGATATTTAACTGGCTGTTTACAATGTATAAAGGACGGGTTGAGTTTACTGCGTCGATGTGGTGGACCTTATCGTTCCTCTTTACCTTTACTATTGGTGGTATGACTGGGGTGATGCTGGCCATTCCTGCGGCTGATTTTGTATTACACAACAGCTTGTTCTTAATTGCACATTTCCATAACGTGATTATTGGTGGCGCGGTGTTTGGTTATTTCGCTGGCTTTACCTATTGGTTCCCGAAAGCAACCGGTTTTATGCTCGATGAAAAGCTCGGAAAACTTTCTTGTGCGCTATGGACAATTGGCTTCTTCGTGGCCTTTATGCCGCTCTATATTCTTGGTTTTAATGGCATGACTCGTCGTCTTAATTATTATGATAACCCTGAATGGACCTACTTATTATGGGTTGCTGCGTTTGGTGCCTTAATCGTATTGGCCGGTATTATTGTTCAATTCTATCAAGGTTACGTCAGTATTCGTGATCGCGAGATAAACCGTGATGTGACAGGTGATCCATGGAATGCCCGTACATTAGAGTGGTCTACGTCGTCACCACCACCATTTTATAACTTTGCCACCATGCCAAAGATTCACGATCGTGATGAGCATCATTACAAGAAAGAACATGGTATGGCGTATGACGTGCCTAAGCAGTATGCGCCAATTCACATGCCTAAAAATACCTGGGCTGGGATTGTGATCAGTGGTTTCTCATTGATTATGGGCTTCGCGTTTGTATGGCATATTTGGTGGATGGTGATTTTAGGTGTCGCTGGGATATTTGGTTCGTTAGTGGTCTATTCGTTTGAACGCAATAAAGATTATTACGTACCTGTTGATCAAATTGAACCGATAGAACATGCGCATTTAGCGACAGTAAACCCTGATGGTTTACGAGAGATGCAAGCACAAAAACAAAATTTTCAAGCGTAAGTTTAGCTTAGATAGGAGCAAGAAAAATGACATCAACTGCTGATCACACAGTGCTTGAAGATACACCAGGACACGATCACGAACATCACCACGATGCCGGTGGTGACACGGTCTTTGGTTTTTGGATTTACATTATGAGTGACTGTTTGTTGTTTGCGACGTTGTTCGCAACTTACGCGGTCCTTAGTGGGAGTTTCGCCGGAGGCATAACCGCCAAAGATTTGTTTGATCTGAAATTTGTCGCGGCTGAAACCGCGCTATTGTTACTGAGTAGTTTCACGTTCGGCATGGCAATGCTTTATGCTCATCAGCACAATATGCGAGGAATGATCACTTGGTTATGCATCACCTTTGCGTTAGGTGCAGGCTTTTTGTGCATGGAAATGTACGAGTTTCATCACTTTAGTTCGATGGGGGCGACGCCACAGACGAGTGCCTATTGGTCAGCATTTTATACTTTAGTGGCTACTCACGGTCTCCATGTGACGGCGGGGATGATTTGGATGCTGATCTTGTTTGTCCACTTTTACCGTGATGGTTTTACCAATGCCAATTTAGTTCGATTAGCTTGCTTAAGCTTATTCTGGCATTTCTTGGACATTATCTGGATTTGTGTTTTTAGCGTTGTTTATCTAATGGGAGTGATGTAATGAGCGAGCAAACTCAAGGCCATGGTGGTCAAGCTCATGGTTCGGTTAAGGAATATGTGGTTGGATTGTTACTATCGATTGTTCTAACCGTTATACCATTCTCCATGGTGATGCTAGACGCTGCTTCGTCGACCGTAATATTAGGAGTCATTTTACTTTGTGCTGTCGCTCAAATGCTAGTGCAGCTGGTATTTTTCCTTCATATGAATACGTCATCTGATCAGATTTGGAATACGGCTTCGGCAGTCTTTATTGTGATCATTGTTGCTATTTTAATTATCGGATCGGTTTGGATTATGGATCACTTAAACCACAATATGATGATGGGCCATTAACCATGTTTAAGAATTATATCTCCTTAACCAAGCCCGGCATTATTATAGGTAACCTTATTGCGGGAGCCGCTGGTTTTTTTATGGCCGCTAAAGGTAATATTGATTGGTCATTATTTTCCTTAACGATGTTAGGTATTGCACTAATTATTGCGTCGGGCTGTGTGTTTAATAACTTTATTGATCGTGATATCGACAGTAAAATGCAACGGACTCAAAATCGGGTGTTGGTTAAAGGTTATTTACCGTTATTTAATGCCTTGGTGTTTGCCGCGATATTAGGGATTATTGGTTTTATCGTGCTGTATCGTTTTACCAATCAATATGCATTTACCCTTGGCGTTGTTGGCTTTGCGGTGTACGTTGGTTTTTATACGTTGTATTTCAAACGTAAATCGGTGTATGGCACCGTTGTAGGGAGTCTTTCCGGCGCTTGTCCTCCGGTGATTGGTTATTGCGCCGTGGTTAATCAATTTGATGCCGGTGCGGTGATCTTGCTAGCGATTTTTTGCTTATGGCAAATTCCGCATTCTTATGCGATTGCAATTTATCGTTTTAATGATTATCGCGCCGCGAATATTCCAGTATTACCGGTTAAAGAAGGGATTAAAGCAGCGCGCAATCACATTGTGGCTTATATTATTGCTTTTGTAGCCGTGTCATTGCTACTTACTCAGCAAAATTATGTCGGTCAGGTTTACGCTGTGGCCGTCACTATTTTGGGCTTGTGTTGGTTATATCTGACCATTGTCAAATACAGTGAAACTGATCAATTAGTGTGGGGAAAAAATATGTTTATTTTCTCTATTGTCACAATTACCTGCTTTAGCCTGTTAATTTCTGTTGATTTCGTGGCCGAATTACCACAATTAGCCAATCGATAGGAGTTGATGTCTTGATAAAGCAGTTACCAGCTTTGTTAGGGTTGATAGCCGTTGTAGCATTTAATGCCGCAGCGGTTACCTCGATCGACAAAGTGATGAGCGAACGTGGTATATCTGGGTGTTTGGCCCATATATCGGCGGTAACAACAGCGGTGGTTAAACACAATAAACACCGATTTCATGGCCCAGAAACGAATAGCACTAAGCAACAGTTTAGTGCCTTTGGGGTGATTGGCTATCGCGATCGCAATAGTCATCTCAATGTGACCACGGCAACCGATGCCCAAGGGGAATGCCAAACCACCATCACCGAAACTTTTGTGGTGCCGCATCCTTGCATTACCGCGCGGGAAGAAGTCTATAAAAAATGGACTTTTGTCGGCATGCTAACGCAAGACACTATGGTATTAACAAATCCGAAACATACGGGAAAGCTAGCGTACTTGAGTGCGGCGGTTGACGGTTCTATTTGTTTGATCACAACTAAGTTTAGCGTTAAAGCACTCTGAGTGAAGCTACCAAGTAAAATGTGTGCAAAAAAAAATGGTAAACCCGTAAAGGTTTACCATTTATAATATCGACTTTATCTCCGAGCTGGAGTTAAAGTTCCGCGACTAAATTAAAGTGCTACGATATTGTCTGCTTGCGGGCCTTTTTGACCATCGCTAACAGTAAACTCAACTTTTTGACCTTCAATAAGAGTCTTGAAGCCGTCACCAGAGATAGCGCTGAAATGAGCGAAAACATCTGGACCATTTGCTTGCTCTAGAAAACCAAAACCTTTAGATTCGTTGAACCACTTAACGGTTCCTTGTACTTTATTTGACATAATAATATCCTGTAATTTTAATATAAAATTGCCTTCAAGAGGCTTGAATAGCGTAAAAACAGACTGGAACTTAAAAACTACAGAGCGCGGTATTATTAATAAAACAACGAAATGGAGAATGTAAACAAAAGGCTTTCTTTCTTGCTGAGGTGTATTATATAGAATATAAAATAAAAGTCAAGACTTGTTCATAAAATGAACTAAATGTTCGTGTTGTTCGATTGCTGTGCTAGATGTTTTTTGAGTAGGTTAACGTTTCGAATATTAGCTTTCCAATATACATCGAAGATGTCCCCTAACAGTGGAACAGAGCCGACAATAACCTCAACAGCGACATTGATAAGCATTTTAACAATCGTTGTCATGGGTACCTTAGCCTTACGAGCCTCTATAATGATTACCGATGAAAAAAATACGCTTGTGACATCACCAACAACAGGAATTAACCCAATTATGGCATCCCAGCCAAAATGAATTTGGCTGCCCGGAATTCTAAATTTACTATCGAGCATTTGTGCATAACGGTCTAATCGCGTTAATTGGTTTTGTGTTTTTTTATGTTCTAGAGAAGCTCGATTGCTCATTACTTTTATCTATCTCAATCGTTGTTTAGATCATAAATAATAGCAGTAATAGGGCGATTTGTTGGGCGAGTTAACTTTATCTTGCTCGCCCTAGCGCTTGCATAATGTCTCGCCACGAAATAATCCCTACGGGTTTTTCATTGTCGTTGACGATGGGAATACAAGATATTTTGTGGTCATTAAAAATTTTAACCGCTGTTTTGACGGTAGAATCTTGATTTAAAAAGACAGGGTTGTGGCTCATTATTTGATGAGCTTTTTTATTGAGCGATGCTAAATCCTTGGTCGTCGCTGTCACCGAGTCGATGTTAAAACTAATTGATTTTAGTAAATCACGATCAGAAATGACCCCAACGATTTTATTATTGTCTATCACAACCAAGTGATGAAATTTTGTTTGTTCAAATATATTTTTGACGACACTCAGCGGATCATCCATTGCCACTGTGACAAGATTACTACTCATCAATTTACTTATTTTCATCGTTCTTCCTTGAGTGTGTTTGTGTTCATTAACAGTAGCACGGATGTTCTGCTTTTCGTTTGATAAGCATCAAGGTGAAATGACGAGTGTTAGCTCGTAGCTAGCTTGGCCCGACTCACCTGATTTAAAAGAGCCAGAACCTTCAATCTTGATAAGCTCTTCTGTGCCTGAATTAGGGACAATGACAAAATTGCTACTGGCAACACCATTTTCAAATCGACCACTGTGCTGCAGTGTAAAGCGACCAGACTTACCATTAATCTGCCCAGTGATAACCTCGAAGCCAACGAACAAGGCTGAAGTCTTTGATTGATACGACATTAGAAATTGGACCTCACTCGATCCTGCAATGATACCTTGATAATTTTGAGTTATTTTTGCATGACTTTTTTTTGAACCATCTTGGTGTTCAATATAAGAAGTCTCATCCCAGGCTGTTATTTGAAAGATATTATTCATTTTATTCTCCGATTAATTTATGTAAACCATAATTGAGATAGCTTATTTTTTCAACCAATCGAGTTAAAAGCGCTTAAGTCAGTACAAATTATTGCAAATATCTGTAACAATGAGCGTTCGAAAAAAGAGAGTTTATATAATGAATCAACGCTTTGCTGATACCATCGTGGTACTAGATTTTGAAACAACCGGTTTATCGCCAGATCATGGAGATAGAGCCATTGAAATTGGCGCGGTGCGGATAGTGAATGGTGAAATTACCGAACAGTTTCAAGCGCTCATGAACCCTGGTATCCGGGTTAACAGTTTTATTGCAGACTACACTGGTATTACTAATCAGATGTTAAAGGACGCAGCCAGTTGTGGTGAGGTAATGGCGCAGTTTTGTGATTTTATCGGTGATGATAATTTACTGGCTCATAATGCATCCTTTGATAAAAAATTCTTAGACAATGAATTAGCGCAGATATCACGTCACTACCAAGGAGAGTTCACCTGCTCGTTGCTCGTGTCTAGGCGTATTAACATCGACTCTCAAAGCCATAGCTTAGGCAACTTAGTTAACCAGTTAAATTTGTCGGAAGAGGGCAGCTTTCACCGCGCGTTATTCGATGCTCAAATGACCGCGAAGCTATGGCTCCACATGCTTGATAACATCAAAGACACCTATGGTATCAAACGCCCACCATTCTCATTAATGCAGCAAATCGCCAATACCCCGAAAAAGAAAGTGCCTAAAACATTGCAAAACTATGCGATACAGCAGGTTAGCTATTAGCTAATTTGCGCAAGACCAACTTATAATATCCGTCGAACTTAACGTGGTTTTAAGGTTTTTGAGATCTGTGCAAGAAATGTCGTCGTTGACCAATGAAAGTACTCTTAAATTAAATAATTCGTCAATATTTATAATTTGATTATTAGATAATACTAAATACGTTAAAGCTGTTAAATTTTCGATAGAAGGGACAACGATAATTTGATTGTATCCTAGTCCTAAAAACGTTAGTTTCGTTAATTTATTGATGGGTGACATATTGATAATTTGATTATTATATAACACTAAAGACGTTAGCTTTTTTAAATGAGTTATCGGAGATATATTAATTATTTGATTTTTTGTCTAGTTTTAAATCCACTTCTGTACTTAATCTATCACGGCGTTATAAAGAAGACTTTAAACAACGACTTATATAGCATGCTGTTACAGCACTCACTTGCGCTCTAAAATAACAGCACCGTTACCCTCACTGCTTAACTTGTCGTCTAGGTTATATATCGGACAGTTTTTCATTGATAAACAGCCGCAGCCAATACAACCGGTTAAGGAATCTCTTAGTTTTTCCATGTAAGCGATTCGTGCGTTGAGATCGTCACGCCATTGTGTTGAGAGCAATTGCCAATCTTCCATCGAAGGTGTTCTGTTGTCGGGTAAGCTAGCAAAGGCTTGTTTGATTGACTCTAAACTAATGCCCATCTTTTGCGCGGCTTTGATCACGGCAATTCGGCGTAGCACTTCAGGTTTATAGCGACGTTGGTTGCCAGCATTGCGCAAACTCTGAATGAGGTTTTTCTGCTCGTAAAAATGTAGGGTGCTGACTTTTACCCCACAGCGTTTAGCTATTTGACCGACGGTCCAGATGGCTTGTGTCATGATATTTCCACTTTTTTTTCAGCATAACGAAAAAAACGCTTTACCTCAAGTTAGGTTGAGGTATTAGGATGGCTGGGAATCCCACAACAACGTTAAGGAATAATGATGATCCAGCTAGAACATATTAATTTAGTAGTGCCTGACATCAAGCAGATGTTACATTTTTACCAAGCAGTTTTCCCTCACTGGGCCATTCGAGATCAAGGGCAAGGTGAATGGCACGGCAAGCCGCGGCACTGGTTACACTTTGGTGATGATTACAATTACATTGCCTTGAGCGATCATGGCGAAGGATTAAACCGAGATTTAGACGGAGCACAAACAGGGCTTGCACACTTTGCATATCGTACTAATAATCTTGCAGCCATCATTGAACGGTTAGGGAAAGCTGGATATGGGATTGAGACTGAGGGCCACGAAGATCCGTATCGGCGCAATGTTTATTATATTGACCCTGCTGGTTTTGAAGTTGAGTTTGTTCAATACTTAAGTGATGCGCCAGCGCAGCGTAATTTATCAAGTTAACTATCTTTTTTATCTCATTGTTACAAGGAAACTATATGAAAATTCTTGCCTTTGCTGCTAGTAATAATAAAAAATCTATTAATCGTCAGCTCGCAGCCTATACCGCTGGTTTACATTCACATGCTCAGGTTGAGGTGATTGATATTAATGATTATGAATTGCCTATTTTTAGCGATGAACGTGAAGCCCAACTTGGGAAACCTGAATTAGCCAAGCAATTTTTTAATAAAATTGGTGCGGCCGATGCCATCATTATCTCGTTCGCCGAACATAACGGCTCTTACACAGCAGCTTATAAAAATTTGTTTGATTGGGCTTCTCGGATCAGCAAGGAAGTGTTTCAAAATAAGCCAGCACTATTTTTGTCAACGTCACCAGGTCCCGGCGGGGCAGCTAGTGTGCTAGCAGTTGCATCACAATCGGCTAAATATTTTTCAGCGGATCTTAAAGCGAGTATTTCAGTCCCTAGCTTTTATGATAACTTTGATGTTGAGACGAATCAGCTAACCAATCATGAACTCAATAATCAATTGCTACAAGCGGTGGGTTTACTGGGTTAACCAGAGACACTGTTTTATTAATAGCTCCATTCGGGCAATAACCTCAATTCTCTTCTATGCTTAATGCAAAGAAACTTTCCATTATATTGTAATTATGTAATCTTTCTTTGCGGTATTTTGCTGTCTTAAAAAATAGCAATCCGCTGAAACGGCCCTATGAATTTATGTTCTGTCGTGTTGCCATTATCTTCAATTGCAACGTATATATTCATTTCGTTGTTACTAACCCTTTCAAGAGTCAGCCCACTAAAATATACCCTGCTTTTTAAAACTTTAACTAGGGGCTGTTGATTTTTCACCTTGGCTGCACATCACCAGATTCCCCCCAAGATGAAGACTTATTTAAGACCGAAAAGCTCGGGCTAATTTCGGTAATTAATCGTGAAATGGAACTTTAATCGATGACGAGAAAAGCCGTTAATATCGACCTTAATCGGGTCGAAGGCGATCTTGACTTAGCACTGGATATCGAAGATGGCGTGGTGGTGGATGCGCGTTGCGTTGGCGTGATGTATCGCGGGTTCGAACAAATTATAATTGGCTGTACGCTGCGTGATGCGGTGGTTATTACAACGCGAGTGTGTGTATTTGTAACACCGCTCAATTATATGCTGGGGTATTAGCGCTAGAAAATGTGTGGCAAGTGCAAGTGCCCGCTAACGCCGTGCGAATTAAGGAATTGTGTTTACATGCTGAAGGGGTTAAAAATGATTTACGGCAATCATTTTTAATGTTTATGGTCGATTTTTTCACCCTAAATACCACAAAAATCCTTTGTATGACAAGTTTCATCTTGACGCTTTGCAATATTCAAAAATGGCGGTGGGAATTGTCTCTATTTTGGTGGCCAGTGGCCCTAATAATCGTCGGATCATTGATTGCTTAAATATTGTCGAACAAATACGATTTTGACTATGACGCTGTCAATAGCAGTGATAAAAATAAGCTCGTTCACTATTTACTAACGTTGCAGAAAATAGCCCCTAGAGACTATCAAAAAGACGAACAATTGGGGTATTGGATTAACCTATACAATGCGTTAATCGTCAAGCTTGTATTAACGCATTACTCGCTTGAGTCGAAAGGCATCGGTAACGGAATTACCAGACCCATGGAATATAGAATTTGTCCCCGTTACCAATAACCCTAAATAACATAGATCATGGCGTATTACGTCCTTTATGGCAAGATAAACGCATATATTATGTACTTAATTACGCCAGTATTGGTTGCCCAGACCTAGCCAAAAAACCTTTTTCTAGCAAGGATATAGATAAGCAATTAAAGGCCACTGCCATGCGTTTTATTAACCAGAAAAAGGCATTAGCTTTAGTGGTGACACCTTAATTTTATCCAGTATTTATCATTGGTTTTCAACTGATTTAGCCCAAGATCAACATGCACTTATTCATCACCTGATACGGTATGCCAAGCCCGAACTGAAACAACAGCTAAAGGCATTTATAAGGAGGCGCTAAATTTTCGTATAACTTGAAATTAAATCACACTTCTACAGGTCTATTAAGGAACAGCTTCCAGTTAAACATTCAATCGAAGAAAAGTATGAGTTTACAAAAGTCATTAAATCATCGCCCATTAAACAACAGCGCTTTGATCATGCAGCAATTATCCGAAGGGCAACAAGGAAATCTTGGCCATCGATTGCACTATGTTGTTCAAACACTATGTGAACTAGGTCATCAGCAGCTCATTTTTATTGGCACCGACGACTTGCAAACAAACGCCTGTTGTATTGACGATGTGATGACGCGTTATTACGGTTGTGGCTTAGTGACTCCTGAGCTACTTAATGGTTGCCACGTACTCGACTTAGGATGTGGTGCTGGACGTGACCGTTACGCCATTGGCCAAATGGTTGGAGAAAACGGTTTTGTTACTGGCGTTGATATGGCCGACGAACAACTTGCCGTCGCCAATCAACACAGTGAATATCATCGTGAAAAGTTCGGGTACGCCAAGGCGAATACTAAGTTTTTAAAAGGTTACATTGAAAAGCTAGACGAACTAAACATTGCTGATAACAGTATTGATGTGGTGGTGTCTAACTGTGTTATCAACCTCAGCCCTGACAAATACGCAGTACTAAAAGAAATTTTTAGAATGTTAAAGCCGAGTGGCGAAATATACTTTTCAGATATTTATGCTGAAAAACGTGTACCCGCTAATTTAGTAGATGATCCACCTAAATTAGCCAAGCATGCCAAAAGTGACGATGAAGCACTGTCGCACTATCGTAATGTGCGGGAGCAAATAAAAAGCTGGATCACCACTTTACCTAAACAACTCAGTACCAACCAAGCTTAAGTAACCAAACATAAATTGACGAATTATAGGGAAATAAAATGTTAACTATTATTGGCGGCTTAATCCCACGGATATTACTAAGCTTTACTCACAATATTGCTTTTAAATTTTAACTTTTATAGTGGCTATTACTGTTAATTAATACCACATAAGGACACCAAAAGATGCTCATTCTGTTATTAGTTTTTACAACAATATTTTTAGCTTATAGCAATGGCGCTAATGATAACTTCAAAGGCGTAGCAACCCTATATGGTAGTGGTACACTCAGTTATAAAGCAGCCATAACGATTGCCACCATTACGACCTTTATCGGCTCTATTGCGGCGATATTTTTAGCTCAAGGTTTAGTGGCAAGCTTTTCGGGTAAAGGTTTGGTGCCAGTAGAAATCGCTGGTACGGCAAGTTTTCTTATTGCTACCGGCTTAGGTGCAGGTATTACCGTATTATTGGCCACCCGGTTAAGTTTTCCTATTTCAACTACCCACAGCTTAGTGGGTGGCTTACTTGGTGCTGGTATAGCTGCCGTCGGCATGCAAGTAAATTTCCAGCAATTAGGTAGTGCTTTCTTTTTTCCTTTGATGGCCAGTCCATTTATTGCTTTTTCCTTAGGCATAATAGTTTATTGGTTTTTTACCCAAACACGCCGACGTTTAAAACTAAGCAATAACGGCTCTGAGACTCCTCAACAAGCATTTATACAGCAACCACCTTTTCAACAACCTAAGCAAGCCATGTTGATGGCTGATCCGCTAATAAATAAGTCACAAGAAGTGACGACAAAAACAAATACAAATACGGCGAATGAATACACGGGTAACATATTCGGTTTTTCGAAGAAAACACTATTAGATACGGCTCATATTCTCAGTGGCGCAGCGGTCTCTTTTGCGCGAGGATTAAATGACACGCCAAAGATTGCCGGCTTGTTAGTGGCAGCAAAGACCTTAGATATTAGTATAGGTATGGTTGCTATTGCTATTGGTATGGCTATTGGCGGTTTACTTAATGCGCGTCGTGTTGCCGAGACCATGAGTAAAAAAATAACCCGCTTAAATCCGGAGCAAGGTCTTTCAGCTAATTTAGTCACTAGCTTTCTAGTTATCGTCGCCAGCAAATTTGGTGTGCCAGTGTCTACGACCCATGTTTCTGTTGGCGCTATTGTGGGTATCGGTATGCTAAGTAAAAAAAGCGATAACAAAGTCATTATTAGCATCATGCTTTCATGGGTAATGACCTTGCCTGTGGCAATGATCTTTAGCGCAATCATTTACAGTTTGATTACTTAAGTAGCGCTATATTTTAGGTTTCAAAAGTGCCTTCACCGCAGCGAGTAATAATGATTTTCAACTGCAAGCTTCTAATATAACAAATGGCGCTATTATAAGAGCAGCTTGAAACTATATACCTATATTACTCAGCTTCGGGTCGGTGAATCGGCTCAATTACACTGTTTTAGCAATTATCAGCATTTTTACTTAGGCTACATATGTTCTTCGGCAAACTTTGCCAAGCGACTTCGCACCACACCATTGAGATGAACTACCGAGCTACCTTCGAAGTCTTTAAAGGTTTCGACAATATAGGTTAACCCCGACGAGACCGCCGTCAGGTAATTACTATCAATCTGAGCGAGATTGCCTAAGCAGACAATTTTAGTGCCTTCACCGCAGCGAGTAATAATGGTTTTCAACTGCGACGCCGTCAGGTTTTGACATTCATCGAGTAACACAAAAGCACGCTGGATCGAGCGCCCACGCATAAAATTAATCGATTTGAACTGAATGTTGGCTTTTTCAAAAATATAATTAATACTGCCCTGCGGACAGTCATCACCGCCATGCAAAGCTTCTAATGAATCAGTCACGGCTGCCAACCAAGGGGCCATTTTCTCTTCTTCTGTACCCGGTAAAAAACCGATCGATTCGGCAATTTCAGGGGTATTACGGGTCACAATAATCTTGTTATAGCGTTTTTTCTCAATCACTTGCTCTAACGCAGCAGCCATCGCTAACAAGGTTTTTCCGCTACCTGCAGCGCCAGTTAACATCACTAGCTCAATACTAGGATCAAGCAATGCATCGAGCGCCATCCCCTGATAAACATTTTTAGCCCGCACGCCCCATGCTTTGCGGTGCAGCAAGCGCTCACGGCTAACATCGATAAAACTGACCGAATTATCATCACATCGAGTCACCCTAGCACAAAAATGCTCACTGTCATCGAACATAAATTGGTTAACAAAACTCGGGGCAAGATCAGCGCGCGCCACAGTATGAATAGTATGACGACCATTACTGTGGGTATCACATTGTGAGATATTATTCCAAAAGTCTCCGGTATAGTGATGATAGCCCTTAGATAAATATTGGACATCTGACACCACGTGATCGCTGCGATAATCTTCGACGTTCGCCATCCCAGCGCCTTTGGCTTTTAAACGCATATTAATGTCTTTAGTGATTAATACCACCACACGTGACGGGTGGTGCTGCTGAAGGTGTAAAGCTGCGTTAATGATTTTGTTATCGTTGATATCGCCAGGTAGCGAGCCAGTATTAGTGGTTAGTTGATGATCGGGAAAGATAGCGAGTGTGCCTAATTTCTCGGTTAATCCCGAACAGGGTATCGGGACGCCGGATAGAATAGCTTCGGATGAAGCACTGGACAAAATATCTTCGATAGTTCTAATCGCAATACGGGCATCACGACTAACATCCTTGTGACGATCTTTAATCTGGTCGAGCTCTTCAAGCACAGTCATCGGTATAACAACATCGTGCTCATTAAAAGAAAATACCGCGTTAGGTTCATGTAATAAAATATTAGTATCTAATACATATAGTTTTAGATCGCTCATACATCGACACTCCTTATTCCTAAGAAACTGATCCTAAAAACAAACATAACATATGCAGCAATAAAATACAGGGGTGACGTGACACGAGGTTCGCTCTAATCTTCGATATTTGATTTGTTCAGGCAATCTACCTTTAACTTTTAAGATACGAGCCAATTTATATACATGTCTTTTCTATCTAAAGGTGTTATCTTGCCAAAGCCGTTGGCGCTATGCCCTGTAAACTACCTGTAAACTACCTGTAAACTACCTCTAAACTCAGCCATTACCGTTCTGACCGCACTTAGCACTTAGAATTACTTCCACTTTCATATATTGCTCCTAAAATTGCATTTCAGGAACAAAGTCAGGCACCATTAATTCACCAGCTGTTAACTTTATTATTTCTTCAACACTGACATTTGGCGCTCTTTCTTTTAGCCAAAACTTACCTTCTGAAATTTCAATATAAGCTAAATCAGTCACCACTTTTTTTATACAACCAGCGCCCGTTAAGGGTAAGGTACATTCGGTTAGTAACTTAGATTCTCCGTCTTTACTGCAATGGGTCATAGTGACAATAATGTTGTCAGCACCCGCGACCAAATCCATTGCCCCTCCCATGCCTTTGATCAATTTTTTAGGGATCATCCACGATGCAATATTACCATTAACATCAACTTCAAATGCCCCTAACACCGTTAAATCCACATGCCCGCCGCGGATCATCGCAAAAGACTCCGCTGATGAGAAGATTGAAGCACCATCAATAGCAGTAACAGTTTGTTTTCCGGCATTAATCATATCCGGATCAACCTCATCTTCAGTGGGAAAAGGACCCATACCCAGCAACCCATTTTCAGATTGCAGCATCACTTCCATTCCCTCAGGTATATAATTGACGACCAAAGTTGGAATGCCTATGCCAAGATTTACGTAGTACCCATCTTTTAATTCTTGGGCAACGCGTTGCGCCAATTGCTCTCTGGAAAGTGCCATAATTCTATTCTCCTTAGGCTTAGCGTACAGTACGCTGCTCTATACGTTTTTCGAAAGTACCCAGGATCACTCGATCTACGTATATTCCCGGGGTATGAATATGGCTTGGCTCTAGTTCACCTAGCTCAACAATTTCTTCAACTTCTACTACGGTAATTTTCCCAGCAGTGGCAACTAGGGGATTAAAATTTTGGGCAGTATGTCTAAACACTAAATTCCCAAATCGGTCGGCTTTCCACGCTTTCGCTATCGCAAAATCTCCGGTTATTGATTGCTCTAAAATATATTTACGACCATTAAATTCTCTTACTTCTTTACCTTCGCCCACCAGAGTCCCGTATCCTGTTGCCGTATAAAATCCGGGAATGCCAGCACCACCCGCTCTTAGTTTTTCCGCCAAGGTGCCCTGAGGCGTTAATTCGACCTCTAATTCACCCGAAAGCAATTGATCTTCAAATAATTTATTTTCACCCACATAGGATGCGATCATCTTTTTGATTTGACGGTCTTCCAGTAATACCCCTAAACCAAAGCCGTCAACGCCACAGTTATTTGAAACAACTGTTAAACCTGTGACTTTCATTTCTTTTATCTGATTGATTAGGTTTTCCGGGATACCACAGAGGCCAAAACCTCCCGCGAGCACCGTCATATTATTTGATAATCCAATCATCGCTTCTTCATAACTGGACACTACTTTATTGAATCCGGACATGATCTATTTCCTAAGTAACAATAAGTTGTTTTTTAGCTTCCTACATGCTCTTATATTTATCAAATTGAATTAATTAATCGATTAATTAATTTTTTAAATAAATTGTAATAATGCAATGTCTAAAAGTGACAAAAATGAACATAACCATTAAACAAATACGTGCTTTTGTAGCGGTAGCCCAGTTAAAAAGTTTTGCTGAAGCCTGTGAATTGGTACATCTTTCACAACCGGCATTGAGTATTACCATTAAAAATTTAGAAGAAATTGTCGGTGGAAAATTATTAATACGCTCGACCAGAACGTTGGCATTAACACCTGAAGGGGTAGAGTTTTTACCCGTTGCCCGACGTTTACTTGCTGATTGGGACGACGCATTAATAGATTTACACAATCTGTTTGCACTTAATCGTGGTAATTTAGCCATTGCGGCGATGCCATCTTTTGCATGTAGTAAGCTTCCGCAACATATCAGTTCATTTCGGCAACAATATCCCGGCGTAAATATTAAAATTCATGATGTTATTGCCGAAGAGGCGGTAACAATGGTACGAACAGGAAAAGTTGAAATTGCCATAAGTTTTGATCCGGGCTGCTCTGACGATCTTAATTTTGAACCCTTATTTTGCGACGAGTTTGTTGCGGTGCTACCCGTTGGACATTATTTATTAAAAAACAAACAACTTAACTGGCAATCTTTATCAAAATTCCCGTTTATTGCTTTACAACGACCATCGAGTATTCGCTACATTATTGATAAAAAACTTGCAGAATTGGATGTGTATTTAAATGTTGAATTTGAAACAAATCAGTTAGCTACCATTGGGCAAATGGTGGCTACCGAATTAGGGGTTAGTGCCGTTCCCTCACTTTGTATAGAACAGATGCAAACATTAGGACTGGAATGTCGCCCCTTAAGCTCTCCGACGATAAGCCGACGAGTAGGTATAATTACCAGACGTCGATATCCGCTATCACAGTCAGCGCAGATCTTTGTCGATATAATTCGGCAGCATGGTAAATCCTGAGCCTGAGGCATTAATTATGACAAGTGTTTTTCTTCAATTCACATTTTGCTATCCCAGATCAGACTGCCAGTGACTGCTAGCTGAAATTAATTTCAATCAACCATGCGACTTATTTTTCAACAAACCCGTTGAATAAGCCATTTTGTTCCTAAAATAGGATAGAAAACATTAAATAAGATTAAGCATTTTTTTAAATTCATTTATTATGAGAAATATCAAACAACACTGCGGAATTATATCTATATAATAGTTTTCGTTGAGTTAAACTAATGGCATATTCTTGTAATAATCAGATGAGATTCGAATGAGTAGTGTAGCAAAAAAAGGGATTCAATCAGTTGATGTAGCTTTTTCTATTATGGATTGTATTGAATCTGCCGGAGAAGCTGTTGCCTTAAAAGACATATCGAATATGACTGGGTTATCTACCAGTAAGGTGCATAACTACCTAGTGAGTTTAGTGAGAATAGGCTTATTACAATCTGGCGCCCGTCATGGCAGTTATGATTTAGGCGAAAAAGCCTTGAGCTTAGGGCTGTCAGCTCTACGCAGGGTTGACGTATTAAAGATTACTCGTGAAGCAATGATTGAAGTACGAAATTTAACGGGTTTAACTTGTTTTATGACGGTGTGGGGTAATTATGGTCCTACGATAGTTAACTGGATTGAAAGTAAAAAGCCCGTCACAGTAGAAATTAGACCAGGATCGGTTTTACCGTTGTTAACATCAGCGACAGGACAAGTATTTCACGCTTTTTTACCCGAGGCGATGACAGAAGATATTGCCAATGAAGAAAAAGCCAATCTCAACGAAGATGTTTTAAAAAAATTGAACATAGAAGCTAATATTAACAATGCTCGTCATAACGGTTTAGCCATGATTGATGGATTACTAAGCCCTAGTATTATTGGTATTTCTGCACCGATTATTGATCACGACAATAGAATACGAGCAGCCTTAACGTTAATTAATAGCCGAAATATTAAAGTAGGGGCATGCTATGATGCTGAAGTTAAAATCTTACTGGATATAACAAAAAACGTCACTCGAAGACTTGGTTTTTCAGAGGTTCGTTAACTAACATATACCTACGCCAATACTCTGGTGTGGGACTCCCCCCATTTATATTCTTACGCCAGTGTAACAATGGTGATAAATTAATATTGGTTCACTTCAAGGCTCATCTGCTTACCTGCCGCGTCATAAAGCATTAACCCAGCACAACCTCTGAATTAAGTCACATGCCTGAGAAACACATAGAAACCCGCCAATGAAATCCTGATCAATTGAAGAACAAGACAAAAGATATTAGGCCGGAACTCTTACTTTAGATATCAAAGACAAATCAATAGAAAAATCCTTACCTTCTCGCATCATACTGAACATTTAGGTTAAGAATGAGATAGCACGATACGTTTAAATATTAGGTGTTCACGTTGAATCAGAATCACTATTTATCTTCACTAGAGTATGCAACTCACGCATAGCCACTAACATTTTAATGCCTAAAATTTTTTAACAACCCTCATAACAAGCCCTCGTTTAGTACCGATTTTTTGATTCATTTTTGAACAAAATAGAGATTGACTTTTGAAAATTATCAAACCATAATCAATTTGTTCAATTTAATTGAACGCGTTCAATATATGGAGATTATTGGGAGTATAGCTCATGCTCTTAAAATAACAAATTAAAGTTAAAATAAACTGAGGAAAAACATTATGAATTCAATCTGTTCTGTGGGGAAAGATGGCTCCAAGCCTTTATCACTGTGCCTTAACAAAATTATGCAAGCATTGCTTTTAGGTAGCGTTATGAGTGTTTCAGTAATATCTACTTCGGTGTTCGCTCAAGAAGATAAAAATATGAGTGACGAGGAAGAAAAAATTGATCGCATTACCGTTACCGGCACTTTCATCAAACGTCAACATGGCGATCAAGCTTCTCCGGTTAAGATTATCGATGCCGAAAAGCTTGCACAAGAAGGCAATATTAGCCTTGCAGACATTACGATGAATATTCCTTCCAATGTCGGCAGCGAAGTACAAGCTAATATTTTCAGACAAAATTTCTCCGCCGGTACCGCGCCGATGAACCTTAGAGGACTGGGCTTAGGTTCAACTCTGGTGCTTATTGATGGCAGGCGCATCACTCAAAGCGCCGCTTATGGACAAGATGGTAGTTCTTTTGTTGATATAAACACTATCCCTTCTGTGATGCTAAAACGCCTCGAAATATTAAAAGACGGTGCTGCTGCAACTTATGGCTCAGATGCTGTTGCAGGAGTCGCTAACTTTTTAACCAAAGATGATTTTACTGGCTTAGAAATTAGCGGTGCTTACCAAAAAACAACCGACGGCCCTCAAAAAGATCAAGATCTTGGATTTTTATGGGGTACCGAATTGGAAAATACCAATATTGTTTTTGGTGCAAACTTTTTTAAACGAAGTAGTTTACCCGCCGTTGATCGTGCATTTACCGATCCGGATTCCAATGGTGGCATAGGTTTTAGCGCCGCCGGTCAACCGGGAAACTATGTTTTAGCCAACACTCCTGGTCTTACCCCTGATCCAAGCTGTGAAGCGGCGGGTGGCTTTATGCGCGGGACACTCTGTCGTTTTAACTACATTATATACAATGAACTTTTTGTGCCTGAAACTCGGTTACAATCCATGTTGAATATCACCCATAGCTTTGAAGATAGTGAGTTATATTTTAGTTTGTTAGTGACCAGAAATACGGTTGATGGTCAAATTCTTCCTCCTAGCTTACCAACCGTCATTAGTGGGACACCAAGTAATCCTGCGATTGCTGCTACCCATCCCAATAACCCGTTTGGCGATGATGTCGTGGTCGCGATTGCCCGACCTTTTGGCGCAAACTCTAGCGCAGGTGTCATTGACCGCGATAATAATACCAATAGGTTAGTGCTTGGACTTAAGGGAGATCTTGGTGAATGGTATTATGATCTCGCTTACCAACACAGTACCAATGATTATAGTTTCAATTATCCTGACATTTTAAGAACAAGATATGCCGCGGCCTTAAAAGGTCAAGGCGGCCCAAATAACGATCAATATTTCAATCCCTTTGGACTTTCTGTTAACAGCCAAGAAGTTATTGACGATATTAAAGCTGATGCCTACGTTGATGGCACCGCGACATTACAGACAATAGATTTTGTAGCAACGTCTGATCTATGGGTAATGGATGGTGGTGATGTAACTATCGCGATAGGTAGCCAGTTACGTCGAGAAAGTTTAGATATTGATTTCAGTGCTGATTTTGAAAGCTTCGATCTGGCTTTTTTAGTTGGTTCAACTGATTATAGCCCGACACGTAATGTCTATTCGTTATTCTCTGAAATTTTATTACCCCTTTCTGATGATTTAGAACTGCAGATTGCAGCACGATACGAAAACTATTCAGATTTTGGATCCAGCTTCGATCCTAAAATTGCTATCCGGTGGAGCATCAGTGACAATTTAATTGTACGTAGCTCTGCAAGCACCGCTTTTCGTACACCGTCATTGCTTCAGGGTTACGGTAGCTTGGCGGCAGTCAATGACTTCCCTGGTTCCCAGTTTCGCGCAGATTTAACTCGAGGAAATCTTGATTTAGACAATGAAGAAGCGGAAATCTTTAATTTAGGCATGATATTTAAACCTATTGAGGAGTTGTCTATTACCCTAGATTATTGGCGTTTCGATTATGAGCAAGTGATCACTAAAGAAAATGCTCAAAACATCTTTGCTGACTGGGCAGCTAATGGCTCATCTTGCGCAGATACCAGAATAAAATTAGCAGCAAGCTCACCTGCTACTGGTAATTGTAGTTCTGGATTTATTGCTGTTAATACTAATTTTTTCAATGCTGCAAATATGTTTACCGACGGCATAGATTTTAGTTTGGAATATAGAAAAGAAACCCAAGCGGGAACCTTCAACTTTGGCATCAACATGACCAAGCTCCTAAGTTTAGATATTGTGGAAAGTGATGGTGGAAAAATAGATGCTGTAGGCAAGCGTAATTATTATAACTTTGCTCGCTCTAATCAGGATTTAAGAGGAAATATAAACTTAAACTGGCAGCATAACAGTCACTCAGCCGCAGTAAACCTACACTATATTGGTAGCTACATAAATGATCAAGATGAGGGAAACCCAACAATCGAAAGTCATACGACAGTAGATATGCAATATAGCTATGCCTTTGAAGATATGGGACTAAACCTTACGGTCGGGCTGCTAAATGCCTTTGATAAAGAGCCACCTCATGTTCTTACAAACTTTGGGTTTGACACTCAAACCCATGATCCACGCGGACGAATTGCTTACTTAAGATTTAAACAATCTTTCTAGTGATCAATTAAGCTCATCAACAATAACGGGTCTCTCGCTTAATGGTGAGAGACCTGTGAGTGAATTATCGACATTATGAAACAAAAATGGCTACATATTTAGCCATATTTATTAATTGATAAACGGCAGGTTAAAGTTTATGACAACAGATGAAATCAATAAAATTATAGTTAATCCACATTTTGTGTTGCTCACAAAAAAGCGGTTTAAAATAAAGGTAATCATGGTGACGTTAACCATGCTGGTGTTTTTAATAATCCAATCTTTGTGGGCTTTTTATCCTGAAATCGTAAATTTAAGAGTGCCGGACAACAGCTCTATTAGCCTTGCTATATGGCTAACCGTCGTGATGATATTTACGGCTATCTCTCTTGCAGCTTATTACACTTTAGTGTCGGGAAAACAACTTGATGAGTTAAGCGAAAAACTGATTAGAGATTTAAATCATGAAAAATAATCATATTATTCGAGGGAGCCAAATTTTGAGCAAAAAAATCAAATATACGCTGTTAATTTTATTTCTATCGGCAATTTCCACATTAAGCTTCGCCAGTGGAAGTATCTCTGGTGAAATTGAAAAACAAGCGATTAATTTACCCGCCATTTCCATTTTTTCAGCATTTGTCTTAGTGACGATATTTATTACTTACTGGGCAGCCCGGCGTACTAAATCGAGTAGTGATTTTTATACGGCTGGGGGGGGAATACCTGCGTGGCAAAACGGGATTGCTATTTCTGGAGATTTCTTATCAGCAGCAACTTTACTGGGGATTACCAGCAGCATCTACACCATGGGAGCAGACGGCCTGACCATTATTATCGGCACGTTAGGTGCATGGCCAATTATACTGTTTTTGATTTCTGAACGATTACGAAACCTTGGAAAGTTTACCTTTATCGATGTTGTTACCTTTCGATTGTCTGCTCGTACTATTCGCCCCGTTGCCAGCATCGCATCATTATTTGTCTTGATGTTTTATCTTATTGCACAGCTAGTCGGCGCAGGAAAGCTGATCCAATTGTTATTTGGGTTAGATTATATGTACGCGATTATTTCGATCAGTCTCTTAATGGTTTTTTACGTTGCCTTTGGCGGTATGTTAGCCGCCACCTGGGTTCAGTTTATTAAAGCTGTATTACTTATTATTGGTGGTACCTTAATTTGCTTTTTGCTGCTCAGTCACTTTGATTTTGACATCGAAAAAATATTTTCCGAAGCGTCAAAAGCTTCCCCCTTAAAAGATCAATTAGTTAACACCGGGGGCTGGTTAAACGATCCCATTTCGATTTTTTCCGTAGGGTTAACCTTTATCTTCGGCTTTATCGGGCTACCTCACATTCTGATGCGTTTATTTACCGTTAAAGATGCTGCCAGTTCGAGAAAGTCTGCTTTTTATGCCATTACCATTATCGGTTATTTCCAATTGCTTATCGTACTTATTGGTTTTGGTGCCGTCGCTTTAATTATGGGCAATAGTGATTACCATGACGCAAGTGGCGCAATGATTGGCGGTAGTAATATGGTTATTCTGCACATTACCCACTTTTTAGGTGGCGACTATCTTTTAGGATTTATTGCCGCAGTCGCTTTTGCCACCATTTTAGCGGTGGTCTCTGGACTAACAATCTCTGCAGCAGCGACCATTGCTCATGATCTTTATGCCGGCGTATTAAAAAAAGGAAAATCTACCGAAAAATCTGAATTATTAGTTTCAAAACTTTCGGTCATCGGTATAGGTGTTATTGCTATTTTCTTCGGCTTTATTTTTGAACACCAAAATGTGGTGTTTATTGCGAACTTGGCCATGGCTATTGCGGCTAGTGCCAACGCACCAGTGTTATTGATGGCGATGTATTGGCAAGGCTTAACCACCAGAGGGGCCCTAGTGGGTATTTTGATTGGTTTAATATCATCTGTTGTACTTATCATACTTGGTCCACAAGTAATGGTTGGTGTGATGGGAATGGACAGTGCGATATTTCCATATACATATCCAACAGTAATATCAGTACCTTTGGCTTTTTTGTCAATCTGGTATTTCTCCGTCACAGACAAAAGTGATTCAGCCATCAAAGAACGAGCGGCCTATCAAGAGCAATTTATACTGTCTGAGACTGGCATTGGAATTTCGGATGCAGCCTCTCATTAAACTAATTCAAAAGCAGTCATTTAGTTGCCTACTCAAATGAAGATGGCAACTAAATTTATCATAATATATGGATGGAAATAGATGTTTAAGCTCAATGAAACACACAGTATAAATCTGATCAGTTGGGTTGAATCGGCTAATCGCGCTGGTTGTGATTACAGTATCCAAAATTTACCCTTTGCACAGTTCCGTAGAATGAATAGCAATGAAAATTTTCGAGGCGGCGTTGCCATTGGTGACAAAGTGATCGATTTAGCCGCTTTAAGTTTAATGGGAGTACTTAAAGGCAAGGCTCAAGCCGCAGCACAAGCTTGTACCCAACCCAGCCTTAATGAATTTATGGCGATGGGGGTTGAGGTATGGTCGGCGCTACGTTTAGCATTATCACGAGCGTTGCGTAATGGTTCAGAGTTACAAGATGCTTTAACTATTTGTTTAATCCCGCAAAGTGCAGTTGAATATTCACTACCTTGCCAAATTGGCGACTATACCGATTTTTATACCTCTATTCATCATGCGACTCGGGTCGGTTCATTATTTCGCCCTGATAACCCTTTGTTACCAAACTATAAGTGGGTGCCTATCGGCTACCATGGCCGGGCTTCGAGTATTGGTATTTCAGGGCAAACCTTTCATCGTCCTAACGGACAAACTATGGTGCCGGGCGCTGAAAAACCCTGTGTTGGCCCCTGTAAACGACTTGATCACGAACTCGAAATTGGTATTTTTATTGGACAGGGTAATCACTTAGGTGAGCCTATTGCCATTGAAAATTCAGAAGATCATGTTTTTGGTATTTGCCTTTTTAATGATTGGTCTGCGCGAGATATTCAAGGCTGGGAATATCAACCATTAGGACCTTTTTTAGCGAAAAATTTTGCTTCGACCATCTCTCCATGGATCGTTAGCTTGGAAGCCTTGGCGCCTTTTCGTACCTCTTTCAGTCACCCTATTGATGATCCGCAGCCTTTACCCTATCTAACCTCCGACATTAATAGTGAAGCTGGTGGCATCGATATCAAATTACAAGTATTCATTCAAACTGAAAAAATGCGTAATGACAGTCAAGAACCCGAGAAAATAACCGATTCAAACTTTCATCATTCTTACTGGACGATAGCTCAAATGGTCACCCATCACACCGTAAATGGCTGTAACTTACGGCCAGGCGATTTGTTAGGAAGTGGGACTCAATCTGGCCCTGAACTCGCAGAAGCAGGATCATTACTTGAATTAACTGTCGGCGGGAAACATCCAATAACGCTAAGTAATGGCGAAAAAAGAGCATTTATTGAAGACGGTGATAGCTTATTCATTCGTGGCAATTGTCACCGTGATGGTGCTGCTTACATCGGCTTTGGAGAAGTAGTTAGTACCGTGCTACCCGCTAAAAACAACTTAAAACACCGTTAATACTTTAAGCCATTTAATCAGGAATACCGAAATGAAAGTAGAACAAATACATCATGTAGCCTATCGCTGCAAAGATGCAAAAGAAACAGTTGAGTGGTACGTAAAAAACCTGAATATGGAATTCGTCCTTGCTATCGCTGAAGATCATGTTCCTTCGACCAAAGCGCCAGATCCCTATATGCATGTGTTTTTAGATGCTGGAAATAATAACGTGTTAGCTTTTTTTGAACTGCCCACACAACCAGAGATGAGCAGGGATTTAAACACACCAGAGTGGGTGCAGCATATTGCCTTTAAAGTAAAAAATATGGCAACCTTACTCAAATTTAAAGCCCACCTTGAAGCAAATAACATTGAAGTTTTAGGCGTTACCGACCATTCGCTATTTAAATCCATCTACTTTTTTGATCCAAACGGACATCGACTAGAACTCGCAGCACCCGACGCCGCTGAAGCTGAAAAAATAGCACGGTTAGACTCAGTAAAATGGCAAATGCTAGAAGAATGGTCAAAGACCAAACGAGCGCCAAAACATGCGGCCTGGATGCATCAAGATGAATTTTTAGCACTTGATTAACACGATAAAACGCATCCAAAAACCGTACTTTATCCGATGACTGCGCTTGATAAAGCGCAAATCCGATCACTGTTCAACACTACTACCAGCGATATTTATTCCGTCTTCAAGTTAAATCACAATTTTTTCACCTAGTTAAAAGGAAAAAGACACAATGATAAACTTTTCTAAAAACCAATATGCTATTGCGGATGTTCTGTCCCGACTATTTCTCGCGGCAATTTTTGCTTATTCTGGCATAAATAAAATTCTAAATTACAGCGGCACATCACAATATATGGAGGGCATGGGAGTACCATCTTTAATATTGCCGATAGTCATTGCTATTGAAGTTATTGGCTCTTTATACGTGATTTTTGGTTTTAAGATCCGAATAACCGCTTTTATACTTGCAGGATTCTGTGTGAGTTCGGCGCTATTATTTCATTTTAATTTAACGGATCATCATTTTTTAAAAAACATTGCGATGGCAGGTGGCTTTCTTGCATTATTTTGTAAAGGAGCAGACAGGTATAGCCTAGACTTTGTGCTAGCTTCCCGTGTCAGCAACAACAAAGCAAATTATTTTCATTTATAAACTGTAGTGCTCAAGTCATATTGGCACGGTTTTGTATTCAGCCAATCACCTCTCTTTGATTCCCTTGGTCGAGCTATTAAAGCACAGTTCAGGTTATGCCCCATCCGTGTATCAGTAATTGATGGCACAAAACTTACCGAATACTGTGCGGGTGTTAAATGGTGGCATCGCTGGTTTAAAAGCTTTCGCCCTGTTTGAGCAATGCCAAGATGTTATTTTAGTCGATGCCATGAGTTATCCTGAACAAGCTCGGGGAGCTGAACGGTTTGAAGATGGTCAACTACCCAACTTTGGAGCAATTTACCAAGTATATACCCGTGATCATTGAAAATTCAGATATTTTAAACAAAATATTGATTTTTCTCAGAATGAGATCATGATACGTCTTATGTGAAAAATCCATCTAACAAAAGCAACTCAATTGGCACTTGAGTCACGACACCGAAAATGTAGTGACAAGCGCGAGAGTGATCGAATCAAAGCCGTTTTGCTATGTTCTAAAGGTTGGTCTGCTGCGATGATTGCCGAAGCTTTGTCCAAAGAGTGGCGGGCTCCCAAAGCCATCTTAATCAAGAGCAAACCAAATTTGTTGTTATATTAAAGAGCAATGGTCTATACGCTATTCTGTCCCTGGGATGAACAAATGGTTGCACCAAAACGGATTTAGTTACAAACAACCTAAAGGCCAGTGTAACTGACGATGAGCCGATATTGTTTATGGGTGCCGTTTACCCGACTCAAGCAACCAAAGTAACCCGAGGCTGGATTAAAACAGGGGTTGATAAAATCATCAACACAACGGGCAATCGTACACGATTAAATATCATTGGTGCGATTAGATTAGGTTATTTAGCGGATACAGTGGCAGCCCAATACAAAACTATTAATGGTGAGTCAGTTATTGAGTTTTTTGAGCGAATAAGGCAGAAATATTCATCAAGTTCTCGCATTCATTTGGTGTTAGATGGAGCAGGTTATCATCGCTCACAATTAGCCAAAGCTGTTTACTCAATACCTTGAGCCGTTGGCTAAGGTTAGTATTAACGTCGAATTAGCGATTAATCGGTTAGGGGGCAGTCGGGCTATTTATTTTCGAAAGCTCAATAAATTTGTCAAAACAATTCCGTTGTTACAACAACGTTTAACTCCGACGCTGACAGCGACGAGATTCATAAAGTCATTCATGAGATTAAAGGAATTTCAGGCGTTATTGGCGCGAGTCAACTGTATCAATTATGTGATGAATTTTCATCGCTACCTCAGCAGCTAAAGATGATTATCAAAGAGCTACAGCGAGTGGTTAAGCAAGCTCATCATTTGTGTCAGCGATAAACGTTAGATTTTATTAAACTTAATAATAGCCCGACTTTTGGCGACTTCTACCGCTTGGATCCTGTTATTAACTTGTAATTTGGTAAAGATATTTTTTAAATGGAATCGCACGGTATTTAGTGAAATATTAATGTGGTGAGCAATAATTTTATTGGAAAATCCTTGGGCAAGTTGTTGTAGTATTTGTTGTTCTCGTTTTGTCATTATTTCGCAGGGTTGTTGCTTAGTGATATCAATATTGATTTTTTCAATTATTTTTTTTGCTTGGATTAAGACAGGCTCTGCAACATCAGTCAGTAAATATTGTTGTAATAAAGGTGTTAATTGTTTGCCATGATCTAAGAATATTCGAACATAGCCACATTGGAGGCTTAATAAAATCGCTTGTTTAAGGTGGTCTAACGCTGGAGTCTGTTGTGATCTTTTGAGATAAGCGAGGCAAAATAAAACCTGATAATCTAGCCGGCTGACCATGTTGTTTTTAAGATTTTCTGGTTGATTAAAATAGTTTAAATTTTCTAAGGCTGCGGTAATACCATCGTCCTCAATTTGTAATGAAATAATGACTCGAACGACGGCCTGTAACTCACGCCAAGCAATATTTGTACTCTGTTTTTTTTTGTAGTGAGCTAGGGTGATGTTAGCTTGTTGTAAAACATCCCTCGCGGCGGCGAATTGCTTGGCTCGCATTAATAACGTCGCACGCTGAATAATCATCGGTTGGATCAGTAAGGTCAGTTGCTGTTTCGAAAAAAAATCCAAAGCATTATTGATCACCGCTAAGGCAGCCTCGATACCATGTTGATTAAAGGTGAGGTTACTGGCTGTGACGTAGCCAGCGAAATAAATATCAAACCAAGCTTCTTGTCCTTTCATTCTTTTCAGCAGCAGCTGAATATTAGGACCGCTGCCGTTATTTTTTTGATAATGTAACTCGGCAATTAATATCTGAATACTCGATATCATGCCTTTGTCATCGCTAAAATGGCGTCGTGCAACATTTAGTGCCCGCTGATAATAGGCATCTGCCTGAGTTACTTCTCCTTCAGCAAAGCTAACATCGCCAAGGTGGAGATAAATATAGTTTTCACCGTAACTACTCTTAAACTGCTGATAAAAATTGATGGCCATTTCACTATAATATCGCGCCATTGCTAATTCGCCACGCTGAGTGTAAGCGACACATAGTATATTATGGTGGCGTGCTAATAGATGATGATCATCTGGAGGGATTTGTTTAATTTGCTGTTTCAGCACGTTGCACTGAAGATCCGACATCATTTTACCTTGATTAAATTCGAGCACATTTTTAATAATCGCCAAGCCATAAGCAGTTTTTTGTTGTTCATTTTTAGGTAATTGGCTTTTGATCTTCTCATATTGTTCGATGATCGCACTATAGTCTTGAGCGGCCATTTGCTTGTTACCACTTTTAGTACTCACAATGCAGTGGAATAGTGTAATCACCATTGATTGTTTAGCCAGTGCTGGATCCTCAACTTGTAACGCCTGATCTAATAAATTTAAAACTGACTCAAGATGACTAAAACCTTGGGTTAGCCAAATAATAAATACCCCCCCAGCTTGCTCTATCAATGTTAATGCATGTTGTGGTTGGTTGGCTTTAATGCAATGTTCCACCGCCTGCTTTAACTGGTTTTGGTTGGCGTAGTTATTAGCCGCTGCTAAATGTAGTGTTTGTGCTCGCTGAGGATTTTGCTGTTCAAGCTGTTGCTGGAGGCATCGACGAAATAATGGATTGAGTCGATAATTCTCTGGCTCTATTAGTGGGTAATGTGTGTTGGCTAATGCTAATAGTGGTGAGTTAGGCTGTTGCTTAATATTGAGAATGGAGAGCTCCATCAGTTGAGTGCGTATATCTTGGTTTAAATCAACTGAGATTTGTTGGGTAATATAGTCGCAAAACAGCGGGTAATTGTTGGATAAATCGCTCTCCATGGTACTTATATCTGTTTCTGTATCGAGACAGTTTTTTAGAAAGAGTAAAGCAACAGGCCAACCGTCACTTAAATTACTGAGATAATTTAAGATCTTAAGTGGTAGATTTTCGTTAAATAATGATTTTATCTGATGCGGCTTAAACTTTAATTGCTCCGTTGTAATTTTAAGAACTTGATCCTGAAATGTTAGAGCTGCGATGTTTAATGGTAGAACGATTCGGCTCGAAATAGACCAATGCATATGAGGTGCGTGATGATCGAGTAGCGGCTGTATGACGTTGCTAACCGTGGTTGAGTTTAATGATTCGAAGTGATCAAGCATCATCACAATGGGTTTTTGATGTTGATTAATCGCCCGCTGAATATGTCCTAGCAGATTAGGTAAAGGTAAATATTGGAGTAACGAGAAATCGCTGATTTCACAAGGCTCAAGATTAACCCCACACTCACAGAGTGCATATAAAAGGTAACTGGCTAATAGTCTTTCATCATTGTCTTGTGCATCGAGAGATAAATAACCTACCTGAACGTTCTCTTGCTGTAATTGCGGATACCACAGAGCCAATAGGCTACTTTTTCCATATCCTGCGGGTGCGATTAAGGTCGATAATGCCGTGACAGGATAGCGCTGTAAGGTCAACATCGCGAGCGGGCACTGAATAATATCAGTAGTAAATCGTGGGGGCTTGATTTTTTGGGCCGTTAACCATAATGGCCAGTGATCTCCAGTATTGATTGGCTTCAAAATCCTGTGACTCCGTGATTGTTTTATCGTTAAGCTACTAGAATATACACGATTTATCAACTGACCCATACCAGAGTCAGTTGACGGCATATTACCAATTGTAATTAAATGCGATGCCATAGGTCCGTGGTATCCCGTAGGTTGCACCAAAGCCAACCGTTGAAGTTAACACTTGGCTACGGTATTGCACATTACTGAGGTTTTTGCCATAGAGGTGAATAGCCCAAATATCATCTTCACTGGAAATTCCCAAGCGTAAATTGTGTAAGGTATAACCATTTTCGATTGCAGCAGCAGGTTGGTTAACAATGTCATAAGCGACCTGATCTTTATAGCTGCTGTTAAAAACAACATCAGCGTTTAAGGTACCATTAAGCGACCAGCTATATTTAATGTTTGAATTGAAATTAATTTTTGGTGAATTGGCTAATTCACTGCCGACTTTAATCCCGGCAACCACTGATTTCGTGACTTTAGTGTCTAATAAACCAAGGCCAAATTTAATCGTTAGACCATCAAACGGGTGTAATACTAAATCGAGTTCAAGCCCTTTAATTTCGGCATCGCCAACGTTAGTGATACCAAATAGGTTGGTTTTAAGTTGCTCGGAATAAAAAATCGGACCATAAATTTGCATGTCGGAATAGTCATAGAAAAAAGCGGCGCCATTTAACTGGACTCTGTTGGCTGCCAGCGCCGTTTTAAAACCAACTTCATAGGCAATGACTTCTTCTTCACCAAAGGCGGCCAGATCGGCAGGGTTAAATGTTAGCTGACCTTGGAAATTACCGGATTTAAAGCCCTTGCTAATACTGGCATAAAGCAAGGTATCATCAAGATCTGAGTAATCTATGCCAATTTTCCCCGATACATCGTTGACGTCATAGTCATTATTAACCGGCGTAAATATATTAGTCTGGGTACCACCTTTTGAGGGGATGGTATCAGTATAAATAAAAGTAAAAGCATCGGTGAATTCTTTACTTTCGTCGGTATAGCGTAGCCCGGTGGTTAATTTGTAATGGTCAGTTAAGGCATATTCAGAATGAATGAATAATCCGCGAGAGCTGGATTTTTGCTGGTATTCATTACCAACCGCTTTAAATGGAAAGGGCAGGTCTGAGGTATCGAATCGGTCTCTCGTGGTTATTTTATCGGTGCCAAAAAATGCCCCACCGATTAACACCCATTGGTCGGTGACATAGGTCAGCCTAAGCTCTTGTGATAATTGCTCGATGTTATTGTTAAATTCACCATCGAGCTGAATTAATTTACTGCCGTCACGGTCTTCAACATGACGCCGTTGATACTTTTCATAACCCGAGACGGACGTTAGTATGGTGTCATCATTAACATCCCAGTTGATGGTTAAAGCCGCTCCTTCGCTGGTGATATCGACAAAAGTATCAGCACGGCCAGCAGAGCTATATGGGTCACCTGAGTAAAAGTCATCATCTTGGGTGATGAAACTGTTGTCGACCTTAACCAGCCAAGTGTCAGACTTATCACGACCACGGTGAACGTTTAGCAAAACATCTAATTCATCGACCGGTTGCCAATTAAGCATCGCACGCCATGATAACAGGTCCACTTTGCCAACATCTTGACCGGTGGCTCGGTTATATTGATGTCCTTTATTTTGCTGGGTGCTTTGAATGGCAAAACGGCCATTAAGCCCTTGGGTTAACTCGCCGGTAATTGCGCCTTCGAGGTTAATACGATTGAACGTGCCGTAATCGAGCGTGACATAACCTTCGGTGATGTCATTGGGTTTTTTACTGACAAAAGTGACGGTGCCCGCGGTAGTATTACGGCCATAAAGAGTGCCCTGAGGCCCTTTTAATACCTCGACACGCTCGACATCAAATAATTGAAAACTTAACATCGCCGGCGATGACAAATAAACCTCATCGATATACAAACCGGCGGCCGGATTGTTATTGACTGCATAGTCATTTAAGCCAATGCCGCGAATGCTGACATTGGGAATACTATTGGAAAAGGTATTATTAATATTAAGGTTAGGGGTTTGTGCTGCTAAGTCTACTGGTTGTGTTAGCCCTAGATCTCTGATGTCATCATCACTAAAAGCGGAAATTGCAACGCCGACTTCATTGATGCTTTGTACACGCTTTTGGGCTGTCACCATAATGACTTCAATTGCATTGTCTTTTTTAATTGGCACCGGATTAACAGTTTCGGCCTGTAGTGAGTTGGAGACAGATAGGGTTAACATGGCACAGGCTATCGCGTTGGATAGTGGTGTTTTACGACTGTTTAACAGTTTCATCATTATCTTCCTCGTTATTATTAAATTATTGTTGTTGCTTTTTATCGCTGACTAAAGCCTGGAATATCAAATCCGAGTCGTTTTTTCTTGCCGGGCAGTGGATAGGTCGTTTTACTATGGCTTAAGCCCGTTTTAATCATGGCGTCCGCAATATGAATCGCTAGCGGAATGGGATCGATCACCGGTACATTGATTCCCTTCGCTTGTAAACCTGCGGTTATTGCTTCGGCGCAGCCTAAAAAACCGGTACAACCGAGTATGATTGCGCCAGCGTGGTCAATTTCAACGGCTTTAATTGACTCAGAAATTAATCCTTGGGTGAGTTCTTCCATCGCCGATTCAATGTCTAGGACCGGTACATTGACTGCGGCAAAGGACGCATAGTTTGCGGTTAAACCATAACTAGAGACCAGATGTGAGATCATCGGTCTTAGGCGATCTAATACCGTGATAAAGCTAAATTTACCGCCTAACATCGAGCCAATATGAAGTGCGGTTTGGCAGGGGCCAATCACCGGAATAGTGACGGCTTCGCGACAGGCATTTAAGCCAGGATCTCCCATGCAGTCGATAATTATCGCGTCACATCCAGCTTGCTCAGCCGCAATGGCCTTGGCAATGGTATCTGGCACAGCAAGTGCTTCATCAAGTTCTGACTCAATCGTGGCAGGACCGATATCGAGCAAGCTATAGGTGACCTTTAAATCCGGGCGTAAGTAAGGTTTAGTATCTTCTTCGCTGCGAATACCTCGGGTGATGATTGGTGTAATAATGTGAATATGAGATGTTTTCATTTGGTGTCTCCTCGGGGTTAAAGATCTTCAATCGCAACAAATTCTTCGTCTAAACCAAAGGCCTGAGGGCCAAAGACTGCCAATGATTCTTTAGTTCGCATGATTGGGGCAGCGCTAACACCTAACACCTTCAAACGTTGACCATATTTTAAAGCATCGACCGGGATCGGCTCGGCGGTTTCTCGATCGACCATGCAGACTAAGTCCGGGACAATCGCGCGAACGACACCATCTTCTTTAGCGATTAAAAATTCATTTTGGAAGGTGACTTCAAGGGTTTTCCCTGAGCCATCAAGGGCACTTAACAGACAATGGCCTTGGGTGAAACCCTCACTGGTTTCACGTCGTAGATCGGTTATTTTTCCATCAAAAATAACTTTGCATTGGTTGTAATAGGGAGTAGTGCGTAAGTAATTAACTAAGGATTCAACGGGTTCCCCTTCTTTTCGTCCACGCTCAATTGCTTGACCTATTTCTAATGCCATGGTGAGAGTGCCATGCACCGCGTAATCTTTGACTTGCTTGCCCGTCAGTGGGTAGCTGGACATGATGACGCTACAGCCCATTTCAATGGAAGTGACTCGCACTAAATCTTCGGCTCGCTTAGCGCTACCCGTTTCAATGACCATGCTATTGAGATGTTCATCGGTGATCGATGCTGGCGTACAAGAGACGCCATAAACATTAAAGGTCACCATTTGAATTTCAGGAAATGCTCGGCCCATCCCATCGGCGTTGACCAAAGGTAAGTTTTGACGAGCGGCTGCCATAATAGGTAACATTGAATTAACGCCCCCGATCTCAATAGGGATAAGGGCATCTGCTTTTTTACCCATGTATTGCTCAATCCGTTTAATGGCAAGATCGACATCTTCGCCGCTAGCGCCTTTTTCGCTAAGCACTGTTGGTGCACCTAACATTGCAATGGTGTAAACGGTCGCGTCATCATCAAGTTCGTGAGGTTCGATAATTTGTGGCATGCCAAATTCTTGAATAGCGCTGGTGGCTAACATTCGGCCAATGTAGGGATCACCGCCACCACCCGTGCCTAAAAAAGCGGCGCCTCGGGCAACGTTAGCAAGATCTGCAATTGATAGTTTCATGATTTTTTCCTCTAATTGTTAAGCTTTGTTGGCGGTAATGTATAAATCACCGGCAACTTTCACCCGTAATCGCACCGCACCGTCTGGCGCATAGGCTAGTGGGGTTTCACCGATATCTAACAAGACAATGGATTCTTTAATCGCCCCTAACGATATGGCTTGCGCAATCGCTTGTTCCTTTGCTTGAGCAATGGCGTTATCGCGGCCGACTTTGTCATAGGAAATAACAATATCAATTTCACCAGCGACCTGAGCAATGGAGGCGCCAATTGCATTGGCCACACCTGCATGCTCTGGAATAATGATGTTCGAGACCCCGGGGATATCACGATTAATCAGCACTGAGCCGCCGCCTACTAAGATTAATGGTAATGCTGTAGCGCTAGTTTTCATCCGATCAACACCGTCACTGAGTGTTTGATGAATTTGTGATACGGCTTGCTCGATCAGTTGTTCTGATAAATGCTCAACCCGTGATTTATCGCCAAAATCTGCATAACCAGCGGCGACCGCGATATCACTGGTCGTTAGCGTATCACCGCCAAAAACTAAGCTTTTTTCTAGTAGCTGGTAACCGACTGACTGCGGGCCAATGGTTAATTTATCTGAATGTTGTTTAACTAAGGAGCCTCCGCCTAAGCCCATGGCTAATACGTCTGGCATTCTGAAGTTGGTACGAACGCCACCAATATCAACCGTTACCGACGATTCACGAGGAAAACCATTGCTTAGCATCCCTATATCCGTGGTGGTGCCACCAATATCAGCTACTAGTGCATCTTTTAATCCCGATAAGTAGGCCGCGCCACGCATACTGTTGGTTGGTCCTGAAGCAAAGGTTAATACGGGATATTTTTCAACATATTCAGCACTCATCAAGGTGCCATCGTTTTGGCTGATAAAAAACGGTGCATTAATGTCGAGCTGATCTAAGGCGTTGCGGAAGGCATTAACGACGTCATGTGATAAATCGGCGAGACAAGCGTTCATGATGGTGGCATTTTCACGCTCTAATATGCCACTGCGACCGACTTGATGGGACAATGAAATAGCAACGTCGCCCATGATTTGACGCACCAGTTCTTCGGCTCGTAACTCCATTTTACCATTGATTGTTGAGAACAATCCTGTAATGGCAACGGTTTTAATGCCTTTATTTTTTAAGTCATGGGCGGCATTAATTAACGCGGCTTCATCGAGCGGTGAATTGATGCGACCATCGAATTGGTAACCGCCGCGAATGATATAACGATGACTGCCTATTTCAGTCAAAATATCTTCTGGCCAATCTAACAAGGGCGGAATACCTTGAGCAGCCGGTAAACAAATACGGATAATACCAACATCTAATAGATTTTTTCGTTCGACAAAAGCATTGGTAAAGTGAGTCGTCCCAATCATCACACATTGAATTTGTGCGGGGGTTATACCTGATTGATCTAGTACGGTGGTAATGGCATTAATTATGCCGTCACTGACATTTTGACTTGTTGCTTGTTTGCAAGAAGCTAATATTTGATCGCCGTTCATTAACGCAGCATCAGTATTAGTTCCGCCAACATCGACACCTATTCTCATCATTATTGTCCTTATCTGTGTTTAGTGATAGCTCGAGTTACCAAGCTGTTAACATTAAACATACAAGGATTTAACGGGTGGGTAGGTTGTTACTTTGGGTAGGTTGAGTTATTTCTATTGATTGATAGTAATGTCACCCTTAGCGATAAGTTCAGCATATGCGATGGTTAATTTTGTTAGTAATTGCGGATCAGATCCTAAACTTAAACCAATAAATCCTGAATAAACGACCGCTGGAAGCACTATTTTTACTGAATTTTGTGGCAGGTTAAGCAACTGTAATTGTTCTGCTAAATATTTTGGACTGGCCATAATTAAATCCCCTCGACCTTTTAATAGCATACCGACACATTGTTTGAAACTGGCCACAAATCTTGTATTGATAAATTTATGGGTATTAACAAATTGAGAACTAGATGAGTATTTTTGGGTGATAAAACGATAATTGACTAAGTCAGCTATTGAATTTGCCGTGATGTTTGAATTTGCACGAGTGTAAAAATAAATTTGATCACCATTGAATATTTTACCAATCCAATGAAATTTGTTTTCACGTTCAGGGGTTCGGTAAATGGTATAAATAAGGGTGTTCTTATTCTTTAAAGCCTTTTGATAGGCTCTAGCCCATGGATAAATATTAATCTGGTATAGAATGTTGGCATGCTCTAATATTTTATGAATAGTTCTGGTTGAGCTGCCAACAATTTTTCCATCTTTTATATAGCTGTAAGGCCAATATTCTTCGGTGACCACGTTAATTATTTGCGGTTTGTTTGGTAAAGTATTCGCCGATACTGCGAGCACAGCGATGAATAGGACTGCATAGATAATCAAAGAAAGGGTTAAATATCGACTTGGGTTAATACTATTACAATTTGAATTCATCATAATGAAACCTTTGGATTGAGACCTAATAAATCAACAACTATTATTTAATTTAACATGGTTGTGGCTGGGTATAAAATAAACGCTTTTATCTGTAGTCGTGATTAAGATCACAATTACTGTCATCTCGCTCAAGATCTGCTATTATCGCCCCGCGTAACAGTGCAGCAGATCACATTTTTGATTCGCACTGATCTTAAACATTTCTAACACAGGGCAACGTTCAATGCGTCTTGCAGATAAAGTATTAGCAGTTAATAACGATTTACCTATTCGCACCTCAGCACCCGTTCATAGCGGCAAAGTTCGCAGTGTTTATTGGTTAACGCCTGAAGATAGTGCCCGCTTGATTAAAGATAAAGGCTATAATGTCGCGGCCGATGCGCCATTAGCGATTATGGTGATTAGCGATCGGATTTCAGCATTCGATTGTATCTGGCGTGGCGAAGGTGGCATGAATGGTGTACCAGGTAAAGGCGCAGCATTGAATGCTATTTCAAATCATTGGTTTAAATTGTTTAAAGATAATGGTTTGGCAGATAGTCATATTCTTGATATTCCGCACCCTTTTGTTTGGATCGTCCAAAAAGCCCGTCCAGTCATGATTGAGGCTATTTGCCGCCAATACATTACCGGTTCAATGTGGCGCGCCTATAGTAAAGGCGAAAGAGAATTTTGCGGTATTGAAATTAGTGATGGTCTAACCAAAGATCAAAAGCTGCCGTCATTATTAATGACCCCTTCGACTAAAGGTATTTTAACTGGCATTCCTGGTGTGCCAGCGGTTGATGATGTCAATATTACTCGCAGTGACATTGAGAATAACTTTAAAGCGTTTAATTTTAGCAAAATTGAAGACATCCATTATTATGAAAAGTTATTACAACAAGGCTTTGATTTAATCAGCAGTGAACTTGATAAAATTGATCAAGTCTTCGTCGATACTAAGTTTGAGTTTGGTTATGTTACAGATGCCAGCGGCGCTGAAAAACTCATTTATATGGACGAAGTCGGCACACCCGATTCATCAAGAATTTGGGATGGTCCAAGTTACCGCAACGGTGTGGTGGTTGAAAACTCGAAAGAGGGCTTCCGTCAGTTATTACTGAAAAATTTCCCAGATCCAGACATCTTATTAAACAAAGATCGGATGGTTGAGCGTACGGCACTAGCTGCTGACAATGAACTACCAGAATCGGTTCTAATGGATATCTCAACGACTTATATTGGGATTGCTGAAAAAATTACTGGTCAAACTATCGTGTTATCGGATAACCCAAAGGCTGAAATCATCGAGATTTTACGTCGTGACTACGATTTGATTGATTAATTAAGGTTAATCATCGCAGGTTACTCGCCAAAGAGTAACCTGCTACTTTAACTTTTACTTTCTTGATTTAACCAGCTATTATTTAAGGTAATTACATTAAATTTATAGGGCGTTAAATGGACATTTTATTTGAGTATTTGTTTAGAATAGAAGTATTTATTTTGGTACTGGCGGTGATTGTTTTAAAATCATCGGTGATCTTTGTGCCACAGAATCGAGCTTTTTTGATTGAACGCTTTGGTAAATACCAATCAACCCGTGAAGCAGGGTTAAATTTTCTTGTGCCATTCATTGACCACATTGGTGCCGACCGCTCACTTAAAGAACAAGCGGTTGATGTGCCAAGTCAAAGTGCGATTACCAAAGATAATATTTCCTTATCCGTCGATGGTGTATTGTACTTTCGGGTGCTAGACCCTTACAAAGCCACCTACGGCGTTGATGATTATGTTTTTGCCGTGACACAACTGGCACAAACCACCATGCGTTCTGAATTAGGTAAAATGGAACTCGATAAAACCTTTGAAGAACGTGACGTGTTAAATGTCAATATAGTTTCCTCGATTAATCAAGCGTCAGCGCCATGGGGCATTCAAGTGCTGCGTTATGAAATTAAAGATATTGTGCCGCCAAGTACCGTGATGGAAGCGATGGAAGCACAAATGAAAGCGGAACGGGTTAAGCGGGCACAAATTCTTGAATCGGAAGGGGATCGTCAATCTGCGATTAACGTTGCCGAAGGGGCTAAACGTTCGGTGGTATTGAAAGCTGAAGCGGAGAAAGAACAGCAAGTATTACGAGCTCAAGGTGAAGCTCAAGCTATTTTAGCTGTGGCGGATGCACAGGCACAGGCGATAACAAAAGTCGGTGAAGCCGCCAATACCGAAGCGGGTCAAAAAGCGATTCAGCTCGACTTAGCCACCAAAGCGATTGAAGCTAAAGCTGCAATCGCCAAAGAGTCTTCCGTGGTGTTATTGCCAGATAGCAGTACAGATGCTGCATCGATAGTGGCGCAGGCGACGACCATTATTAATGCCTTAAATAACAAGGAAAAATAATGGAATACATTTTAGAACACCTGCCACAAACTTTTATCGTGATTGGTTTGATCTTATTAACCATTGAAGTGGCGGTATTGGGTTTTTCAACCTTTGTGTTATTTTTTGTTGGTGTTGGAGCGATAGCTGCTGGAGTATTAATGACCCTCGGCGCTGTGCCTGCTACGGTTCTTAACTCGCTATTAGCCACTGCTATTATTTCAATCGTGGTCGCCATTGTTAGTTGGAAGCCACTAAAAGCGATGCAAAATAAAGTGGAAGTGAGTCATGTCACTAACGATATGATTGGGCATGAGTTTGTACTTAGTGATGATTTAACCGTTGGCCAAACGGTAATTTATCGTTACAGTGGTATTGATTGGAAAGTGCAATCTTCTCAATCGATGGTGATTGGAGCCCGAGTTAAGATTATTGCGATTGACGTTGGTTTGATGACGGTAGAGCCAGTCTAAACAAAATAGCCATCGTTATTGAAGCGATGGCTTTTTTACGCTATAAATACAATGAAGGATCGTCTTCATTAGGCCTGGTTTTAAAGCGGCGATGGAGCCACATATACTGACCAATCCCTTTCATAATACTTTTCTCAATTACTTTATTTGAAAAAATAGCATCTTGGGTATTATCACCGGTTGGAAAGTCAACTAATGGTGCACTAAGTTCAATTTCGTAGCCACTGCCATCACTTTTTCGAACGACATTGTAGGGAATAACATCACAATTAGTGCCCTTGGTTAAAATGCTAGCACCCACGACGGTTGCTGCCTCTTCTACACCAAAAAATGGCACGAACACGGCTTTGCGACGACCAAAATCTTGATCTGAGGTATACCACATCGCTTGACCATTATTGAGTGCTGCAATCATGCCTCGAATGTCACGTTTATGGATTAAGTCTGTCGTGCGTAAACGGCCACATACTTGAAGGTATTCCATTAATGGATTGTTATGGGGGCGATAAACCGCCGTTGGTCGCATATGGGTTGAGAATAATCGGCCGCCAATCTCTAAACAAAAACTATGAGTGGCAAACAATAACACCCCTTTACCTTGTGCTTTGGCTTGTTCAATATGTTCTAATCCGGTAAAAGTGACTAACTTATCCAGACGCCATTGCGGCCACCACCAAGCCATGCCTGTTTCAAATAGTGCGATGCCTAATGATTCGTTATGGTCGTTTAAAATGTTAGCTCGCTGTTGTGCTGACATCTCAGGGAAACATAATTCAAGATTGCGTATCGCTGTTTTTTCACGTTTTTTAATCAGCTTCATTAATAGTTTGCCGATCACTGCTCCCAGTTTTAATAACGCTTTATAAGGTAAAAGCGTCACTAATATCCATAATATTGAGATCCCAATCCACAATAACCAATAACGGGGATGAATAAAACGGAGTTCGAACGAAGGCTTTTGCAAAACACAATCCTAAATATTAACAATAAGCTGCGTATTGTAGACCATGCAATAGTACATGTCTCGGTTTTGAGCTGAGTGCATGCTACAATCGCGATAAATAAAGTCTCAGGAATGACAAAATGACCATCAGTTTACCGCAATTTAACCAAGCCAAAGTTTTAGTGTTAGGGGATCTTATGTTAGATCGTTACTGGCATGGACCCACTGGGCGTATTTCGCCAGAAGCGCCTGTGCCTGTGGTTAAAGTCGAAGAAATTGAAGACCGGCCTGGTGGTGCAGCTAATGTTGCACTAAATATTGCGGCGCTGGGCAGTCAATGTGACATTATTGGGATCGTTGGTGATGATGAGGCGGGGCGTATTCTCGCTCAAAAAATGCAAGCGTTAAATGTTACGGCCGATTTTTATCAGCAATCTGACATCCCAACGATTACTAAACTGCGGGTCATTAGTCGTAATCAACAGTTAATTCGGTTAGATTTTGAAGAGCATGCTAGTAAAATACCATCGCACCCGTTACTTGAAAAATTAAGCAAGCGCTTAGCACAAGCGAATGTCGTAATTTTATCCGACTATGCTAAAGGTGCACTAGACCAAGTGAGGAAAATGATCACACTTTGTCGTGACGCAAACACGCCGGTAATGATTGATCCAAAGGGCAGTGATTTTTCACGTTATCGCGGTGCGACATTATTAACCCCCAATATGGGCGAATTTGAAGCAGCGGTTGGCCACTGTGTTGATGATAATGATTTAGTGGAAAAAGGGCAAACATTAATGGTTGAACTTGATTTACAAGCACTTCTTGTCACCCGCTCTGAGCATGGCATGACCTTGTTACGTCGTGATCAACAAGAATTACACTTTCCGGCCATGGCTCGTGAAGTCTATGATGTAACTGGTGCTGGCGATACCGTGATTTCAGTGTTGGCAGCAGCGTTTGCAGCGGGTTCAGATTTAGAACAAGCCTGTGCTTTAGCGAATATTGGCGCGGGTGTGGTGGTAGGTAAGTTAGGTACCTCATCGGTCAGTATTGTTGAATTAGCGGGGGAAATTGCTAAGAATCATCCGGAAGTCGGTTATGGGGTGGTGACGGAGCAGCAACTTAAAATTTGCATTGCCGCGGCGAAAGCCCGTGGTGAAACAGTGGTGTTAACCAATGGCTGTTTTGATATTTTACATGCGGGTCATGTTTCTTATTTGGGGCAAGCGGGGACATTAGGCGATCGATTAATTGTGGCGGTTAACGATGACGCCTCGGTGAAGCGGCTAAAAGGTGAAGCGCGACCAATTAACCCGACCAATCGTCGAATGGCGGTGTTGGCTGGCTTAGGCGCGGTAGATTGGGTCGTTAGTTTTAGCGAAGATACCCCACAGCGTTTGATTGGTGAGCTATTGCCCGATCTGCTGGTTAAAGGTGGTGACTATCTACCAGAGCAAATAGCCGGTGGAGCAGAAGTGATAGCCAATGGCGGTGAAGTTAAAGTGCTTAATTTTGAAGATGGCTGTTCAACCTCTAAAATCATCGCCGCTATTCGTAATAAATGAGCCCTGATATGACAAGTTCAAGTAATCAAAATGTCTACAATGTGTCCAAACTTAATAATGAGATCAAACGATTACTTGAGGGTAATTTTGGTCGAGTATGGCTTAGTGGCGAAATTTCTAACTTTGTTGCTGCGTCGTCAGGACATTGGTATTTCACCCTAAAAGATCATAAGTCACAAATAAAGTGTGCAATGTTTCGTGGCCGTAATCGCAGTGTTAGTTTTTTACCGAAAAACGGTCAGCAAATATTGGTGAAGGCCAATATCAGTGTTTATGAGCCTCGTGGCGATTATCAATTATTGATTGATATAATGGATGTGGCGGGTGACGGTTTATTACAACAACAATTTGAACAGTTAAAGTGTCAGTTAGCTGCCGAAGGTCTGTTTGCAAGTGAGCATAAAAAAGCGTTACCGAGTTCGCCAAAAACTATCGGCGTTGTTACGTCGCCAACAGGGGCGGCGGTGCGTGATATCATCTCAGTATTACAGCGACGTAACCCGACGGTTAATATCATTATTTATCCGACGTTAGTGCAAGGCGCGCAAGCGAGTAATGATATTATTAACGCGATTAACATCGCCAATCAACGCAATGAGGTTGATTTATTGATTGTCGGCCGTGGTGGCGGTTCACTGGAAGATTTATGGTGCTTTAATGATGAAGCGTTGGCTCGGACTATTTTTAATTCTCAACTGCCGATTATCAGTGCTGTTGGTCATGAAATTGACATTACTATTAGTGATTTTGTTGCCGACTATCGTGCGCCAACGCCGTCGGCGGCCGCTGAGATTGCCGTTGATACCACGGAAGAACTACGTCATCGCTTGCATTATTGTCAGCAGCATTTAACCAGTTCGATCAACGCGATATTAGCGCAACGGCAATTAAAATTACAGCAATTACAGCAACGTTTGGTGAGTCAAGATCCTAAATATCGGCTGCAACAGCAAGCGCAATATTTAGATGAAATGACCACTCGTTTAACCCGCGCAATGACGTTACGGTTAAATAATCAGCGTTATAAAATGGGTCAATTGTCGCAACGTCTGCTGGCTAAAAACCCTCAGGGTGCACTCAATCAAAGTGTCGAACGCAGTAAACAATTAGAGCTGCGATTGCACCAAGCGATAAAAAGCATGTTAAAGACCAAACAAGCGTCATTGCATGCCACACTGCGAGAACTTAATAGTGTTAGCCCTCTAGCAACCTTAGAACGTGGTTACAGTATTACGGTTGATGAGCATAATCAGGTGATTAGTGATTTGAAAGGGTTAAAACCACAGCAAAAAATTATTAGTCGTTTAGCTCAAGGCACCATCACCTCAGTGATTGAGCGGGTCGACGCTATTTGTAATAAATAGGCATATAAATGAGTGATAAAAAAGCCATATCCATTAGTAACGGATATGGCTTTTTTCAACGGTAAAACTCGTTTAGAAGAAAGCGTATTTAACCACAAACAATGCAGCCAAAGCGACAACGCTCAGGTTCAAATCTTTAAAACGACCCGCAAAAACTTTCACTGCCACGTAGCTAATAAAGCCAAACGCAATGCCGTTAGCGATTGAAAAAGTTAATGGCATCATCACCGCAGCGACTACGACTGGTACGGCTTCCGTTAAATCTTCCCATTCAATATTGATCAAGCTCGACATCATTAATACTGCGACATAGAATAACGCACCTGCGGTAGCATAAGCTGGCACCATGCCTGCTAGTGGCGCAAAGAACAATGCAAGTAAAAATAAAATACCAACCACCACAGCGGTTAAACCGGTGCGACCGCCGGCTGCCACGCCTGCGGTGCTTTCAACATAGCTGGTAGTCGTTGAGGTACCAAGCGCAGCTCCGGCCATGGTGGCTGTTGAATCAGCTAATAATGCTTTACCTAAACGTGGTAATTTACCATTTTCATCCAGTAAGCCACCGCGCTGTGCAACGGCGATCAAAGTACCTGAAGTATCAAATAAATCAACAAATAGAAATGCGAATATGACACTAATCATCCCCACTTCAAGGGCACCACTTAAATCCATTTGCATGAAGGTCGGTGCTAATGATGGTGGCATTGAAACAATACCATGGTAAGCGATGTCACCGAAGGCAACGCCAAGCACTGTAATGGCTAAAATTGAAATCATGACTGCGCCGTTAATACCGCGATGAGTTAGGCCAACAATAATAAATAAGCCGAGTGCTGCCATTAGCGCAGGAAAAGTGGTGATATCGCCTAAGGTCACTAAAGTCGCTGGGCTATCAACCACTATCCCGGCATTTTTTAGTGCAATAATCGCTAAAAATAAGCCAATACCCGCAGCTATACCATAACGTAATGACATTGGGATGCTATCGACAATCCATTCACGAACCTTAAATAAGCTCATAATGACGAATACAACGCCAGAAATAAATACGCCACCTAAAGCGACTTCCCAGCTGTAACCCATTTCCATCACGACAGTGTAGGTGAAAAACGCGTTTAAACCCATGCCTGGCGCTAAAGCGATAGGGTAATTAGCAACAAAACCCATAATAAAACAACCAATAGCTGCCGCTAAACAGGTTGCAACAAAGACTGATCCATTGTCCATTCCCGCAGCTTCTAACATCGACGGGTTAACAAAAATAATGTATGCCATGGTCAGGAAGGTGGTGATCCCGGCTATGATTTCGGTTTTAACATTAGTTTCGTGTTCTCGTAACTGAAACAGTTTTTGTAACATGTGTAAAAATACTCCGCTTGATGCCAATTGTTGGCATATAATTTAGCGCGCGATTATGCGGTCTCGCTCACGTTTTTTCAAGCATTACTGATGAAAACTTTATCTTTATCACATATTTTAAGTTTTTTATAATCTATCAAGTGACTAGATCTCATTGGTCTGTTTTCGAAATGACTCCGGCTGTAAATGGTGTCGATTAAGTAATTTATAAAATTCTGTTCTGTTACGGTTGGCAATTTTGGCTGCTTGCGAGACATTGCCAGCGGTGAGTTTGAGTAGCTTTGATAGATAATCTAACTCAAATTGGTCTCGAGCTTCTTGAAAAGAAAGAAAATTATTGGTTTTGTTGCGCAGGGCATTAGCGATTAAGTCAACACTGATTAAACTATCTGTTGCTAGTGCAACGCTGTGCTCTATTACATTTTGTAATTGACGAATATTACCAGGCCATGGCGCGCTAATCAGTAGCTCCATCGCTTGCTGGGTAAATCCGCTAATATCATAGTCTGAGTTTTTGAGGGTGTTGGCCAAAAAATGCTGTGCTAGCAAAGGAATATCTTCGCGGCGATTCGCTAAGCTGGGTAATTCAAGTTCCACCACATTCAAGCGGTAGTATAAGTCTTCTCGAAATGTTTTATCGATAATCGCTTGCAGTAAATTCTTATGAGTTGCAGAAATAATTCGGACATCGGTGGCAATAGATTTAGTACTGCCAACCGGTCGTATTTCCTTTTCTTGTAAAGCTCTTAATAACTTCACCTGAAAGTTCATTGGCATATCACCAATTTCATCCAGAAAAAGCGTCCCGCCGTTAGTGGCTTCAAACAATCCAATATGATTTGTTTGGGCACCTGTAAATGCGCCTTTGACATGGCCAAATAACTCTGACTCGAGTAATGCTTCAGGAATTGCGGCACAGTTTATAGCGGTAAATGGTTTCTTTGAACGAGGGCTCGCCCGATGAATTGCTTTTGCTAATAGCTCTTTACCAGTTCCACTTTCGCTAGATATTAATAAACTGAAATCTGTTTTTGCGACTTGTAATGTTTGTTGAATTAACGCGTTCATCACCGTGCTGCGGCTAATAATATCGCTACGCCAATAATCACTATCTGCTTGATCGCTATCATTCATCGGTGTGGGCTGTAAGCGAATAGCTTGTTCCACAGTATTGAGTAGTTCTTGGCTTTCAAAAGGCTTAGTCAAAAAGCTAAAGACCCCTTGTTTAGTCGCATTGATAGCATCCGGAATCGTGCCATGGGCCGTCATGATAATCACGGGGATATTGGGGTATTGCTGGCGCACTTTTTCAAATAAAGCCATGCCATCCATTTCATCCATCCGTAAATCACTGATCACCAGTTGGGGGTTAAAACTGGTTAAAATACCTAAGGCCATTTTAGCACTTGAAGCAGATTGCACCTGGTAGCCAGCTGCCGACAACCTGATGCCCAATAAGCGTAATAAACTAGGGTCATCATCAACGATTAAAATTTTCTCGACTTGATGTTGTGGTGAGGTCATTGCGGGTCGGTCCCATGGTTATTAATATTGAGCTCAATGGTTTTCAATTGCTGCAATTGCAATTTTAGTAAACTAAGTTGTTCGTTTAATGAGCTTAGCTGGACATTTAGCTGATTGATGGTATTTGTTTGTTGTGCGAGTTGTGCAATGTTGCGGTCGTTGACTAAATCTTGACCAATTAGCTTTTGAAACAGTAAAATCTGTTGATTAAGTTGATCTCTTAATACCGTTAGTAATGCGATATCTGAATTGTTCATTTCAAAATATTGGCTATTATCGAATTGATATTTATTAAGAATTGTTTTTGCTGTGTAAGGATTGTGTATCGAGGAATTGGGCAAACTATGAATCATTAATAACTTTATATTACTGTCGAACTCTTCGCTATTAAGCCGTTTTTGCTGGTGTATTTCCGTTAATAGTTGTTCGTTACTGAGCTTTTTAAGGCCTAAGTAATATTGACCATAGTTTGTCGGTGTGATGATCTGAATGATCTCAGTTTCTTTGTTCGGTGATGAAATATGTTGGCAAGCCGTTAAACAAAACAGGGTTAATGTGATTAATAGGTACTTCATTGTTCTTCTCCTTGCTGAAAGGCTCTTGGTAGAGTGATAGCCATGGTTGTACCCGTTGGCCCACTGGTGTAACTGTTGATAGATATATCGCCATTCAAACGCATTAATAGCTCTTTGACGATAGTTAACCCTAAACCACTGCCTTTTATTTTTGAATGTTGTGGTGGTGCACCTTGATAAAATGCATCGAAAACAAATTGTTGAGCCTCTAATGATATCCCTGTTCCTTGGTCCGATATCGATAATGTTAATTGTTGTTTGGTGATTGAACTAGCAATGGTGATGGTGCCGTTAGGCGGAGAATATTTGATGGCATTAGAAATTAGGTTTTCTAAGATCACCGTCAGTTGTTTACCATTACAGTATAAACCAATTGGCGTGAGCTGTTTGCTCATGGTGATATTTTTGCTTTTAATATCTAAAATGTGCTGAGCGACAACTTGTTCGATGATGGGTGATAAGGGCATTTTTTCGCGATCTTGGAGGCTAGTGGAATCGAGCACGATATTAAAATCAAGTAAGGCTTCAATCAATTGCTGCAGACGTTTGACGCTTGATTTGATGATGGTACAAATTTCTTGCTGTGATTGATTGAGCGTTCCAACACTGTTGTCATAGAGTAACTCGACACCTTCTCGAATCGCCGCCAGTGGTGTTTTTAATTCGTGAGAGGTATGACGAATAAAGCTCGATTTTTGCAGCTCTAAAGCATGTAGTCTAGTGCGCATTATTTCCAAGGCATTGGCAATTTCACTGATCTCATTTGAACCACTAACTATCATCGTTTGCTCAAAGTTACCATGGGCTAATGATTGGATTTGTTTGGTTAATTTTTTTAATGGTGTGGTGATTAAATAGATAAACAAAATAGAAATAAGTAAAGAAATCGGAATAATAATCAAAGTTTTAAGGATGTTAAGACTCACGAGTTCGGCGGATAGTTTTATATCCTGTGCCTTGCTATTAATTATTCGGCTGGTGTGTTGATCTATTTGTCTGTTTAATTGAGCTAGTTGTCGAAATTTATTTTGCAACTGCGCCAAGGTTACTGGATGACTCTGGCTCTCGCCTTGCGTCATTAATTGCACGGTTGAGTTGGTTAAATGATTAAACTCAGTCGTTAACTTAGACAGTTGGCGGTTTGACTTCTTTTGCTGATACATCACTAAAATATCAGGTATTTCGAGCGAGAGTTTGATGAAATTTTGTTTTAATTCCTCATCATTTAACACCAAAAATTGGCTCGCAGAACGTTCCATTTTTTTTAAAGTGTCGATTAGTTCGCTATTAATCTGGGTTAGTTTTGCTACTTGAAAAATAGCATTGGTACTTTTTATTGATAACATATTGATTTGGCTAGCACTATAAAACAGCCCCATCATTAATGGCAGTGCCACTAAGGCAAAGCCGAGCAATGTTAGTTTTTTGATGGAGATATTAGTGAGAGTAAAGCTTTTAATGTTATTCCCCGTGTTAACAATTTCCTATAATGATAAGGTGGATTAAACGTGATTTTTGATGGAATATCAATCATGTCTCAATTTGGAGACAGTCTATGATGACAGCAAAAAATTATATAAGATTATGATTTTTATTGTTTATCTTGATGATTGTCAGTTGTTTTTATTTTTACTAAAAATAACTGTTGTCAAATGGCAACAGAATAGTTGTTGCGTAATATTTAAAGTGTTTATTATCAGTTGGTTACTAGTTGGCACAGAGGTTGCATTTTCGAGGGAGATATAACATAACTAATAGATAAGGAAGTAACATGAAAAATATCTTAAAAATCACGGCCACCTCATTATTATTAATATCAGCGAGTTCAGTGTTAACAATCAATGCGAATGAGTTGACCAACGTTGCGCAAGAGGCCAAAGTGGCATCAGAGCTTAAAGTGACACAAGAGTCTAAAGCTATAAAAAATTCGGCCGCTGTTGAATTGAAAAAATTGGATTCACTGGAAATCCAGCCTGTTAAGCAGTTATCTTTCAAAGATATTATCAAAAACTTAGACACTGACCAGAGCGGGACGCTAAGTTGGTCAGAAGTGAAAAACTCTGATGATGAGCTACTACAAAATGCATTTAGCAAAATTGATCTCGATAAAGATGCCGAAATCACCGAGTTTGAGTTCAACACCTTTTTAGAACCAGTACAAATACAGAGCTAACTCGATCCTCCCGTAATCAATTAGTAAAATGATTACGGGAATAATAACAATCGCACTTAATAAAGGTGAAGCGATGAAAGATATTATGTCTCGTTATGTTGAAATAGACGGTTGGATATTTGAAATAAAAATGGTGCGGGCAATTAGAGCCGATACTTACGGAAAACCCTATAATGCCATTGCAAATATATCGATTAATAATGATAAAGGTTACATTGATGGCCTAATGACCAATGAAAATGATGATTTTGGTCGAGAAGATTTTCAGACCTTTGTGAAGTTTTCGCAACAAATTGGCTTGTCACAAGTGCAATTTGATCGCTATAAGAATAATAAAAAGCGCTCAGTTACGGTCGATGTTCCACCACTGCCAGCAGAATTTCCTAAGTTAAAACTGGTACAAAATTAAAAAAGGCGAGCATCAACATGCCCGCCCTTAGTTTTGTTAACTAAATTTATTACTTAATCATACGTCTAACTTGAACCAGCATTAAACCCACTAGGATTAATGCAACTGACGTTGGTTCCGGTATCGCTGTCGCTCCTGATGTTGTAATAAAGCTAGTGCTATTACTTTGAATATCAGTTAAAGCAGTACCAATGTCATTACCAGTAGCGATGTTATTTAAGCTAAATAAACCTGAGCCGACATTGATGATGTCAAAGTTAATCGAGGCTAAAGTAAATTTACTGATCCCGTCTTGTAAAACCAGTAGCTCATCATAAAGTAAATAGCTCAATTCAAAGATATTTAAGATCCCTGAAGCAGTCACATTATCTAGTTGTAAACTATCTAAACCGTCTCCTAGTTTCTCACCAAACGACAATGAGTCAAAAGATAGCAAACTGTTATCAAACATCAGGTCAAGTTCAAAGTCGGCAATTAACGAAGTAAAGCCAATGCTGTCTTTTTCAATATCAGACACCACCAGGTTGGCCGTTAACGTTTGACCAACATTGAAGTCTGTTTGATCTAGCTCGATAGAGAACAGTGTCGCATTCACTGAGCTGGCAAACATTACCGACAGTAGTAAACCTGAGATAATTTTAATGGTATTTTTCATTATTTTTCCTTAACAAATATTGTTATCAATCGATATTAGTTGGTTGCACAACGTCTGCGAGTACACAGCTTAGTCATGGCACGGAGATCTCGAGTATTAACCCGTTGATCATGGTTAAAGTCATATTCGTTACCAAAAACTTCACCGCGACGTAATCCGATTGAGAATAAGCGAATGTCACTGCGGTCAACATCATTGTCGTTATCTAAATCACCCAATAGTACTGAAGTGGCTGGTTGTAGGTCTAAGGTAATAACCACTGGATCATGATCCGAGGCACGATAGGCATCGTTGCCATAGAAGGTGTCAAGTTGTTGCGCTGATTTATATTCGGTGTTGTAATCGAAAATTCGCGGTTCATCAGCATTGATGTGCCATACCGTAGTATCAACGATTTGTACTGCTAACTCAGATGATGCTAATGCATGATCTAGGTAGCCCATTTCACCTTGATAAGCATATGAATAAGCCGCGCGGCCAAGATGAGTGGTTAACAAGTTTTTGAAACCAGCATCAGTAATAGTATTGATAGGATCTTCTTTACCGTAGGCATTTAAATCGCCAATGATTAAGAAATCTTGATCATTACTTTGGGTCGGATCAGTCGCTAACCATGACACTAAAGTTGTCGCAGCTTGCGTTCGCATGGTATTCCAACAACCTTGACCATCTCGCTGATCTTGGTTAGTGCCTGTCGCACGACTACAACTGCCTTTCGATTTAAAGTGGTTGACAGCGACGGTCAGTACCTGATCATTACTTAGCTGTTTAAAACTTTGTGCTAGCGGTTGACGATTACCGTAATCAAAAGGTGTTTGGGTAGTGGTTACTGCTTCACCCATTGGCATCACTTTGCTTGGCTGATAAATTAAACCAACAGCAATCGCGTCAGATCCTAAGGTCGCTTGATTGTAACTCACATAGGCGTAGTTATTGCTGCCTTGTCTGCTGTTAAGCTCATTAACCAGTGTGGCAATGGCTGAATCAGCACCGTAGCCATCATTTTCAATTTCCATTAAGCCAATGATATCAGCGTTAATGCTTAAAATAGCAGACACTATTTTGTCGCTTTGACGGTTAAATTCTTCCACGGTATGAGCACCACGAGCGGTTGGAAAACCACCTTCATTACCGTCACCGTTGAAATAGTTTAAGACATTAAAGCTTGCAATTTTTAAGCTACCATTGCTTAAGCTTGGTTGTGGCGTGCGTGCGTTACTTGTGACAAACGTCGGTGTTTGGGTTGGTAAAACTCTAAAATCACCAAAACTGTAATCAATAATACCGCTAAGTTCAATCACCGAATCTCCTAAACGCACGGTATTTTGATGGCTTAAAGAAGGCACTGGAAATGCAATAATATCTGGGTTTTGACGGCTGTTTAGGTCATCAAGCAATATCTTATTTCGGCTATTTTTGTCTGCTAAGGCAATCGCCTGTGCTGAACCTGCTTTAAAGATATTAGTTGGCTTAATTAAACGACCTTGCGATAACGTTAACTGACCAAAACGCGCTAGATTATAAGTATCAGTAACGCTTAGCTCGTCATTAAAGTGAACTAACATTCCTTCAACCGATTCAAAATCGCTTGTTTGAGATATTGGTAAACTAACCGCTGTTACAGTAATCGGATCTACGCTACCACAATCAAGCGCAGCCACGGTGGTGCTTAGTTGAGTACGACTGTAGAATTCTTTGACTTCACCAATAACACGTACTTGATGACCAATCGTTGGATAAGTGCTTATGTCAGCATGATGAACAAAAATAGCTTCTGATGATGCTTGATTATCATCGTAGTCATTAAGTTCTTCTTGGACAAAGTAACCGCTTAAATGTGGCATTGTTGCGCTCACTACACCTTCGATGGTGTGTGTTTGAGCGACCATTGTTGACGCAAAATCAGTGCCTTGGATCGCATGGATTTTGGTTGCAGGATCATCACATTGACCAATTTCAAGCACTGGCTCAGTCGGTTCGATAGGGTCTGGCGTGGTATCCGCTTGATGGCTACCCAAGAAGCTAAAGGTATTCTTAGGATGAGTTAACCACTGAGCATCAACGTCAAAACCTACTGTGCGATCGGTATTTCCGGCGGTCACTGATGATTTTCTAACGAACGTTTTGTCTTTACCCCATTTGATTTTAACGCCAAATACGCCGACAAAATCGATCACCTGATCATTCTTAACCAGTTCAAAGTAGTCATCACCATTAAAGTTAATCGCGCTAGCAACTTGATCGATTAAATCACTTGGTGCGAATTTTTTATGGCCCAATACCAGTACATCACCGGCGGCTAATTCACCGGATAATTGATTGGTGGTTGAAGCACTAGTGGCACCATTGGCATACATTTTAATACTGTAATCACTTAATGAAACACTGAGTGATGTTGGGTTATATATCTCAATCGCTTTGTTGAAAGAGCTGCCTTCAACATATTCAGAAATAAATAACTCGTCGCCATTACCTGGGGTTGGTGTTGGAGTCGGTTCTGGCGTTGGCTCGGGTGTAGGCTCGGGATCTGGCGTGCCAGTATTAGAACAATCGTTAGTAAAAACTTGATCAATCCATTCTGGATGATCAATAAACGGATTACGATTGCCTTGGAACTCATAAATGGCATTATTACGATTTAGCTCGAAATCACTGACAGGATCGGCATTGCTCCATGCTAATAGAGTACATATTTTACCTAGCTTAGCATCGCCAACACTGGTGATGTGATTGACTAACGTTAAATCTGGAGTTGAACCATCATTGCCGTTGTAACGTACATCCATATAAAACAAGATTCGGGCGATATCACCTTTAACATTGTTATTGGGCTCAAATGAGTCTGAATCGACCCGATTTTGTGGCGCTTCACTTAAAGGAGTGTCACTTAAATCAAAATCTAAATTACCTCGAGCTGAATTAACTGAAATATCTGAAGGTCTTAAGTGATGGATATCCGTGTAGGCGAAGGCACTACTACTGGGAAAACCATGGCTTTTAGCCCATACATGTTCACGATTCCAATTATCAGGATTACTAGATTGGCTACCACTACCGTTTGAGTGTTTTGCAATGGAGTTACCCTTATAAATTAAGATAACGTTATCAGGATTTTGTGGATCTTGATCCGTCACGGTCAGTGCCGTCCATGCCTCTGAATAAGATAGCTTTTTATGATTTTCACTAATGGTGCTATTGATTGCGCCACGTAGTTGATAATTTGATTGGTTAGCGATGATTGCCGTTGTTACTCGCTGATAATAATCACTGTCAGAAAATAGAGTGGCATCGGCAATTTTAGTTAAACTAGGGCAGTTATAGCAAGCATCGGTCACTGTATCATTGGCCATTGCTGTCGTGGCTATACCGAAGCTTGATAATATGCTTAAGGCGATTAAATGTTGATTAAAATGTGCATTGGTCGATCGCTTAGTATGAAAATCGTTATTGTTTTTCATCAGGTTCATCCGTCTTAATTAATTTACTACATCGTTACTGAGTCTTATGACAACCGTATGACGTTAATGATATGTCATGGTTGGTTAGCTCGTTTGATGCGTCCCATTTAGCGTAAACACTCTAAATTTCGCGGATTTTAGCATTAATTTTGTGATGGATGTAACATGTTTTTGAAAGTAGCGGAGCTTTATTACTCCGCGATTCAATGATTAACGACGTCGACGGGATTTGTTATTACCGCCAAAAGCGCGGTCGTTAGCACGTTTTTTCTGTGCCGAGTTAGAATTGTTCTTGTTATCAAAGACTTTATTTAAGTCAGGTTCAAAGCCAGGGATCCACTCTTGGGCTATTCTTGTATCAAGAACTGACTCAACCGCTTCCAGTAAATAGTTTTCTTCACTACTGAGTAATGAAATGGCGATACCACTGCTACCTGCACGACCGGTGCGACCGATGCGGTGAATGTAATCTTCGGCGATATAAGGAAGTTCATAGTTGATAACATATTGTAATTGGTCAATATCGATACCACGAGCCGCGACGTCAGTGGCAACCAGTGCGCGGATTTTTCCTTCTTTAAACTCGGATAAAGCGCGTTCTCGAGCGCCTTGGGATTTATCACCATGAATAGATTGGGTCTTGATACCATCTTTACACATTTCTTTGGCTAGGGCATCACAGCCTTGTTTAGTGCGGGTGAAAATAAGCACTTGCTGCCAATTTCTAGAACCAATTAAATAAGAGGTTAACTCTCGCTTTCGATCGCTATCGACACAATAAATCGTTTGCTGTACTTGGCTCGCTGCGGTGTTGCGGTCGTTCACTTCAATCAGTATTGGATCGTTAAGCAAAGTTTTACTTAAATTGAAGATCGCATCGTCGAAGGTCGCTGAAAATAACATCGTTTGGCGTTGTTCTGGCATCCGCTTTAAAATGCGTTTGATATCGATAATAAAGCCCATATCGAGCATCCGATCTGCTTCATCAAACACTAAGTGCTCAATATCATCAAGACTGATGGTACCCTTAACTAAATGATCCAATAAACGACCTGGGGTCGCGACCAAAATATCAACCCCAGCTTTAAGAGCATCGACTTGGTTTTTTATGCTAATACCACCATAAGCGATCGTCATGGTTAAATCACAATATTGGCCATAGCTTTCAAAGCTTTTAGCGACTTGCTGAGCTAGTTCGCGCGTTGGGGTTAGCACTAACGCGCGTAATTTACCTTGTCGCTCAGGAGCACTGGCCAGTTGATGTAATATTGGCAAGGCGAAAGCCGCTGTTTTTCCGGTACCGGTTTGTGCGCCAGCCATGACATCTTGCTGGTTTAATATAGCAGGAATTGCTTCAAGTTGGATTGGAGTCGGCTCTTGATAACCTTGTTGTGTGATTGCTTTGATTAAATTTTGATTAAGATTTAAGGTTGAAAACCCCATGACCGCCTACCCATATTTGAAGTGATAACTATTTTTGCGCAGTGTAGCAGATTACACGGCTGCTACTAAACGATTATTGGTCGAATTAGTGATCGGAAACGAAGTATTGGCAATAAACTCAATAAATGAATCGGCCATGGTCATGTGATGATCAACATGATCGGTACTGGCTAACAAAGCTTCATAGCCTTCTTTGCCGGCAATAGTATAAGAGGATGAAACGCCGCAATAAATTTCATCGTTGTTGACGGCTATCCATTGTTGATCACGCCACAGTAATAGCGAACTAATGCGATGGTTTGCTGGGAGTACACCATCGTATTCAAATTTCAAATAGTGGGTATAGGGGTAGCTGCCATTGCCACTGCCTTTTATCCCATTATTGGTCGCATTATTAATTGCGCCCTCTAAGGCTAGCTTTAACTGTTTTCCTGAGATTAAGTAGCTAATAATCGGGATAGCGAAAGGTAATAATCGACCGGAAATTTCAGCGACGGTTAGCGGACCATCCTTTATTGATACCCGGACACCGCCGGCATTATGCAGTGCAAAGTCAATATTGCGCTTTTGCTGGGCGCTATGGTAGAAGCCTTGAGCAACTAACGGCGCAATTTCACTGCCAAAGGGCAGGTCGCTGGTCGGCAACCGGACATGAGTTAATGGCTGAGATAATGTTGCTACTACTTTTTTACGCATTTTTGCGACCGCGGGCCGATAGTCTGTTGCAATAAGTTGTTCGACATATTGATCGCTTTCCACTTGATGAAAACACGGATTAGAGCTAATAAAACGGGCGATTTCCTGATGCTGTTCTGACGTCACCACTTGTTGATGCTCAAAGGCTTGCCACTCATTGTTGATTAAAAACTTAACCCCGCCCTCGAAGTGACTGACTACGCCTTTCTGATCAAAGGTAATTTGGCATAGGCCCATTGATTCAGCGTGCTGACCGCCATGCAAAATTAAGGTGTTATTGACCCGTTGATCGGCTTCGCCCGTGCAGGGAATGTTTAACGAGCTAAAATCACCAGATAAGGTATGGGTATGTCCACCGACAATCACACTGATACCATCAACTTGTTCCGCCAGCTCAAGATCCCCCAAATAACCTAAGTGACTAAGCACAATAATATGTTTAATCCCTTGTTGGTGGAGATGATTAATAGTGGCTCTGGTGGTAGAGATTGCATCTAAAAAATGGCAATCGGGATCCGGACAACCAATTTTTTGCATTAAATCTAAGGTGATACCAACAATTGCGATTGGTACTTGGTGATTATCGTTACGCAGAGACTTAATTAAATAATTGGCAATTTTTTTATTATTATCATAAAAATATAAATTTTTATGAGGGCGCAGCGGTGCTTCTTTTGTTTGATCCTCTTGGCTAAGATCCATGTTACCAGCGAGCATTGGAAAGTTAATCTGGCTTAAAAATTCAGAAACGGGCGTATTGCCTAAGTCAAATTCATGATTGCCAATAGTCATGGCGTCGGGTTGCAGATAATTTAATAACGTTGCATTGGCTTGGCCTTTAAAACAACTAAAATAAAGACTGCCCTGAAAACTATCCCCAGCGTGTAAAAACAATGAGTTTTGTTGAGCTTGCTTGGCATTTAAACGATGTTGTTGTAGTGCGCTGGCAACATTAGCATAGCCACCACAGGGAATATCGAGTCGATATTGGGTGTGATTGAGTTCGAGATTAAAATGCAATAAAGAGGGCTCAAAATGTGAGTGGGTATCATTGATATGAGCCAAATGCAGGGTGTAATTCATAAAATCTCCATTCAAAATAGAATCCTATCTTATAAACCACACCACAGCAATTATATTGAGTTGATTAAGCATTCTTTATCATATCAGCGGCTTTTTCGGCGATCATAATGGTTGGTGCATTGGTGTTACCGGTGATGATGGTTGGCATAACTGAGGCATCGACTACTCGTAAATGACTAACACCTCGGACTTGAAGTTGTAGGTTAACCACGGCTTCGTTGTCTTGGTCTATACCCATTTTACAGGTGCCTACTGGGTGATATTCAGTGTCGGCATTGGCACGTATAAACTCGGTGAGCTGTTCAACATTCTCTCGATCTATTGGATAAACCATTTTACCTTTAACCGCATCAAACGCGCTACTTTCCATGACCGCTAATGTGTGTTGCAACCCGGTGATTAGCGCTGGTAGATCATCAGGATGAGATAAGTAATTAGGGTCAATTAACGGGTCCTGTCGATAGTCTGTACTGGCTAATCTGACGGTGCCGCGACTTTTCGGGCGCATCAAACTGGCATGTACGCTATAGCCATGGCCTAAATGGAGTTTGCGATTATGATCATCAACCAAGCCAATCACAAATTCGAGTTGAATGTCTGGCGCTGGGGAGTTTGGATCGATGGTAACAAATGCATGAGACTCGGCAAAGTTACTGGTGAGCTTACCCTTGCGCTGTTTAAACCATTGGTAAATCCCTTTACTTATATCTAGCCCGCCGCGAGGGCTAATACCAAAGGTATCATTACTACTATGAGTCCGATAAATCGGTACCACGGTAATATGATCTTGTAAATTACTACCAACGCCAGGTAAATCAACCAGATCATTAATGCCTAATTGTTGAAGGTGAGCCTTAGGCCCGATACCAGAGAGCATTAAAATTTGTGGCGAGCCAAACGCTCCAGCACTTAAAATGATTTCCTTATTGGCTTTAACATAGTGTGATTTTTGATCTTTTGAGTAATGAACACCGAGTGCGACTAATTCACTAATGTGAATTTTTTCGACCTGAGCTTGGGTAATAACCGTTAAATTACGACGATTTAAATGCGGCGTGATATAGGCTTTAGCAGCACTACAACGCTCGCCGGCTTTTTGGGTGACCTGTGGTTGACGGCACCCTACTTGCGATAACCCATTGATGTCTTCGTTGTAGGGAATACCCTGCTCTTGACAGGCGGTGAGAAAAATCTTGTTTAAAGGACTTGGCGATTGCAATTCCATGACATTGAGCGGACCGGCATTGCCATGGAACTCGTTATCGTGAAATGTTTGGTTATTCTCAGCCTTAATGAAATAGGGTAGGACATCATCAAAACCCCAGCCGAGATTACCTTGGGCTAACCAGTTATCATAATCCCAACGATTACCACGGATATAGACCATGGCATTGACTGAGCTACTGCCGCCGAGCACTTTTCCGCGGGGCTGGAAGCCTAATCTATTATTCAATTGAGCTTGTGGCACGGTATTGTAATGCCAACTATTAATACCGTAGGGCAGGGAAGCTGCAATACCCGTTGGCATTTGGATTAATGCCGAATTATCAGTTTTTCCTGCTTCAATCAAGCAAACGCTAACGTTGGGATCTTCGCTTAAACGTGATGCCATCACACAGCCGGCACTGCCGCCGCCAATAACTATATAATCGTAATTCGGTTGACTCATCGTGCTATATCCTCTTTTTATTTTTATCATGCCTAGAAAGTTGGGCTAAAACTTGTTATTTTTGGACATAGGCTGGAGGGGATAATGAGCGAATTAATACGCAGTGAATCGTTGCAAGGGTTTATCACCTTAGTGACACAACTTGGTGGTGATAGTAATCAGTTATTGGAAAAATTGGATTTGCCGTTGCAAGTTGCCCAGCACAAAGGGCTGTATATGTCCTATCGTAAATATGCTGAACTATTAGAATTGAGCGCGGCAACACTCAATTGTGACGACTTTGGAATTCGATTAGCGGCTTATCAAGATTTTGATATTTTAGGTCCCCTAGCTCTGGCTGCAAAGCAAGCTACAAACTTGTCCGATGCCTTTGGCTGGATTAATCAATATATTCATTTTCATACCCCAGGTTTAGAGACGTCGATGATTGTATTGCCCGATAACGACAATATTTTGCTTAATGTTAATATTTTGCTTAATCCATTGCCGCCGGTGAAACAAACGCTTGAATTAACTTTGGCCTTAGCGTGCCAGTTTATTGATTTGTTGAGTAATGGTCGATGTAAACCACAGATGATTTATCTTCCCCATCAAAAAAGTAAAAACAGTAAAGCACGCAGGGAAATATTTGCTTGTCCCGTTGTTTATCAAGACACGATTGCCGCCATTGTAATAAAAAGTAATGATTTAATGATTCCATTGTCATTAAAACCGGACATGATGGCTGAGTCTGCGCTAAATTTTCTCAATCGTAGTTGTGACGCCAAATTGTTTGGACTTAAAGATCAGGTGGCGGCATTGATTCGGCCTTTGTTAATGATTGAGCAATGTGATAATCAAACGGTTTCATTGGCCTTAGGGTTAGGAGTTCGGCAATTGCATCGTAAATTACGACAACAAGGCACTAGTTTCATTCAAATAAAAAACCAAGTTAGGCAGCAGTTAGCTGAGCAATACTTAGCGCAAGACTTACTACCTATTGGTCAAATATCGACTCTGTTAGGCTATCAAGAGCAATCCGCATTTTGTAAAGCCTGTCAAATTTGGTTTAAGCAATCAGCAAAGTCTTATCGCGAGCAATTAATCAACGGTTTACTGTGCCCTTAACTGAGTGAAGGTGTTATATACCACTGTCATCCCTAATCCAGCGCTGCCACGTTCTAGATCGATGGTATAATAAGGCCTAAATGTTTTTTCGACTTGATGACTTTCCATGCCAATACCATTATCTGATAACCGTATGCTAATTACAGAGTTAGTGCTCGTTACTGTTAATTCGACGAGCACTTGTTACTGACCAATTTTAGCGTGTAACTTGTCTACTTCCTTCCCATCATTACTCTTGTCTAGCGGAGACTTCCCATCGAATATTGACGAGGCGTTCTTAAGTAATTCCTGCTTCCAGGTGGTCATTTGGTTGGCATGAAGACTAAATTTCTGCGCTAACTCTGGTGAGTGGTTTTCTACGTTTCCTCGTCATAATCTACTCCAGCGGTGATGCTAGTTATTAAAACAGATTAATCACTTAAGATCGTGTCTGATTTTGAGGGTCTACTTCTGTCTTCGGCAATTGAGTTTAATCGTGGTGAAAGGTAAACTCGCTTGATCTGAGTCTTTATTAAAACGGGTGAAATTATTACGCTGCCGGTTAAATTTGTCTCACAGCTAGGGTTGGCTCGCTACCGATATTGAATGACTTTTAAAATGATATGGAGAGCTATTAGCGGATAGTACCGCAGAGGAAAAAACAAACAATTAATTTTTTCATTAAAGCCCCACCAAACGAATAGACCAAGTTTGGTGGGCTAAAGGCTAGCTTATCAGTACACTTCATTATTAAATCCTTTTAAAAATAACACACCTAGTCCCTGATATTCTTAACCATTTTTTGTGCGGAAGCGACTGCCTAATAGTAGAAGACTAAGAGCCATTAAAGCAAGACTTGATGGCTCTGGAATTTTTACCGTTGTCGCTACTGTTACTGGGATCGTTGTTGTTGTCGAGTTATCATTATTTGCGATGGCTAAATTAGCATTTGATAACATTTTCCAATCACTATCGTTATGCTTAAAGCGGATACTACTGGTGCCATTACAACAATTCTCGGCCCAATAAATGTCAATAAATTTGTTGTTATTGGTTAAGTTCTTAATTGAAACATCAAATACATCAGAATCAGACCACCGATTTCTCCACCATAAATCGTCGGTCCGTTGTGAAACTAATTTGTTATCAACATAAACAGATGCACCAAAACCAGCATCAAGCCCCAAGTTAAATTGCCAAGTGTTGTTAGATGAATCAAGATCTAAGTTAATTTTAATGTGGCTAAATGTATAGCCACCTGATTGGATTCGTCCAAATTCAGTGATTTTTTTCTGTACAATCAAACTGGTTTGATTGTGCCAAGAATTGATTAAATCATTTTTATCAATGGTAAATCCAGTACCAGAGCGATCTAAGTTTCTGGTTTCAAAACTCATTAATGAAGCACTCACATTTGCACTCATAAATAGCGATAACACTACAAAAAATTTCATACTACTCGTCATTTTATTTTCTCAATATTAAGAACTGCCAATACAGTATGCATGCTAAGCATTCTCCTTATTAAAATCAATCCTTTTGTATTGCATTTTTGAGGTTGGCACTACTATGGGGTGTTTTTTGTTCAAATAAAATGAAAGAAATAGATCCCTTTATCTATTAGATCAATAGAGAGTTAAAATAACGGATAAAACGACAAAATAGGCTAGCCATTAGCAGCTAATTCCTTTCTAATATCTTTTTTTTTCATTGGGTTGTTATTTTTTGATGCAATCTAATCAGACATTTCCTTCTAAGGGGATTTTAAATGATAACTAATATCATTTTAGTGTTAATTACGCTCGCTTTTGTTTTGATTATTATTGAAGATATCGTGCATGTGAATAAAGCAAAAACCACCTTGTTTTTTGGTACGTTATGTTGGATTTTGCTATTTGTTTTCCCCATTAATGGCCTGAATGCCGCAGACGTTCAACATGAGTTAGATCATAACATTCTAGAAATTGCGACATTATGGTTATTTTTAATGGCGGCGATGACTTTTGTTGCTTATCTCAATTCAAAAGGTTTTATTCAAACCTTGGTTCATCGTTGGATGCCTAAAAAAATTAGTGAAAAGCAGTTGATGTTTCTCGTTGGAATGTTTGCATTTGCATTTTCTTCTATTTCAGACAATATTACCGCTACGCTGATTTCATTAGCGGTAATATTGTCATTAAAATTAGAGGCTAAAAAGCGGATAAAGTACGCGACTTTGATTATTTTTGCGGTCAATTCTGGTGGGGTATCATTAATTACTGGCGACGTGACAACGTTGATGATTTTCTTAGCGGACAAAGTCTCCATTGCTAATTTATTATTGTTGATTATTCCTGCTGGATTTAGTGTCTTAATCCTTGCCATGATGTTATCGATTGGGATGAATGGGACGTTAACGTTTGAGCAAATCAGCAAACAGAGAATTGAAAAAACCGATATTACTATCGCGCTTATTTTTCTCAGTACTATTTTTTCAACGTTACTTCTTAGCGCTATTTATCGGGTTCCGCCGGTATTAACGTTTTTGTTTGGCCTGTCAGTGATGTTTTTAACCGCACAATTTTTAATGCGTAAAAAAGATGTCAATAAAAAAATCATCGATTATATTCGTGAAATTGAGTATGACACTTTGTTATTTTTTGTCGGTGTTTTATTGTTGGTTGGTGCGCTAAAGCAGATCGGAGTGTTAAATAAATTTACCGAACTCTATGTGATATTAGACCCTAAGTATGCCAATTATTTAATGGGCTTATTGTCTTCAATGATTGATAATGTACCGTTAACGGCTGCGCTATTAAAGGCGAATATTGAGATGGATGCTCGTCAATGGTTAGCATTTACTTATGCGACAGGGGTCGGTGGTTCGATGCTAATTATTGGTTCTGCGGCCGGAATTATAGCCATGAGCAAGGTCAAAGAGCTGACTTTTGCAAGCTATTTTAGGATGAGCTTTTATTTGTTAATTGCCTATACTATTGGATATTGTGGCGCTTATTTAGCCGGTTATGCAATTCCATTAACCACTGGATAATAACATTACAAGGACTACGTTATGGATTTTGAAGCTAAAAAATTTAAAGAGTTATCTCTTGATCAGTTATATGAGCTACTGCAGTTGCGTAGTCAGGTGTTTGTGGTTGAACAGACTTGTTATTATCAAGATATCGACGATAAGGATCGTGACCCACAAGCGTTACATGTGTTGGGTTACCATAAAGGGATACTGGTTGCTTATTTACGAATTTTACCTCAAGGAATTTCCTATCCAGATCACCAAAGTATTGGTCGTGTTGTGACCAGCGATGTCATGCGGGGGAGAGGTGCTGGTCATCAATTATTAGCCCATGGCATTGAGCTTTGTGTCGCGCAAAACCCAAGCATTGGTATTAAGATATCAGCTCAAGAGCATTTACAAAAATATTACGGACACCATCGTTTTGTCACGGTCTCTGAGGTTTATTTAGAAGATGATATTAATCATGTGGCGATGATTCGTTTGGCTGACGATTAAAGGCACAGCTGAACTTGGCACCACCGTGGCGGTTATTAGTCACGGTTAATTGGCAGTTCATTCGTTTAGTAGCAGCTTTAACAATTGCTAAACCAAGCCCTAAACCACCGGTTTCTCTACTGCGGCTTTGGTCGAGGCGCGAGAATGGGTAAAATATAGTCTCAAAATGTTCCGGAGCAATACCGATACCATCATCTTCAATGATAATGTCGATATGTTCTTTATCGGCAATGATGATAATAGTGACCGCAGATTTTGCGTAGTTGAGTGCATTTTTTAATAGATTATCGATAACTAACCGTAGATAAACAGGGTTGGTGGTTATTTCAATCGCCTCAGTAACTATAATATCGACGGTGATGGTAGAATTTTTTGCAACGGTGTTTACTCTTGACTCGACAAATGCTTTGCAATCAATAGTTTGATAATAATCGAATTCATCTTCATCATTATCAGTGATTGAATTTAAGCGTGAAAAGGCCACAACTTGGGAAATTAATTCATCTATATCATTGATGTAAGTGTCAATATTATCTAACAACTCAACAGCTTGTTCGTTCTCGTTTAATTTTCGTAACAAGCCAGCAGCTAACTGAATTCTACTTAATGGTGTCCGGATCTCGTGAGGTACGGCTTGAGCAAAAATTTGATTTTCTTTGACTGTGTCACTGATGGAATTAGCCATATGGTTAAAGCTATTGGCTAATTGATTAAAGGGCTTAGGCAATGCCTCGTTGGCCCGTTCACTTAACTGACCTTGACCAAAACGTTGTTGTGTCTTAATTAAATTTTTAATTTTGAGTTGAAAAGTGCCTAACGACCAATAAATTGAAATACCGATCGTTGATAAAATAATTAGCCATAGTATCAATTCGACGGGGACACCTGCAATTTCTTCGTCATTATCATCAATTTCATAAGTTGGATTATCGCTGACCAAAAACCAAGATTGATATTTTGCTAATGGGTAGGCGGCTATACCAACACCTTGATCTGAAACGTATACTTGAACATCGTCGACAACGCCAATAAGGTCGCACTGTTCACAGGGGTGATTGTGTTCACCCATCTTGACGATGGTGATTGTAAAAACACTGGCCAAAAATTCTGTTTGAGAAAATTGTTTTAATTTCATCGTCGGTGAGGTGCCTAGTTGATTGTTTAGGGCTTGAAAAGCATAGTCTGTGTGACTGACAAAATACTGAAGCTCTTGTTGTTCAGCGTCCCTGTCGACAAGCCAAATTGTTGCCGAAGTTGTTAATAGTAACGAGAGTGCGATGCTAATGTACAATCGGGTAAATAATGAAATTTCACTCAGTTTAACCATTGATCAACATGTATCCTTTGTTTCTGACGGTAGTGATAATCTGATAGGGCATTTGATCATCGTTTAGCTTCTTCCGAAGGCCTGAAATACGCATATCGATCGATCGATCATTGAAATCATAATCAATACCTCGTAAGCCTTGGCAGCAAGCATTTCGCGACACTGGCTGGCCAATATTTTTTTCTAATAGCACTAATAAGTCATATTCGGCCCCTGTTAAATTAAGCACACTGTGCTCAAAGGTAACAGTATTACTGTTTTTATTAATGCTTATTTTACTATGATGATGCTTGTCTTCACTATACTTTGAATGTTTAGTTCGCCGCAATATTGCTTCAATTCGAGCGACTAGAACATGGGGTTTTAACGGCTTAGTTAAAAAATCATCGGCCCCAAGCTTTAATAAGGTTACCTCACTGACATCGTCATCACAGGCGGTTAGTACTAAAATGGGTCCCTGATAAAACTCACGGGCAAGTTGGCAAATTTCCATGCCGGACATCCCAGGTAACATCAAATCTAGGATCACTAAATCAGGTTGATAATATTTTATCCCATCAATCGCTTCATTACCCTTGGCAATAATATGGCTATCAAACCCTTCAACGTGTAAATACATCGCCGTTAAGCGAGATATTTCTGCGTCGTCTTCAATAATTAATATTTTTGTTTTATTCATATATACCTCCAGTAAAAGACCCATTTTAATTGAAAAAGTTCCATCGTATAAGGGGGACTTACATAGGCTTACATTTACCTTTATTTCCTTACACTCTCTTACTTTGTAAGGGGGAAAACATCGTTAAGCTGCGTAGCAATTTTAATTTGACTGAATGATTTTATATGACTACTCGCTACTCAACGACGCTAGCATCAAACACCGTTCTTATTATCACTGTACTATATTTTACCGCAGTATTTAATTTTCCATTTTTATCGGGCTTTAGCCAAGCAATAATGGAATTAGAACACTATAGTGTGTTTTTCTTATGCTCTGTGCCCATTTTACTCTATTGTTTACTCACTATTTTAATTAGCGTTGTGTCGATAAAATATCTGTTTAAACCTATTTTAATCGTGTTAATTTTGTTCTCGTCATTGGTTTTTTATGCAGCAATTAAGTACGGGATTGTTTTTGATTATGGGATGATTGAAAACACCATCGAATCAAACTCCGCGGAAGCGATGTCTTATCTTAATTTCGAATCCATTTTGTATTTTACCGTGACAGGATTCATTCCCGCGTTGTTTGTTTTTTTTACTGATATTTATTTTAAGCCTTTGGTTAAAGAAATTTTTTCTCGGATAAAGTTAATTGTCGTGATGATAATGACATTACTCATTATTCTGTTCTTTTTCTATCAAGACTATGCATCTGTAGGTCGTAATAACAGTTACTTAAAAAAATATATCATTCCCTCCCAATTTGTTGGTAGTACTTATAATTACATCAAAAATACCTATTTTCATCAAAACACTGTGTTCAAAATATTAGATCCACAGCCAAGCTTGCCCGTTAATCAATCACAAAATCAAGTGATTGTGATGGTGGTTGGTGAAACGGCCCGGGCGAAGAACTTCTCATATAATGGCTATCACAAGCCGACGAATGGTTATACCCAAGGTGCTGGTATTATCTCTTTTCAACGGATGGAATCTTGCGGTACCGCAACCGCTGTTTCAGTGCCTTGTCTCTTTTCTCAGTTGCAGCGGGAGAACTTTGATCGTCATCGTGCCGATAATCAACAGAATTTACTCGATATTGCAGCACTTGCTGGGGTTGATGTGTTATGGATTGATAATAATGGATGCAAGGATGTTTGTAACCGCGTACCAACGGTGAAAATAGCGAAGGATCAGAGTAATCCATTGTGTGATGGTCACTATTGTTTAGATGAAGCGCTATTATTACCTTTGCAACAAAAACTCGATAATCTAACCGCTCAAACAACCTTAATTGTACTTCATATGATGGGATCTCATGGGCCAACATATTACAAACGTTATCCCGAACAGACCAGGCTATTTACCCCCGATTGCCAACGTAATGATATTCAAAACTGCTCGAAGCAGCAATTAATCAATACCTATGATAATACTATTGCCTATACTGACTTCGTATTATCTAACATTATTGAGCAGTTAGATCAGCTTCCGCAAGCGATCACCAAATCGATGATATATGTCTCGGATCATGGCGAGTCATTAGGGGAATCAGGTATTTATTTACATGGCTTACCTTATAGTTTCTCACCTTCAGAGCAGCGACATATTCCCTGGTTAGTTTGGTTTCCTGATCAACAATTTGATCAGCAATGTCTGCAAGAGCAGGGGAAGCACGCCGTAGTGAGCCATGATAATATTTTTCATACCATGCTCGGTTTATTACATATTTCATCGACCGCTTATCAGCAGAAATTAGATATTTTTTCAGATTGTTGAGCGTTGCCATTGCTTACATCAGCTTACTTTCGCTTACCCTATGGTGAGCTGAATTTTGCGATAATCATTGGGTTGAAACGTTATAGGAAATCAAAATGAAAAAAATTATATGTGTCATTATTGTACTTACATTGGCTGGCTGCGCTGCAAAAAATACTATCAGCGGCGCTGAAACCATAGAACTAGTCAATCAACTGCAAGATAAAAGTCATTGTCAGTTTCTTGGTGAAGTCGTTGGCTCACAGGGTAACTTCTTTAATGGTGACTTTACTAGCAATAAAGATCTAGTCATTGGTGCTCGTAATGAGTTGAGAAATGAAGCATTTAAACTCGGCGGTAATATTGTTCATGTTCAAGACATGAAAAACACTAACGCTGATGGCTCACTGGGCACGACAAATACTACCGTGGTCGGAAAAGTGTATTTTTGCCAAACAATCTAAATTGGGCTCCTTAATGCGTTGGTTAGTGGGGTAGGGGATAAAAACTAACGTTAGAAAAAAGAGCTACGCGCGGACATGACCCACAGCACTGCTATTTGTCCAATAAGATTTATCAGTTAAATTATTAACATTTAATCTTAAGGTAACAGGGATGTTTGCAAGCTTTACTTGATAACGAGCACCTATATCTAGCAAGATATAAGTATCCATTTTTTCTAAGTTTTCCATATCTATGTAAAATATGCCCGTACGGCTAATGCTAGCGTTAAAAAAAATGCAACAAAAAACAAAGTGGTCAAGTCACTTTTATTACGAGACTTTGTCTTCTCTTTACTATTATCTGTTATTCGGTATAAGTAGGGAAAGTTAAATCTGTAAATTGGCTTGAAAAGGAAACAACCAATCGTATGGATAATCATAAATAGTGCTTAGTGGTTACAGTGAATTTTCCCCAAGGTATTAATAGTTTGATCAAAGTATCATAAGATAAGTGACTTGACCCCTTGTCTGTTTTAGACCCAATTAGATCTTGTTTAAAGCAAACCTAGTTGGAAATTCCAGAGTATTATCGGAAACAAAGATTTCCTAAAATAATAAATTTAACCTGACCACTACACTGTTATTACTGACGTGGAGTAAAGTCGGGTAAATCGATCGTGATGGTTTTCGTTGTTATTTCTTTATCACCTAAGAATAATTTAATGACATTGGTTACCTCGGGTGAAACCATCAACAGATTATGTCCCGCATTAATTATTTTAACCTGTGTTAGATTCAAAAGTCCTTGAGTGGCTTGTTCTTGGGAGTCGATATACGTTCGACCATCTAAGGTTCCGGTTAATAACAGGGTGGGGATATCACTGATAGGATCTTGGCGAAAACTATCTCCCAAATCTAACCCCTTTACCGCTTTATTGAGCTGTGGCATAGGAAAATTAAGCGTCAAACCTAATAACGAACTCTGCGCTTGTTTGTTCACTAATGCTAAGCGTTTCTCGGTAATACCAGAGGCAATATCCATGGCAAACGACATTGCATTAAACGCAATGGGTTTGTTGTCGAAGTAGCCACGCTTTAGTATGCCGATGAGGACACTGTCGATTCCTTGATCTAATGTTTTATATAACATTAATAGGTGCTTTACGCCCCTGTGTGGATCTGAAATCATCGCAGAGGCAATGATTTGTAAATGGGTCTTTTGAAAAAGCATATCAACTGACGAGTCGTCTTTTTGCGGAATTTTAACCAACATTGGCGCTTTCTCAAGCTTTTTATGTACACGGTGCATCAGCTTAACAATATCTGGATAAGCCTTAGCTGAGTGCTCTTGCGTGTTGATGGCTTGTTGTAATCTTGCAAAGTAAGCATCTGTTGCAGCGGGTAATTTTACCGTTTGGTTTAAGCCCTCGACACTAGCGATCACCACTTTGTCTATTTTACCTTTAAGTTGCTTCATTGCTGCAAGTGCGAGATGACTACCATATGATATTCCCCATAGTGTCACTTTTTCGGCATTTAGATGCCGCCTTAAATCATCAATATCTAATACGCTTTGTACGGTGGTGTAACCTAAAATATCGACACCTTGTCTCTGCCAAAACTCAACACATTCATCGACAGACTTTTGATAAAGACCCGCAACGTTAATATCGGTCAACCGAGTTGTTAGCGACAAGGTCTGTGACGAGATACATTTAGGGGCAGTATTTGATGCGCCAGTACCTCGCTGATCAAGAGCGATCACATCTCCAAACTCCCTTAATGCCATAAATAGTGGAAAACGGAAATGGGGGTATTTTGCGGTATCAATTCCCGAACCACCAGGCCCGCCAGACAGATATATGATAGGCGATCCCGCTTTATCACCGATTGCGGGGAAACGAACGTATTTCACCGGGATTAATCGGCTATCGGTATTGTTTCTGTTTTCCGGAACATTGATAACGCCCTCAAATGCATCGGTGGTTTTGTTATCCATAGTTTGAAATATGATAGCGTGTTCACCGGAATACACTCTCTGGGTAGACGCTGTCGCGTAACTCGACGTCAGAATGGCTAATATGGCTAAGGAATATTTTAGCGCGCTATTTAATTGATGATTTAACATGTTTTTTCCTACTTTCTCATTTGTTAATGTCAGTTAATTAAAATACACAATAGTCCCCAGTGCATGTGCTACTCTTCCAATATCACTGATTTTATAGGCGAAAGAGACCAAAGGTATGAAAAAAACGATAAACGGTAATCGAGAAATCCATGAATAAATCGCTAGTCGTCGGCTGGGTTACCTTACTGTTGAGTTTTTTCATTCAATCATCCGCTTTTGCTCGGGAAATAATCTCCATTGATAACGATAACGTGATTGTTTGCCCCGCTAAACCACAGCAAAAAGGTCAGCCAAAATTTAACGAGGTCGGTTGCGAGACACGCAATTTATTTCGTGTCGATCCTCAACAAACTGAAATTTGGTTGAAAGGAAATTTAACAATCAGCCAAGCATACCTGCAAAGGAAACAGCCATCAGCCTTGTTTGTATTTGCTAAAATGTCGAGCGAAGTTTTTTTAAATGGAGAGCGGTTAGGTAACAACGGAACGCCGAGTTATTTAAAGGAACAGGAATTTCCAGGGGACATGGATGCTTCATTTTATATCCCGCCTAGATTAATTAAGCAGGGGCTCAATGAAGTAATAATACACGCCTCTAGTCATCAAGGGCTTCTGTCACTTTCAACCCCCATTCATTTTATAGGTATTTCAGAGTATTCCCCAACCAGTGAGTTTTTTAAGCAAGATTTATTGATATCACTGAGCTTACTCGGCGCTATGTTGCTTGGCTGTACCTATTTGGTGACTCTAGCATTTAGAGCCGAAAAAAAATCGATCATCCTACTGATGTTATCCATGTTAATGTTGGCTAGCGCTCAGCTCCTTGTCGAAATCAGTCGAGTTATGTTTAATTACAGCTACCCTATGCATGATATTCGCCTGATTGCTATTGTTGTTTTGTCATTAGCCTTTGGTTTTAGTTTTCTTTTATTCTCGATTAAAAAATTCGCTCGCTCCTACCAGAAACTATGGCTAGCCATAGTAATACCATCGACTCTCGTTTTATCTATAATGTTACCGGGCTTTGATGGGAAATCGGCGATTGCAATCTTAGTTCCTGCGCTATTTAGTGCCATTCTTAGCGGTTATAGCTGTTGGAAAGAACGCACTCGTGAGTCCCTCTCATATTTAATTGCCTACATCTTGTTTTCGTTAACTATTATATTTACTTTCCTTGATTTTCACTCGATGCTCTTCTATTACATTGTCACGGGCATGATGGCTTTTCTGGTCATTCGAGTCGCCAATGAATTTATACAAGAGCGAAGCCTTAGAAAAGCGGAAGCGCAGCAAGTGCTAAAGTTACAACTGAGGCTCGATCAATTGGTTCAGCAAGAATCACCAACAAAATTACAACTTAACAGCGCTGGTAAAGTTGAGTTTATCCCCGTAGACGAAATCGCTTATTGTAAGGCCGCAGGGGATTATGTTGAAATTATGCTAACCAACTCACGCCAGTCACTGTTTAGCGGTACATTAAAGAGTATTGAGAAAATGCTTCCGTCAACGTTCTTAAAAGTTCACCGTTCATATATTGTCAACTTGGACCAGGTTGTCTCAATTGCATCACCCCAAAAAGGCGCGGCGAGCAGCGGTGTGATGGTAATAAGCAGTGGAGATGAAATTCCAGTGAGTCGCAGGATATTACCTCATGTGAGGCGAGTGATTAAAGGGAATGTTACGCCTGTATAGCCTGTTGAGTCTAGCGACAAAGAACAACCCAAAAATCGAACCGACACATTCACAAAGGGGTCAAGTCAATTATCTTATGAGACTTAACTCCTTGGTTTCCAAATCGAATGGTTTCTAGAATAACCTAACTATAAGAAAAAACAGCTTTAAATTTGTTATTGGTTATTTGAGTCTTAAAATCCAGATTGAATCGTTCTGTAAGCTTTTTAATTAATTCCAGACCTAAACTAAAATGCTGTTGTTCACCAACCCCGCTTGCTTGTTCATTACTAAATAAAATTTCATTTTCGCCAATACTAATGGTAAGCGCTATCGAACCTTCTTGTCGTTTGCCGTGATGAATAACATTATTAATCAGATTGAAAAATATCAATTCCAAGACATTCTCAGGTATCGATATCTGCGGTTGGTAATGGTTTATGTTAGTTAGTGTTATATTCAGTTGATGGGAACTAGCAAGGAGTTTTGACTCTGATAGCACTTGCTTAAGCACGGTATTTACACAGCTAATACCTTGATATTCTTCCTTAGATGTAAGCCAAAGCAAGGCATTACTGATGCGTTTAATTCTAGCGAGGGATTTAACTAATCTTTGCAGCGAAGGTTGTCGGTATATCTGGGCATGATTGGCCTCAATAAGCTCCATTGAATGACTCATGACTTGCAGTGGTGTTCTCATTTCATGGCTCATTCCTTGATTAAACGCGATTTGTTCATCGATTAATTGCTGCTGTTTTGCTAACGCTTGTTCTAATTGCTCCGCTATCGCTTTTACATCAGTTTCTTCAATTTCGTTGATTTCGGATAGTGATCCACTTTGCGATGCGCCCTTCGATTGAAAGTAATGGCTTAAACGATGAAAGGGTTTTAAGGCTTGAGTTGAAATTGCTCGGGCAATGAAAAATGACCCTAGCAAGCAAAGGACAAATAACAACACTAAAACCAGAATAATATCTTTGGCACCGCGTTTAACCACCACTTGATCAGTAACATCCATCAACAGCAAACCGTCGGCTAGTTTCATATAATGATAATGCTTGTTGCTATGGCTAAATTCACCAAATAAATCATCGGCATCAAATTCGAGATATTGTTTGTTTGGAGTAAGTGTTAAATCAAATTCAGAGAGATCTGTTTTTTTTTCAATATGAAATGGCAAGATTTTCTGTTGCTTAAATTGTTCTTCTGCTTGTAGTAGCTGCTGATTAAACATAATGTCTTCAAGAGAATATGCAACGAAAAAAGTCACCAATGAAAATAAAAAAAACAAGCCAAAAGTAAGTAAAGCAATGAATTTAGTCAGTCTTGTTGATAATGTGGCTGATTTAAAGAAAGTCAAAACGGTATCCCACGCCTTTTATTGTCGTAATAAATGATTGCCCAAAGTCTTGGCTAAACTTTTTTCTTAATTTATATATATGTGCCCTTAAAGGATCGCTATCTGGGGTATCATCTCCCCATAAGGCGTGATGAAGCACTTTGGTTTTAACTACATTTGGTGCGACATTGAGCAGTGTTTTGACAATATCAAAACCGACTTGATGCAATTGCATTACTTTATTTTCAAAATGAAAGGTCATCGTGCTTTCATCAAGTTCAACGCCATTAAAATAAAGCACTTTTTTGGGAACGCTAATAGCTTTCGCTAAATTAGCGCTAATGCGTGCAGATAATTCAGCAAAAGAAAATGGCTTTACTAAATAGTCCCAAGCTCCTGAGTCAAAGCCTTTTAAAATATCTTCGGTAGTACCTCTGGCCGACATAATAATAACCGGCAGTCTCGCTAACTTATCTTGGAGTAACGAACGGCAAACATCGAACCCATTGATAAAAGGTAAATTAACATCAAGTAAAACGAGATCATAGTGATGTTTATTTAGGTAGTTAATTGCTTGTTTACCATGGTAAGCAAAATCTAATAGGTAGCCTTTAGGCTCTAAAAATTCGGCTAACCCTTGGGCGATATCAATGTCATCTTCTACAATTAAAATGTTTACCATGCTTATATTTACTCTTGATTTTTAATCATTCTATATACCTCTGGTATCAGCCACTTTTCAAGTGCAATCCAACCATCTTCAACTTGCATCATGACCACAACTTGTACATCAGCTATCGGATCAAACCAGAATATTGTGCCGCCCATACCGGCCCAAAAAAAGGAGCCTTGATGACGAGTATCACCACTGGTTTCCTTAATGCCAATACCATAGCCGAATCCAACGCCTTGATAGATTCTAGGTAAAAAGTGAGTATCTAATCCTGTGGTTTTTGAGCTTAACATTTTTTCTACCAAATGCTCTGATAAAATAGATTTCCCATTAAACTGCCCTTTATTTTGCAACATAGTGACAAAGTTACTGTAATCTATTGTGGTTGAGACTAAGCCACCGCCACCAGACATCAACTCTGGCCGTTCAAGGTATTCACTGTCTTTTCCTTTTTCAGAAAACAGAATGTTTTCTCGTTTGAAAATAGATGCTTCTTCAAAGGAACCAACATCAAGTTCATACATGTCAACTAAACGATGTTGATCTCTTTTTGGCACATAGAAGCCCGTGTCTTTCATATTCAGCGGAGTGAAGATATGCTGTTGTAAGTAATCATCTAGTCGCATACCTGATACGGCCTCAATTAAGGCACCTTGAATATCACTTGCAATACTGTATTCAAACCTACTGCCTGGGGGGAATTTCAAATCGATGCCAGAAAGATCATCAACTAAATCGGTTAAAGTATTACTACGGCTTAAAGGATTGGCCAATAAATAGCGGATATCTACCCAAGACTTTATTCCGCCGCCATAGCCGAAACCTGCGGTATGAGAGAGCAATTGATGTATGGTAACGATGTGATTTTCACCTTCAAACTCAAATGGCTCAAAGCCAGGCAAGTACTTTCGTATATCATCCTCTAGTGACACTTTTCTTTGCTCAACTAATTGCAATAAAGCAACCGCTGTAATTGGCTTACTCATCGAATAAAGTCGAAAAATGGCATCTTTCTTCATTAGTTGAGCTTGTTCAACGTTAACTTTGCCATAAGCATCATAATGAATAATGTTATTGCCTTTTTTTATTAACACCACAGCCCCCGGCAATTGATGCTGCTTAATCATTGATGTAAAGCTATCTGTAAACTGATCGGATGCAATCGTTGATAAGGAAAGGAAATAAAGACTTAATATTGATTGACATAGATTTTTATTTATCATTGTGTTCACCTTTTATTTAATGATTAATAGCTTATAAAAGGTGATGTAAATCTAATGTAAATTCAGCTAGCCTCGACTAAAAACGGCTTTACTTCATTAAATCAATAATAGACACTAACTTTTGTCGTAAAGGTTAGCGGATACTTACTTGGGTCATCTTATTTCTTGTTCCGTCACCGAAGCGTTTCGTTCAATTAACTCTAGGATATAGTTTTATGAGAAAAAACACTTACATCGCTTTAACATTTGTTGGCTTCAGCATGTCAATATCAGCCACCGAAACCTTAATAGAACCACTGATGGTGACCATACCTGCTGGTGAGTTTTTAATGGGTAGTGACAGCGGCGGCACGAATGAGTTACCCATTCACAACGTGAAAATTGAGACATTTAAACTGGCCAAGTACGAAGTGACGGTAAAGGAGTTTCGTCAGTTTGTGGCTGCAACAGGGTACAAAACACCTCAAGAGTGTTATCACCAACCAACGGATAAGTGGCTTGGCAAAAAAATAAAAGGTTCTTGGGACAATAATGCTCTGACAAATAATGAGTTTCAACCCGTGGTATGTATCGGTGCCAATGCTGCTACGGCGTATGCTGGCTGGCTCTCCCAACAAACGGGAAAAGGATATCGCTTACCCACTGAAGCAGAATGGGAATATAGCGCAAAGGCAGGCAGTAACACAAAATATCATCTTGGTGATATAACCCAAGATCCGCGGATATGTCAGTACGCTAATGTAAGAGATCAAACAGCTGAACAACGTGCTCAACTCGATTTTGGTGCATCTTATCATGGTGCTAAAGGGGTCACTGAGTGTGATGATAAATCTGGTTATGCCAGTATTGTCGGTATGTACCAACCCAACGCCTTTGGAGTATATGATTTAGTTGGCAATATTATTGAGTACGTTCAAGATTGTAAAAACGACAATTATAAAGGAGCACCCACCGACGGTTCAGCATGGTTAACTGGTGATTGTGAACGTCGGGTTCTACGCGGTGGTTCCTGGCATTGGCACGAGTTTTCATCAAGTCAGAGATCAGCAATGCCATTGAATTTTATCGGGGTAATCGAAGGGTTTAGATTGGCACAGGACATGGCAAAAAATGAGACCGATACTACATCTTACTCAACAATACAGTTTGAAAAATCTCTTCTAAACGCTCAAAAAGAAGAACGTTTACGCCGAAAAAACATATTACCAAATCCAACAAAACCAACAGGATTAACACTAAAACAAGATAATATTAATCGCAGTGTTAAATTATCTTGGCAAGCAAACACCGAATTAAACGTGACGGGATATAATGTCTATCGAAGTGTGAATTTTGGTGGCGTTTACAAAAAGATAGCCACTGGCATTAATGCAACCGAGTTTTTCGACGAAACACCGCCTTCACATAAACATAGTTACGTCGTTACAGCCTGTAATCCCGATCGATTTAGTCAATATAGTGAACTTGTAACCACAGTGGATGCTGTCAATAACATTTCAGATCCTATTCAAGCCGAATTTTACAATCTAATGGAAGGTGCCGTCGTTGGTGCTATTAGGACCAAAGAAGAAAAGGGAGGCGGTTTAACCCTAACCGGTAAAGGAGGGATAAATAAAGACAGCTGGACTGAGTATCTGATAGCAGTGAAATCTGGTGGATTTTACGAATTAACCTATCGAATAGCTAGCCCCGACGGAAGTGATGGTTTTCAGTTGCTAATCGATAACAAGATCGAAGCGACAATAGCTGTGCCTGCAACGGGAGGCTTTAGGAAATGGAAAACAGCATCCGGTGGTAAAATTCATTTAAAAGCAGGTAAACACACACTTCGGATTAAATCAATTGCTGGTAGTTGGAAGCTAAATTGGTTTTCGTTTAAGGCGATTACCCGTTAAGCCCCCTAAGGGGGTCAAGTCACTTTTCTAATGAGACTAATTTAAAGTCTTATAAGATCAGTGATTTGTCACCATTTACTTACCAGTGATAAGTCGCGCTGATCGTGTATTGCTCTCCGCGTCCTGGCGTGCCAGGTACTTCTTCAAAAGATTCATCCCAAAGATTATCAGCAGCAATCATAATATCGAGACCTTTAAACTGCAAAGGTGAAATGGTTAATGTAAGGTGAGTAAATAAGGCATCGTCATCACCATTTCGAAGCATATTATCTTGTTGTTTACGCCATTCATTATCAACACGAATTGTAACAATATCAGTAGGATGAAAGATAACACCTAAGGTTACCCGATGATCAGGGTAGTTTAATGCGTAAAAGCTCGCATCGATATCTGCAGTGCCATAATCTTCCGATTTCTTAAGGAAGGTATAGCTGGTGATGATTTCTGCGTTGTCTAAACGCTTTATCGCCAGTATTTCTAATCCTAATGTCTCGATATCGACCGGATTGGCCGTACGAGCAGAGGTAGAGTTTAAGCTGTAAGTCCAATCGGTTAAGCCATCATCTTGACGATGAAAAATGGCAGAATCAAGACGCCAGGTTTCGCGATCTAAGGCTAAGCCTAATTCGATATTTTTAGTGGTTTCTCGTCCAAGATTATAATTACTTCTGAATAATCCACCTTTGTCGCTACCACCGATAGCCGTATAACCTGCAACTTGACTGGCCTCTGCATAAGATAGGTAGATAGTTTCAGAGCTATCATCGGCATTGATGGTGCTCCACGTTATATCACCAATCACTGAAACTTCGGAGTCGTCTCGGTTGGTATCGTCAAAGGCTGCGCCAAGGCGGATAATTAACTGTTGATCATGTGCTAAATCCATTTGGACTTCAGGTAATACGCTGAGCTTGTAATAGTGACGAGAGGTAAAGTTCTTTTCAAGCGTGGTTGATTCAATACGATCTGCCATAAACTGGGCTGAGTAATTGAATGCCAAAGAGTCCGTTTTGACATGACGACCAGACAACGCGATTGAGTTGACATCCGTTTGGTGAAAAGCTTCAAATATACTTGGCTTTTCACGAGAAAAAACATAATGGTCGTTGTTACGACGATAATAAGTGGAAATTTCAAATGTGCTGTCTTGTCCATAATGCTGTTGATGATTAAGGATCAACAGTCGTGTTTTAAGATCTTCAGTTTCATTGACATTAAATGGCGTGTACATATTTGGCCAGCCAAAGAACTTCTTGTGAGAACCAAAAAACAGATCGGTTTGTGATGATGGTCCGGCTAACTGAATACGAGCCGATGTTCGTTTAAAATCATGATCGCCATTATCTATCGTTCCGTCACTTTCTGAACGAGAGTGTTCACCTTCAAAACCGATAGTCCAATCGTTAGAGCCTCCCAGCGCTATACTGACAGCACTGTGAACGCGTTGTAGATTAAAGTTATTGTTACCTGCGCCAATTGAAACGCTGCCAGCTGTTTGTACTGGTTTCCAGTTGCGAGAAACAGTACCGACCGAGCTATTAACCCCGAGTAGGGCATTATCTGCGCCAGTTAATATACTAGCGTTACTCAACATCTCTTGAGCGATAGGAATTTCCGCAACATAATGGCCAGTTTGTGGGTCAAATAATGTCGTGTTGCCGACTCTAAAACCAGTATTTTCGAAAATACCGCCACGAATACTTACATCGGCTTGAGCTTCCGCCATATTACGTGATTGTAGGTCAACTCGCGGATCAAATTCTAGATTGGAAACTGGTGAACCAAAGGTTCCCACCGGTTTGTTATTCGCCGTCGCTGAGCCTTCAACCGTAATTTTTTCAATCTCAATATCGGCTTTATTACTCTCATCGGCTAGTGATGAGAAAGTCGATATGCTAAATAACAAAGCAGGCAAGGCAATTTTTACAACTGGGATCATTTTAATGTTCTCTATTTACACTGTTTAACTATCGGTATGTTAATCAGCATTGTATCTTAGCGGATAAAATATAGCACATGATAATCATTCGTATTTGGTGGTTTTGTAAGAAAAAAAGCAATGGGGTAAGTTAAAACAGTACTTAACCTGAACTCGGGATAAAGAGCTTTGTATCAATATGAGATATAAGATGTTTTAATTTTAAAGTGTGTAATTAAAAACAAAACATCAGCTCGTGTGACCCCAGTGACGAGATTTAGGTGGGTATCAAGGCATTTTTACGAGCGAATAGCTGGCTATTTGGAATAAAAATAACGCCGATAACCATTTAAATAGCGTTATTGGGTAAAGTTTCTTATCCCGAGCTCAGGTTACTTAGTTATTACAGTGTTTTTAGTGGTCTATAACGCTTTTGACAAACTTTACTGTCCGTACATTTACACTGTTAGGGTGTAAATGTGCGAAAATCAAATACGCATTTCTAATTTCGTTCCTAAATTTCAATACCTAATATGTCTGCCTGTTTCAGATATTCATTAAATTATTTGAAGTCACACTAATAGCGTATGGGGTTTGCTGTAAACTTCGGTTGGTCCAAATATCAATATTAGTATTGGCAGCGCTGATATAGCCATCCTCGGCGGTGCCATCTTTTAAATCATCCCCTTGTACGACAGCAGTCGCTAATGTGCCGATAACGGCAGAGTTATCTGTAATAAGCACATATTACTCTCGGAAAGCTGCTTAATCGCCAGCCCTGTACCCGTTAATAACTTAATGAATGCTTGGTCAATTGAGCCAGTAAAACTGAGTGTTTGACAGGCTTTGTTATTGGTCAACCTGGCATCTGCACTAATAAAAAATGTCAGAATGTTTCGCAAATATATTAAGGCACTGGGCTAGATCACTGCTGGTTAGGCTGATCTTAACTTGCTTGTTGCTGTTTGAACAATTGGGTTGTTCGGCATAGCGTTGGCTACTAGATAATACAGTGGCGCAAGTAAAAGCGATGAGTGTTAAACGTGTCTAAGTCCGCTAGTTTGGCGGGAGTACCGAAGCTGTTGTCCATGATTGATTAAGAATCGTTGATTATTTGCCGTGAGGGCGACTTGGCCACGCTGAACATGAGTGGTGGTTTTTTGAGCGGTTTTTCGGACGGTAAATTCTGTCCCCAAGGTTTCAATGATCACAGCTTGTTGCGCGAGAGAGGTGTGCATCAAAAACCGTCGACTGTCCGCCGCGCTGTTGGTAGTGATAGCGATTTCACCCTGCTACAAGGTTAATAGCCTGACGGTGTTGGTTTGATTGACATCGATGCACTATTGCTGTGCTGAAATCGGCGTGAGCATACTGCCAGCGCCTGTTGATCCAAGGTGATAATTACCAGATGCACGTAACCGCAAAGGCTAAACTAAATAATCCTTTTATCGCACCACGGCGACTGATGTTGCGATTGGTATTACTGCTGCTTGTTAACAGTGTTTGAGTCGCGACATGACTAGGCATTTGATGATTTATTGGTGAGAAAAACTGTTCGATCTGACAAATTTGTTGCCAGGTGCTTTGATGAGCTGGCGGGATTATCCAGCGCTTAAATGCTTGCTGTTGCTTAAGGCAATCGGGTTGTTTTTGAGGGTAATAAACCAATGCGCCGCTTGCTCTAATGCTACCTGCAGTGAAGGGCTTAGTTCTGATGGCTGAGGATCAATAGATGCCGTCATAGCCTAGCGACTAAACTGGATAATTTCACTAACGCCTGCGCCATATAATTTTTGACGCTGCGCTCGCTTACGGCTAATCGCTGTGCAATTTCTTGGTAAGTAAGACCTTCAATTTACGCGTAAATAAACGTGTGAGCGACTTTTTCAGGCAACTGACACAGTATTATATTGACCTGATATAAGGTTTCAATGGCTGCATGATACAGCGACAAATCACCACTTTGATCCGCTTGCAACAAGGCCAGTGATTGCAAATATGCTTGTTCAACCTGTTTTCGCCGCCCTTTAGCGATACGGGATAAATAATTGCGGGTGTCTTTATTGGTATCAAAAGATCGCGGTTTGACCAGCAATTTGTAAACAACAACTATTGCCGCATGATTAGTTGCTGACACGGGATCTGCCAATTGATTGGGCTGCCATGTCGAGAGGATTACTTGGCTTATCATCTTCAACCGTAGCCTCAGTCGGTACCAATAATTTCGATGAAATTAACCAGCAACATAGCGCTAAGCTCAACAGGATGACTTCAATAATAATCACATCAAAATATCCGGCTTTGAGCATGGCAATAATACCAGATGACATCATTAACCAATCTAAGATAGGGATCATGATTAATGCCAGCGCGGTAATTTTTAAGAAGATTGCTGAAAATTGTTGTTGCGCTTTAATCGCTAGTGACACCAGCAGGCTGGCACCTAAACATGCAAAGAAAATTTGACCAATGACATCACTGCGATCCAATAAATCGGTCGGCAACACTCTGGCGCAAATAAAGCCAACAGCGGTGGCAAAAACAGTGCCGATAAAGCCGCCCGTGGTCATGGCTTTAACCAGCTGTAAGCCAAATTCATTTTGCTTTTCACTGCGCAAGTTAGCCTTCTTTTGCAGCCACATTAAGTTGCCAGTTAAGATGATATAGCAGGTACCAATCCCTAAAATAAAGAACAATATACGTAATGAATACCCTGCAAAATTACCAAAATGTAAATTGGCAATCACCGTTAGGCCACCGCGTAAATTATTATCATTATTGTTTTTAGTGAGATAAAGCTCGCGGCCGGAGGCAATGTGATATGTCACTTCTTTATTCGTTGAGAACTGGCTGTTGTCAAAACCGCTGAAGGTAACCGAGGCACTTTCATCGCCAAAATGGTCAATCGTCATTCGAGTGATATCCACTTCGCCTAATGACCGTTTCGCTGTTAATAACAGTCGATCTAAGCCTTGCATAGGCACGGCAATATTGGTTTCTTCAAGATGAATATCAACCACTCCAGCGGCTTTTAATAGCTTGCCTTGGTCGCCGCCATATAATGCAACAGCATAGGATATTTGATAAACAATTAATAAGTTAAATACTAAACCAGAAAAGGCATACATAATATGAAAAGGTAAGCCCATCACGCCAATTAAGTTGTGGGCATCGAGCCATTTATCTTTTTTACCATCTTTACGGTATTGAAAAAACTTACTGATTATTTTGCGCCAATGAATGACAACACCACTGATTAGTGCGACAAAAAAGAATAAGGTCACGATACCAACAAAGTACAATCCCACTTCTGGAATGTGAAGATTGTAATGCAAGCGATAGAGAAAATTAGCCCACTCAAAACTGTCACCATCGCCAATTATCTTGCCATCGGCTGACACTAATAAATGTTGATCAAGGTGTTGGTCTGCTGCTATTTTTTGCTCAAAATACAGATTAATAATCGGTTCTTTAACACTGGGAAAAATAACTTTAAGCCCGCCTTCCATATCAACATCATATTTTTTGACGACTTTAGCTACAATGTTATCGAGGCTAAATTGTTCAATGTCGCTGGTGACCGAAAAATGAGGGCTGCGTTCCCACGCGATAATATCGTCGCGAAACAAACTTAAAGAGCCAGCAAAAAAGATGATAAATAAAATAGTCGAAATAATCAGGCCAACCCAAGCGTGCGCATTGGTGAGGGCTTTTAGTGCATCGCGTTTCATGAGTAATACCGTAGGGTGAGTAATAGAGCATTCAATAAAGCGGAAGGAGCAAGGGTTAGCGTGAGGGTTTGCCACGCTTTTTTCGAGCTGGTGAATGTGTACGCCCACACCTGACAACTTGCCCAAATAGGAAATGCACACAGCAGTCCAATTAACAACATGGTTGCTTCTTTAATCGGCAACAGCAAATTGAGGTTTAACACCACGGAAATAGACAGTAATAAACCCAATAGAAAACCAGCAAAAGTACGTGACCACATCAGACATTCACTCCTAGCCAGCCAAATAGAAGCGAAGTAAATGCAAACACACCAATTAAGCCACTGGTAAGGTATAAATATTGTTTTTTATAAGCAGCGATGAGGGTGACTAAGGGTAAAAAGCAACAGATTAATGATAATGCAGAGATCAGCGCCGAAACGGTGGGCAAATGCTGCAATAAGATGGCTAACATCAGCGCCATTAAGATTGCCGCAGTGATCTTGCTACTGAATGATGGCAACGATTTTTTGAAATATGTTTGCTTTGAACTTGACCCGTACAACAGACAACAGGCAAACCAGGCTGGAATAAAACTTAAAAACATAATGCTCTTTATTTTGTAATTATCACCGAATGATAATGGTTGTTATTCTTTTTAATAATACGGAAGGTGAGAGCTTTAAGCAATAGTTGGTCTTATGTTTTTTTACCTCGGTGATTCAAATAGATAGCTGACTTTAAATATCTCACATAGTCATCATTTATATACGGTATTAGATCTACTCTACCTAATACCGATTTTGTCTGGACGTTAAATTTGTCGGTTATTCATTTGATCTAACAAGTGAATGTTTTGCACTAAATCTTGTCGTGATGGATTTATTTTTAATGCTTTTCTTAACATGGTCGCTGCCTGCAGGTAATTCTTTAGCTCAATATATACTTGAGCATGACCGACATAAGCACGTTCGGCAAAGTCTCTTAACGTGGCAGCTCGCACGAATAACAATTGCGCCTGAGTATAGTTTTTATACTGTTGATAATGCTCAGCTAAAGCTATTAAAGCCCGTCCGTTGGTTGGTGCAAGCGCGATCGCCGCTTCATAGAGCTTAGTGACTTGGCGTTTGCTTTTACCTGGGATGTTAGCGTGGTGCAATTTAAGTTGACTGCGTTGCAGTTGGGTTAAGTTTTTAGCGTATTTGTTGCTATGTTTTAACAGCTTTTTAGCATCGACCCAGTGCTTTTCATAGACCAACCAACCAATAATTGATTCGATAGCCTCGAAGTGCTCGCGTTTTTTACCACGATTGTTAGAAGGCTTACGTTGCCACTGTGTTAACAATTGGCCCATTAAATCAGCGGCACGACTGACGCTGCCATGATTTAAGTGTAACTGCGCGGTGGCAATTAAATTGTCAGGATCTTTGTTGCCTAATCTAATGGCCATTTCCATGCTGGTTAGCGCTTCTAACGGCGTGTTGTCATCAAGGGAAATACGGCTGCGTTGGAGCCATAAACGTGCGTCGTTGGGCGTTTTTTGCAGCATTTCATTGATCATGGCTTTGGCAGCATGATTGTCTTTGGCGGTGATCAAACTGTACAACAAACCCTGTTGCCATTGTTTGTTTTCGGGTTCAAGTAACAAGGCCTGTTGGTAGCCAGCAATAGCAGACCAAGGCGTGCTGAGTTGAAGATTAATGTAGGCGAGATACCCATATAACTGGGCGTCGCCTTCGCCTAAGGTGATGGTTTTGACTAAATGTTTGCGAGCAGCCTGGTAGTTTTGTTGTTTGATGTAAATAACCGCAAGGCTTTTATGGGCCCGAATAAAATCGGGCAGTTTGGCAATGGCGGCCAAAAAACTTTTTTCCGCATTATCATCTTTATTTAACGATAATTGTATTTGTCCCTTAACTTGCAACAATGCTGGGCTTAACGTGAGTAGCTGCTCAGGTTCATAATCGGGTAGCGCCGATTGCTCAATTGCCTTTAATGCCTCGGCATAATTTTTTTTATTGAGCAGCGGCCGCAAGGTTAGTGCTAAATTTTGTTCTGCGGGTAATAACTTGGCATCACGTTGCAACAGCGGATTATTACCGGTAGTCATGGTCCAAACTGGCGCTAATTGCTTTATTTTTATGTTATTAATTTGCAGTGGCTTTCTTTCCGGTTGGCTACTCTGTTGGGCGTTAGCAATCATCGGATAGCTAGCGAACGTGAGCAAGGCGACCAACAATGAACGTTGCCATGCCATAGTGACAAACGGTGATATTAGATTAATTTTCATGATTTTTTAAACTCCACAGGCCAGATAAAACGCGCGCGCACGGGTTGACCATTTTTTGTCGGCACTGAAAAATGTGAGGTACGAATAATTTTATAAATTGAATCGAGTAATGCTTCATCAGGCATTTCTTTAATATTAATTAAGGTGATATTGCCTTGCTCGTCAATAAAGACATCGAGGGCTACTTTCGCTTTTTTAATTCCTTTACGGGCTAAGCTGCGCGGAAATATAGCCTTAATTTGGGTCAGTAGCACCGGTACACTGTCCAATTCACCCAGACCAAATGCTTGCCAGTCAATGGCTAAATCTAAATTAAGATCACTGGGCGCATGATTAAAATCAGGCGGTGATAACATCGGATTAAGCGGTTGTTTGATGGTTAATTTGGTTAAATCGATAGCAGGGCCTTTTCCTGCCGCGTTTAAATCGATGGTCGGTTGGCTTTGCTTCGTCGGTTGGCTAATGGGTTTTGGCGGCGGTGGTGGCGGGGTAAATGCTTGCGTTACCTTGCGCACCATCACTTTAGGATCGTATTCACTCGCAAACCAATCACCCGCGAAAATACCCAGTATTGACAGTGCCATTAAGCTGCAACTGGCCATAAAGGCTAAAATATGAAAACGATTTAATTTGTTGCTCATTCGCTGTGTCATATTAAAGCGCCGTGGCGATATTGACCGAACTCGCGCCGGCTAACTTCGCTTCATCAATCACCTGAACCAATAATTCAGTCATCACTTGTTTGTCAGCCTGAATAACTACTGCTCGTTTTCTTACTTTGAGTAGTTGCTCGATGGTATTTCGCACTCCAGCCACTCCAATGGAGGTGCTGTCATATACGACGTCACCTTTACTGGTAATAGCAATCATGATGACCGTATTTTCAAGGCGTTGCGCGGAGACCGCCTGTGGTTTATCGACATCAACACCGGTTTCTTTGACAAACACCGAGGTCACAATAAAGAAGATCAACAGAATAAAAACCACGTCCAGTAATGGCGATAAATCGATGCCATTGTGCGTTTGTTCTAACCTTTGCTGTAAATTAGCTCGCATGAACAGCTCCTTGCTTAGAGATTAAATGTTTAACATGCCCTAATAATAACCAAGCAGGGATCGCGATGACTAAACCGAGTTGGGTGGTCCATAACGCATCGGCAATCCCTTGACTTAACGCACCCGATTGATCCAAAGCACCACCTAATGACATGGCATGGAATGTATCAAGTAACCCACTAATCGTACCCAATAACCCCAGCAGCGGTAGTGCGCCGATAAATATTTCGGTAGAACCAATCCATGAGGCATCTTTGAGTTGGTAAGATCCTGAGTAAACACGAATAATGTAATAGGTGAGTAACTGATAGCACACAAAGCCTAACGCTAAGATGCTCCATACAACTGGGTTATCAAAAGAATGAAATGACATAATCTATTGCTCTATTTCTAGTTGACTTAAATTGACACCACATGACTCTAATTCGCCGTAGTAAGTTTTAACGCGCCTTGAGAGTAATGCATGAAGTAATAATGCCGGTATCGCGACGACTAATCCTAATTCGGTGGTGACTAACGCTTGCGAGATCCCGCCAGAAACAGCCGCTGGATCACCTGCACCAAACAGGGTCATTAATTTAAAGGTTTCAATCATGCCACTAACCGTACCGAGTAAACCTAATAAGGGTGATACTGCAGCCGTGATTGCGATGGCACCAAGCCAATAATCGAGCTTATGTTTATTGCTGAGTAAATTGGCGAATAAACGATCATCACGTTTTTGACCAATATCACAGTGGCGAGCTATCTCGACTAACTGTGCCTGCATCCCTTTAGCTTGTACTAGTAATGCTTGGATTGCAGATGCTTTATCATCCGCTTTGGTGATTTTTTCTAACTGCGCAAAACGTTCGTTAAATGCTGGGATCAACTTCGGTAAACGGACAAATTGGATGGTTTTGGCGAGGGCAATAATTAGCGCAAAAATACCAAAGAATACAATTGGGAAGATCCATATTCCGCCTTTACCGATGTGATCAATGAGTGATTCTTTCTGGCCATTTATTTGAAATGCGCGCGTCAGGGTGGGATCGAAAGAAATCATCCCAGCACCAGTATTCATTAATTCGATTAAACCGGCGCTGTCTTGCGATGATAAAGTGAGTTCTGCTTTATATAAATTGGCTGCGGTAGGGTCTTCACTCTCAATCAGAGTAACGAATCCTGCATTGTTAGCTAGATTGTCGACATACCAAGTCACAGGACCTAACGCTAAGATCTTAGCCGATTGCAATTCACCGGTAGGCATAACAATGCGTTTAGTTTGCCAGGTTGGCACCATTTTATGGTTAATCGTTGCCAAGTGTTCAGATAACCAAGCCAGCTTTTCTGTTGCCGGTACTTGGGCTGAGAAAGGCTGTTTCGAGATGTTATGATTAAAACGACTTAAAATATTCTGCTGGTATTGGTTTTGTTCGTTCCAGCTTTTTAAGCGCGCTTGTAGTTGTTGCAAGCTTAAGGTTTTTTCATCCTGAAGGCGCTGCGATACGGCGGCTTGATCTCTTAATTTTATGACTTTTTGTTCTTGAACTCTTACTTTTTCTGCTAGTTTTGAGCGAACTTTATTGAGTGTTTTTTGGCTAGATACGAGTTTGCGCTGCGCCACTTTAATATCTTTTAACAACCCGTTGATTACTTGATTGCTGCTAACGGCCGCATGACTGTCGAAGTTAACAATTGAAAAGAAAATGAAAGAAATAATAATAGCTAACTTAATCATTTATTTGCCACCTGATAATGAAATAGGTAATTTTAAGAATTTCGCTTCGGTTTTACGTTCAATCATTGCAATGGCATTGAATAGGGTATCGCCATCAACGGCGTCATCGCTTAACCATTGCCACCCTGCGGCTGTCGGTTGCCCCCGGCCCACTAAACGACCATCAAGCGAGACATACCACGCTTGTGATAATCCGAGATAGAGTTGATGAACCATCACTTCTTTGTCGCCATCGTTACTTGGCAATATTAGTGCCGATTGAACATGACTAATCCGTTGTTCAAAATCATGCAGTTTTTCTAACAGCTCTAATAGGGTATTAAGGCGTGCGGTGGTATCAGCATTCGAAAACTCTGCTTCAGAGAGTTTGTTGTGCCATGCTTTACGCAGCGGTGGTGGCAGTTGTGGTTGCAGTTGAGCAACTAACTGATAATAGTTGACGAGTGAGGTTTCTAACAAGCCTTGTTGTGCTTCCATTTCACTTTGGGATTGGAGCAGTTCAGAACGCTTTTTATTGACATCAGAATCATTGATGTTGGCGGTACTTAAATCTTTTTCAAGTTGACTTTGTTCTTGTTTTAATAGGGAGAGTCGTTGTTCTAATAACGGCTGTTGTTGATGCCAGTCGTTGAGCATTGCATTGCGCTGTTGCTCTAGAGATAACCATTCTTTAATTAAGCTGTCTGCTTGTTTTACGTTATTTACGTTTTTAGTGTTAGCAGTAGCAGTAACACTGCCAGAAGATATTAATAAGCCCAACGCCACTACAGCAAGGTTACGAGCTAAATCCCTTCTTATTCCCATGATTACGCCTTCAATTAGTATAATATAGCCCTGAATTTCATGATCCAGCGCAGGTGAATTTCTCGGGATTATAATGCGAACCATTACCATTTACAATGGTTTTCGTGTTATTTGCTATTGAGATGTCACGGCAAGAGCGTTTTAAATAAAGCACTCGATAATGCGCCGATATCTAGATTCTAATGCGCTTGCCCTGATTGAGATGTGATGGGTTAAGCTAAGCAATAAACCATAAAGATTAATAGTTATCATTATAATTCGTTTTTTTAAAAATTATTTAATCGATGATTGAGTATTGCCTGAGTTTAATCGCACCTTCGGATGGAATTAGTGATAGTAAATAAGCCTGAAATAACCTTTATCAATCGTTGGCAACAACGGTTGCAACAGCGCAATTGGGTGGTGTTTTCCTCTGTATTGCAGCAATCTTTGGTGGTTATGCGTTAGCGACCAGCATGGCACTGTTAATCGGTCAAATATTAGGTTTAGTGATGGATGGCAATGAGGCAACACATACTGGGCTATTATTGGCATTTATCGTTTATGCGTGCGCAGCGATGTGGATTTTTAGTGGTGTTAGTGCGAAGCAAGCTTGGCTTGGGTTATTGAAATTAAACCTGATATGCGCAGGTTTAACATGGCTACTAATACAGGTGAACAGTTAATGGCTGCATCAGATAAAAGTAGCACAATAGCAGCTAATGATGTGACCTTTCGCCAGTCGATGAAATGGCTGCATACATGGGTTGGTCTGGTGGTTGGTTGGGTGTTGTTTTTTATGTTTGTTACCGGTACCGCGGGATATTTTGATGATAAAATCACTCGCTGGATGGAACCAGAGCGGCCTCTTGTTGCGCATGATGTTAGCACTGACAGGTTGCTTGATTTAAGTCAGGCATACTTAACCCAGCATGCTGCTGGCGTGGACAATTGGCAAATAAAATTACCCAGTCGGCGCGATGGCAATCTAACACTAAAATGGAGAGAACCCGCCAAAGAAGGTGAAAAACGGATCACCAAAATACTCGATCCGCACACGGGACAGGCCGTGTCTAACATTCGAGCCACTGGTGGCGGCTCTGAACTGTATTCAATGCATTATGCGCTGCAATATTTACCCAACATAGTGAGTTATTGGATTGTTGGTTGTTGCACCATGCTGATGTTACTTGCGGTGATCACTGGCTTGATATCCATAACGTCTTGAGTGTTGCTGCGTGACCGTTTCATTTTATGATCACCTACAGTGGTTTGATCTTTTTTAGTGGCACCACGGGTCAGTTGATTGATGTTCCAGCCCGAGATTATTCAATAGTAGCATCGATAGATGAGGGGTTTATTTCTTTACACGAAGGAAAATATGCTGGTCCTGTCGCCCGTTGGATCTACATTCTGTTTGGTTTAATGGGCGCGTCGATGGTGGCTTCTGGCTCTATTTTGTGGGTCACCAAACGCAAGCCGAAGCAACTTAAAAAACCCAACGGTCCAGATTTTGGTTACCGTTTGGTTGATCAATTAAATATCGGCACCATTGTTGGTTTGCCCATTGCGATTGCGATGTATTTTTGGGCTAATCGCCTGTTGCCAGTCGACTTTGTAGCTCGTGAACAATGGGAAATCCACGTGATGTTTATCAGTTGGGCCATCTTGTTAGTGTATCCAGCTTTTAGACCCGCTGGCCGTGCCTGGTTTGAACAACTTTATCTGGCGGCAGTGGTGTTTAGTTTTATCCCAGTATTAAATTGGTTGACCACCGATAAGCATCTTGGCGTGACATTACCAATTGGTGATTGGAACTTCGCTGGCTTTGATTTAACCATGCTAGTGATTGGCGCAGGTTTTTCCTTTACTGCTTATAAAGTGAAACAACGGCAGCAATCAACAGTTAAAGTCGCTAAAAAGCGAGCACCTAGTAAAGCCCGAGTATTAGCCCAGCGCAAGGAAGTTATTTAATGTTGTTGTTGATGAGTTTTTTTACCATGTCGCTGTTTTGTGTCGCAATGACCAAACATCGCAAACAAGTTTTTAACATTAATTTTAATAACACCTTGGTGTTAACACTCAGACCTCTGGCTTGGCTATCATTGTTGGGCACGGCATATCTTAGTGTTGAATTTTATGGTTGGTCGATTGGGCCGTCATTGTTGGTTGGCGCGTTATCGGCGGCTTTCTTTTCGGTGGTGCTGTTATTGACCTATCGACCTAAATGGCTGCCAGGGTTCGCAGTGGCCTTGCCCGTAGTGGCTATTGTCAATTATGGTTGGTCGTTCAGCTAAATAATGGGATAATAAAAAAGCAGTCTAGTGATTAACTAGGCTGCTTTTTTGTTTGTAGCTTGTTGCAATTAATTGATATTAATCGCGGATAGCTAAGGTCAAAGTGGCACGATGACGTACCGCTTCGTAGGCCTTATCAGAGAATATACCAGGCTTAGCTTCACGATAAACTATATCGATCACATATACACCAGGCATCGTCGGAGTAAACCGTCCTATGCCATGGGCGTCAAGCTTTGGTTCGCGCTTCCAACCATTAGGCGCATAAACACTGATATCAGCTTTGCCGGTAAAAGGTTTGCCCTTAAAGAACACCTGAAAAGGTACTTCTTGTTGGGGTAACGATCCAAAAGTCCCCGCGTTAATATCAATAGCATGTGCAACAGGCACAATATCAAAATCAAGTTGTGGTGTTATTGACGCCGTTTTTTCAGCGACTTGACCTTGGGTAAAGGCAAGGAACTGAGCACGAGCATAAAATATAGGTCGTACGATGCCGATCCCATACTTAGTATAATCCACCACTGCACTTTGATTATCGGTTGCCATGACATTATAAACACCGGATGTGGTCGTCGACAGCATGGCCCAAAAGTGGTTCTTATTTTGCTTTAATACTAGGTCATTAGTTGCAGTTGCTGCTGGAGCAAGCACTTGAAGCTTGGTATTGCTGCGTTCATCAAGACGACCTCCGGTGATCTCTCGCAAATTGTCATCATACTCACCAAAATAGATTTTAACGGCTACCTGTTCACCGGTTTTTACAACCGCAGGCAAGTCGAACCATAAAGCATGAGCAAAACTAGCTTTAGCCACCACGGTTAACAGCAGTGCGATTGCCATTAATCCAGATTGTTTACCCGTAGACCAACGTTGAGCTGTTCGATGTAATAATTTCATGGATCTTAGCCTTTAAAAAGTTAATGAAGCGCCGACATAAACACTGCGCGTAGCACCAGGAATAATGCCACCAAAAAATCCTTGACGACGAACTCGGTAATGCTTATCCAGTAGATTATTAATCCCGGCAAACACTTTCCAATCACCGTGCTTGATCTCGCCTTTTAAATTAAGGACTGTATATGATGGCAACATGCCATTATAACCATTGGCACTTTCTGTTACCGTGTTAGCGGTATCGGTAAATTGTGTTCCAATGTATTGACCTTCTAAACGAACATAACTTTCGAGATCATTGTTAAGAATCGTTTGATATTGCATACCGGCATTGTACGTTTGCTCTGGTGCCATCACTAACTGATTGCCACGATTATTACCCGTTAATATTTCGGTATCCAATAAGGTCGCATTAGCATCAAATAGCCAATTATTCCAAGGGGCACTCACACTTAGTTCAACACCTGACTGACGAGTTTCGCCGATATTTTTTACGATACCTGCGTCTTTAGCGATTTGGTTGTCAAAATTAGTTTGGAATAACGTCAATTCAGCATGTAATTGAGAATCAGTATTTACCCGCATCCCAATTTCATAATTAATGCTGGTTTCAGCATCAATATCATTAGCGACACCGCTGGTCGGATCAACCGCTTCTTTAAAAGTAGGTGGTTGAAATGCCTTATGGACACCCGCATAAACATTGACTATGTCATTTGCCTTAAATAAACCAGAAACACCCCACGTAAAGACATTGGTATCTTTAGCATCATAAGTTTCATGAGATTTACCCTTTTTAAGCGCACCATTACGCATTTGGGTGAGTGACTCATAACGGATCCCCGGTGTTACGGTTAGCTGTTCACTAAGTGTTAAGTTAGTTTCAAGATATGCGGCCAACGCATTAGTTGATAAATCGGCTTCATCGGATGTTGTGCCAGTACGGGAATCGATGGCGCTACCTTTACGCACTACATTTGCCTGCTGTTCGTGGTGAATTTTTACCCCAGCTAACCAATTTTTCCAACGGATACGTGGCTCAAGCCCGGCGACAAAAAATTCTCGTAAATAATGGCTATTAGAGGTTGCGCCACTGAGATCTGAACCTTTGGCTATGCTCCAATTACGCTCAAAGAAATTCATATAGGCTAGAGTATCAATGCTCCAATCTGAATTGATTGGTTGTTGATAGCGAAGGTCAAAAGAGCCACGACGACCATTAAAATTATCATGACTACGCTCGCTTTTATTCGGATCTTTGTTAAATTCAGCAAGGGATATGCCGCCAGGGGTCTGTGATAATTCGCGATAGTAATTCATTCGCATTGAAATTTCGCCATCATTAGCCGTTGGCACTAATAAACGCATGTTAAGCTCGTTAACTTCGGTATCTGTGTTCTCACGTAAAGTATGGCCACTTTTATTTAAATAACTAATCTGAGCTCCAACCCCATTCCAGGTATTACCAAGGGATAGTTCAGTCACGGCGAAGCCACCTTGGCGGATCGTTTCAGTAATACGCGCTTGTGCTTCTTGTGGCGGACGACGCATTTTATAATTAATAACCCCTGCACTGGTATTTGGACCATAAATTACCGACGTGGCGCCTTTCATCACCTCAATTTGTTCAACAGATTCGATCGACACGTTATAATACATGCTCGGATCGCCATAAACCGCTGGTTGCACTGGAATACCATCGGCTAATACCAAGACATTACGGCTACGGTTAGGGTTAACGCCACGAATACCAATATTCGGTCGTAAACCTCGGCCAAACTCAGCCATTGCTCTAACCCCAGGTAATGCACTTAACGCATCTGCCGAGCTCATAAAGTGACCAACGGCAATTTTTTCTTCGCTGATGACACTAGCAGAGCCTGGACTGTTTTCTAATGCAATGTTTCTAACACCAGAAAGAGTGATGGCTTTTTTAGTGATGACTTTCGTTGTTTCTAGTACGGTTATAGCATTATCAACCTTGGCACTAACCATGGTCGGGGCGGCAAGAGCACATAATAATAAGAGACGTAAAGACGGTAAATTGTCGTGTTGCATTGAGATTTCCTTGATTGTAAATTCAGCCATTAACAGCAGTACGTAAAGTTCACTAAATAATGACCACGTATTCAATGGTAAATATGGATAAAAAGATAAATGTTATTTTTGTATTAATCTGATCTCTCTCTCTGAATGAGACCTTGATAACTAAAACATCAGTAGTCAGTTATATTGTTTTTATAATGTTTTAGTCTCACGATATAACACTATTGCGAATAGTAACGATTGCTGTTAGCGTTTGCGAGTTATTTCGGGTTGGTAATAGTTGGAAGTTTAAAACTGAGAGATACATCTTACTTTACGCTGTCGTGAGTTTTTTAATCACGACAGAAATTGACATTGTTTTATCAAATAGGCAACAAATCGACGAGGCTGCTTTTTATCTAGAGTTTTTAACTCAGTTAGCTGGAAATTTTAACCGGTTAAGTAACACTCTGGTATAAACGGATAGTAAAGTCATGGTGCCTATTGTCCAAAGTAGAATAAAGCTTGCCGTTGGAAAGCTATCATCGGCAGTTGTTGAACACCGTCGACTACCGGACCTGTTTTATACAGCATTAGCGCTGCAAGGATGGTGGTTAGCCAAATGACAGCCATGGTGATTATTAATGACCATTTTATGGTCTGATAATTTTTAATCGCATTTTTACCCAACCATAAAAATTTCCAAAGTGCAGTGGATCTGCCATGTTTGACCATAACCAATAGAGGAGAAGATCTGCTGCGCGCTGAGCATAAATAACTTCTTGAGTATGGGGATTAATATAGATTTTATTTGCTCTGTCTCTGACTAATATACTGTCTGTTTGGTCCGTAACAAAAACATAACCGCCGCGATTAAGAGAAATGCTACGTATATCTAACTCCACAATAGCATTAAGAGCAGACTCAACTAAGCTGCCGATGTCTGCAATATCATGGTGGGCGTTATTTCAGGCAATGGCTTGCTGGCATTTGGATACACATCGACATAAGAGAACCGGCCATCGATAAAATCAGATCTGCTTGCCTCTGGAAACGGATCTTACTGTCACCAAGTTGTGTCGGCATCATAGTATACCAAAGTGAAAAATCGACCGTGGTATGACTACCTAATTGCCAAGAGTTTGCGTTGTCGCCATATCGATTACCCATATAGAATAAACCGACGCCTGCGCCATAACCTTGCCACTTGCCCTGATGAACTTCATAGTTAACCTGAGCTCGGGATAAGAAACTTTACCCAATAACGCTATTTAAATGGTTATCGGCGTTATTTTTATTCGAAATAGCCAGCTATTCGCTCGTAAAAATGCCTTGATACCCTCCTAAATCTTGTCACTGGGTCACACGAGCTGATGTTTTGTTTTTAATTACAGACTTTAAAATTAAAACATCTTATATCTCATCTTGATACAAAGCTCTTTATCCCGAGTTCAGGTTAATTAATCTATATTTGCTGAACGGTGAATTATGTAGTACATATCTGCTTTTTTCTTCGTCATTAGAAAGCCGAACAACTTTAGAAAAAGCAGCCCAGTGATTAACTAGGCTGCTTTTTTATCTAGAGTTTTTTACTCAGTTAGCTGTGATTAAAAATTGGCACGGACCGTAAATCGGGCATTGCGTGGTTCGCCATAATAGGCCGCGTTATAATGCGGTACGGCACTGTAATATTTCTTATCAAACACATTATTAATGTTGATATTGGCTGAGATGTTATCAGTAATTTGGTAGCGTACCATTACGTCGGTGACTCCAAAAGCTGCTTGTGTTGCGCGTTCGCCATTGGGCCCTTTATCCTCGGTATAAATTTCACTTTGCCAGCGTAACGCGCCGCCAATGACCCATTGCTCTAAGCGGCCAGATAATTGATAGTTGCCGCTGACACGTAACATGTGTTCAGGCTCAAAGGTGGTTGCTTTACTGCCATCCTCTTGTTCGGCATCGCGATAGGTGTAGCCTGCGGTTAGGTTTAGTCCCGTGAGTAATTCGCCGCTTAATTCGGTCTCGAAGCCATTGACTTTAATTCCTTTCATCGCTTTGTAGCGTTGTTCGCCATCAATCATGATGTCAGCCTGCGCAACATTTGTCTGCTCAACATGAAAAAATGCCAACGAAGTATTAAGACTACGATCAAAAAACTCGCCTTTAACGCCAGCTTCGATATTTAAGCCATATTTGGGATCCAGATAGTGGCCATCACGGTCTTTATTGTTTTGTGGCTTAAATACTTTGGTGTAACTTGAATATAAAGAGAGATTATCATTGAGCTGGTAAACGATGCCAGCATAAGGCGTCAACACATTACTGTGTTGATACCCGAGACCATCGATACCGTTTTTCCAGTCTTGGTTATCCCAGCTACTTAAACGGGTCCCCAATAATAAGGTGACTGGCTCAGCAACATTCCAACGACTGGTCATAAAAATACCGCGTTGTTGGTTTTCCCAGCCCCAGTCTTCTTCGTACTCTCGATCATTACTCGGGGCGGCTACTGGCCATTGATAAAAGCTACCGAAATCAAAGTCTGGTGCTTTATATGCTATCCGCGAAATCTTTTCATTGGTTTGGTTCCAGCCCAGTAATAATTCGTGATCGCGACCAAACAGGGTGAAATGACCGTTGGTGGTTAAGTTAACATTCTCGATATCACGGTCGCTGTCATAGGGATTGAAAAAACCACCTAATCCTAAGCCCGTATCTTGATTGAGATAGCCATAAAGATAGACTAGGTATGAGTCCATGGTATCAGCGAGTTTACTGACCGATACCTTGGCCTGCCAGCCGTTGTAAAACTGATGGCTAAGATCTGCAAACATGATGGTGCGTTGTTTGTTTTTATAGGCCCAAGGGGCACTGGTGGTGGTTGAGTGATCAAAGTCAGTTGGGCTGCCATCATCATAAAAGAATGGCACGGGCTCACCGTAAGTAGTGCCATCAATATTCTCTTTTTGATAATCGAAACCAATCGAAGCAGTGGTGTGCTCACTGAGATCAAATTCGGCAATACCATAGATCACACTGCGGTCATTCTGATAAAAATTAATGTAGGAGTCGCGGCTATCATAGGCTGTCACTAAGCGAGCACGGATGCTGCCGTTGTCGGTTAAACTGCCTGAAATATCCCCTTCAATACGGCCCGCATTCCAACTGCCGCCACTAGCTTTGATGTAGGCGTTAAATTCTTTAGTCGGCCGTTTGCGAATTAAGTTAATGGTGGCCGATGGATTACCAGCGCCGGAAAGTAGCCCCGATGCTCCGCGGATCACTTCTACTCGATCGTAGGTTGCAGTATCGGCGAGCAGATCGCTGTTCATCATACCGCTGGCTTCAGAAGCTACACCATCAATTTGCAGGTAGTCGATATCAAAGCCGCGAGCAGACGGATAGGCGCGATCCGTTTCGATGCGGTTAACGTTGATCCCCGTGGTGTTCGCCAGTACGGCATCGACGGTATCGAGCGAAAAATCATCCATTTTTTGGCGGGTGATAACGGTGACCGATTGCGGTGTATTACGTAGCGACAGGCTCAAACCCGTGGCTGAGTTCATCGATTGGGCCGTATAGCTCTGTTGATGTTGTGCCGATTGATCATCGATAACCTTGGTGGTGGCTAACGTTTGGATTGCGGTGCTGGTGGGTTGACGTTGGAGGGTATATTTTTTACCGCCTTGATGTTTAACGGCTAGCTCAGTACCTTGCAAAATTTTGGTAAAGCCGGTAGCGATGTCATAACTGCCGGTGAGTACTTGGCAGCCTTTACCTCGGGTCAGCTCAGGGTTAATACTAATAAATATTTTTGCTTGGCTGGCAAACTGATTTAAGCATTGGTGTAAATCAGCGGCTTGTATTGTTACTTGAACCGTTAGTTGAGGCGCTGCAACTACCGAGGCAGTAAAGCCCGTGAGACCTAAGCCAAACAGGGCGATTGGCGCGAATAATGCCAGCCTGACCGCAGAGGCTGCTAGAGTGGTGTTCATAGAGCATATTCCTTGTTAATCGTGTAAGTACTTGTGCTGTTAAGTGGCTTTTTATAAAGCCTTTACTAAGGAATCGAAGCGGGGAGATAGATCAGCCAAAAATAATTGAATTATTTTTAATCTTGCTGTCTGCACAATGAAACTGTGCGGCAGCATCGGTATGTTTAATTATTCGGCTAAATAATTAAACATACCAAGATAGATGATTGTAATAAAAGTAATTGATTATTAAAGTAAATAGTAATCATTTGTATTTATCGGGTGAGATCGCCAGTTTTTATAGAGTGTAAATCCTCATATCAAAAATACATATTAGTTATTTGATAGATAAAAAAAGTTCAACTTTAAATTAATTTAACATTGTAAACGATAATGATTATCATTATTATGGCTCGGATCAAGAATATCTACGGTAATGCCATTTGGTTTTACCCTTAAATAAAAATAGGAATTATCTGTGCTTATCTTTACTCGTTCAACTCTATCAAAAGCCGTTGCGCTTGCTGTGGCAGCAGTTGCTGTGAATGCTCATGCTGAAACATCAACAGCAACGTTAGCAAAAACAACAGTGAGTGGTGACTCGTCATCTATCTTTAAAAAAGAGAAAGTATCTAACCATAAAATAACGACTTCGTTACTTGATACGGCTAAAACCATTAGCGTTATCGACGCTAAAGTATTATCTCATCAGGGTGTTACTAGCTTGAGTGATGCGCTTCGTAATGTTACTGGTGTATCTACTTTTGGCGCTGGTGAAGGTGGTGGTGGCAACATTACCACCAATGACAAAATCACCATTCGTGGTTTTAGCGCCAATAGTAATATTTACATTGATGGTGTTCGCGATGTTACCGGTTATTCACGAGATTTATTTAATACTGAGCAAATCGAAGTGAGTAAAGGTGCTAGTTCAAGCATTACCGGTAAAGGTTCATCGGGTGGTGTTGTGAACATGGTGACTAAAAAAGCAAAGTTAGATGATTTCGCTAGCATGAATGTCATGCTTGATGATGCAGACACTAAGCGTATTACCGCCGATGTTAATGTTAGCTTAGGTGATAAAACAGGTTTGCGAATTAATGCGCTGGCGACCGATGGTGGTGATCAGTTCGGTAACGGGGTTGAAGATTATCAGACATTGGCCATTGCGCCATCGTTGTTGCATGAATTTAGCGACAAAACCAGTCTGACTGCTGACGTGATGCTGATGAAGCAAGATAACACTCCAATGTTAGGCATGCCTTTTATTACTGACGAAGCAAGTGAGCAGCTTGGTATTAAAGCGGGTCCGATCGATTCTTCGTTATGGGATAAGTTTTACGGTAATAAACAACGAGATTTCGAAGAAGTTAATATTAATGTTGCGACGGTAGTTGTTCAACATCAATTCTCTGATAGCATTAGCATTATTAACCAAACGCGCTTTGCCAGCAATGATAAAAAGTCAGTTATGGGTCGTCCTATTTTACATCGTGATTACGATAGAGAAGCCGGAACGAGCACTTATTATAACGAATTTGATACCAGTTATACCCGCACATTAGATGAAGAAAATACCTTATTTGTTAATCAATTTGATTTGTTGGCTAATTTCACCACCGGTCAGGTTGATCACAACTTAGTGACAGGTATCGAATTATACAACGAAGAGAAAACCACTTACCGTTTAGCCAATGACATTGAAATGACCAATCAATATTTACCGATTGATCAGCCTAATCCCTATCAGGCTTATACCGGTTCGATTCATCGTGAGGATGCGCCAACCAAAGTAGAAGGTACTGGTGCTGCGCTTTATTTATTAGACACCATGACCATTAACAAGGACTGGTTAGTAACCGCTGGTGTGCGCGTTGAAGACTATACTGCGGAAGGTTCTGCTTATATGTGGCAAAAAATCGATGGCAAGTGGAATCGTATCTTAACAACTGGGTTAGAGGCGAAATCTACCTTTGTCAGCTGGAACGCTGCCATTAATTACAAACCAACTGAACAATCGAGTGTTTATGTCTCTTTTGCTAATTCACAAGATCCAGCTGGTGGTGATTTAGCCTTTTCTGGTCGCGCCAACACCGTTACTGAGATTAATAAACTTGATCCTCAAGACTCAACTAATTTCGAGTTAGGGGCTAAAATTGATTTGTTTGATGGTGATTTACAGTTAGCTGCCGCTTATTTTGTGACCAGCAAAACCGTTAAAGACCGTGATGATGAAGGGGTTACTTATTTATCCGGTGAACAAGAAGCGAAAGGTTTTGAGTTCAATGCAAATGGCATGATTAACGAAAACTTTAGTATTTTAGCGGGTTACACCCACCAAAATACCGAAGTGACCAAAGACTTTAGCGCCGACAAAGTGGGTAATGGTTTATCTGCTGCACCAGAAGATACAGCTAACCTGTGGTTAGAATATCAACAGGAACAGCTAACGTTTGCTTTAGGTACTCAGTATAGCTCGGGTAACACTTATTGGCGTCGTGACCGGGCATTTTATGAAACCGGTAGTATCACGTTAATTCAAATGATGGCCGCTTATCAAATCAATAATGCGTTAAGCGTACAGTTTAATGTTGATAACTTAACCGACAAAGAGTTTGTTAATGATTACAGTGCTCGTGGCCATTTCCGTCCTGGTTCACCGCGTGTGATGAAGCTGTCTATGAATTATGTCTTTTAACCAATAGAATAGACATCAAAATCAGTTAATAAGGGAGCTAATACCCATAATCAATGCAAGTGCAGGTTTTGTAACGCTCTAAAACCCAATCTACTTCGTTGCGCTCAATCCCAATAGCCAGCTATTGGTCAATCGCGCGCCTTGTATATTGAATTTTATATCATTTACAAACTCCCGCATTTCAATGATCACGGGTATGGCTCCCTTTTTTAGGAGTGAAATGTGTTAATTACGTTGGATAACTTATTAAGCCAATCACAAGTGATAGAAGCTAAGGCGATGTTAGAGCAAGCTGATTGGGTGGATGGAAAAACCACTGCAGGACATTTAGCACTGGATTGTAAAAACAACTTACAACTGCCCACTAACAGCGTTGAAGCACAGCAATTAGGTGATTTTATTTTGGCGCGGTTACAGGATCATCCGGTCTTTAATAGTGCGGCATTGGCCAATAAAATATTACCGCCAATGTTTAACTGTTATCAAGGCTCTGGTAATTTTGGTAATCATATCGATAATGCTATTCGTGTGATCCCGGGCAGTTTAAACCAAATTCGGACAGACATCTCTATAACGGTCTTTTTGTCAGAGCCAGAAAGCTATGAAGGTGGTGAGCTGATTATTGAAGACACCTACGGCCAGCAATCGGTCAAACTAAAAGCTGGCGATGCCATTTTATACCCTTCTACTAGCACGCATCGTGTCAATCCGGTGACTCAAGGTCGACGACTGGCCTCATTTTTCTGGATCCAGAGCTTAATCCGCAGTGATGAGCAGCGCCGGATCTTATTCGATTTAGATCAAAGCATTCAAAGTTTAACGGCCACCAATAAAGGGGCTGATGAAATCGTGAAATTAACCGGCGTTTATCATAATTTATTACGACAATGGAGCGAAACCTAGTGCTGGCATCCGTATTTTATCGATATTAATGTCACTAATGGTGGCGCAGCCCGTCAGGGTCATGGTTAACGTTAGTTCGTCTTTAAGTAACCGTAAGCAATGAGCGACTCCCATTGCGCCAGCGGTGGCTAATGCGTAAATAACCGGACGACCAATTAACACACTGTTTGCCCCAAGTGCGAGGGCTTTAAATATATCACTGCCGCGGCGAATACCGCTGTCACACAATATCTTCATTTCAATGCCTACGGCCTGCCTAATTAGCGGCAGCATCTCGATGCTAGTCGGCACGCCATCTAAAATTCTACCGCCGTGGTTTGATACAATAATGCCCGTTGCGCCGATCTCTTGCGCTTTAAGTGCATCGCTAACACTTAATATTCCCTTTAAATATACTGGCAGTTTAGTGAGCTTAATAATTTCTGAAATATCTTGCCAACTAGGTGCGGGTAGTATTTGCTGGGCGTGACGTTGATAGTCGTGAC
>JABSRU010000136.1 GCA_013214965.1 Gammaproteobacteria bacterium
CCAATACTGGACGAACAAATTGCGTCACTTTCACTGGCGTTGGTTTATCACCGGCGGCAATCATTGCTTGCATCGCGGCTTTTTTCAGAGCTACTTCATCAGTAATACCTTGTGCCCAGCTTGGCTCGTTATCATTAAATGATGAACGGCCTAATAGGATAAATTTAGACTGATATTGTTTAGCAATTTCGATAACACAATGAGCGGTTACGCCTTTTGCGCCACCGCTAACTAAAAAGACTGAGTTGTTGTCAATACTTGAGCCAGTTGCAAGTGCATAACTGTCAGTTGCAACACCGGTTAACGTTAAACGAGAACCTAGGTTCTTGCTAAGGTTGTCAGTATCATGAGCAACTTCTATGGTTGCAGTATCGATATCAAGTAATTCATCATTGATGATAGTCGCGGCTTTATCAGCGGCTAACTTACTTGATAAATCAACGATTCGACAGAAAACAGAGTCATCTCCTGCGTTCCATTCGTGGTTAATCGTTTTAACCAAACCGGCTAAACCCGCTTGTACTAAATCTGCTTTAACATCCGCCTTCACTTGTAAAGAGCCTTCTGCATTAGCAAAACCTAACGCGCCACCTTGACGAGTAACTACCACAAACGAAGCACGTGCTTTCGTTGCCGCTTTTACTTTAGACAATTTAGCTAAAACAAAAGCTAACATTAAGCCTTGTTTGGCCACTTCAGGGTATTCAATTGCAGCAACGGTTTGTTTACTTTGCAGGTAAATAACGGCATCAAGTTGTTCGTTGTTCTCGATGATGTCTTTAATTTGTGCTTCATCAAGTGTTTTTTCGCTTGTACCAATTTCAATAACATTAACTGCTTTGGTAAATGCTTTTTTCGAGCTACTAACCACCCAGTTAGGTTTTAATGCCGTGACATGCCAACCTGCTTTAATAAGCTTGGCGCTTAAGGCAACGGCACTGCCAGTACCGTCGTCAACGACTAAGGCATTGGCGCCACCATTACCGGTAACGTCTTGAACAATTTTATTTACTGAAGATAATGCAGTCAACGCCACTGTTGCACTTGGCGCACCTTGAAAGCTGGCAGTAACTTCGCTAGCTTTTTCAGCTACTGGCACCGCGGCTTTAGTTCCCGGTGGCGTAGGCTCGGTCGGTTCTACTTTAGATTGCATATAAGTTACGATTTCGCCTAAAGTGCGTAATTCAGCTAAATCTTCAGGGTTAAGCTCAGGCAAATCAGGGATGGTTTCTTGCACCGCTCCTAGAATTTCAACACGCTTAATAGAGTCGATACCTAAATCGGCTTCCATATCCATGGCAAGCTCTAACATTTCAGTTGGGTAACCGGTTTTCTCAGCTACTACTGTCATCATCACACTTTGAATGTAATCTAAGTCGATTGTCGCCACTGCTGCTGTTGCTGTAGTTTCAGGAACACTAGTTCCGGTAAAAACAGTTTCAGCCGTTACTCGAGCAACTTTAGATTGCATATAGCTAACGATTTCACCTAAGGTGCGTAGCTCAGCTAAGTCTTCCGGATTAAGCTCTGGTAAGTCAGGGATGGTTTCTTGTACTGCACCTAAGATTTCAACACGTTTAATAGAGTCGATACCTAAATCTGCTTCCATATCCATTTCAAGCTCAAGCATTTCAGTTGGGTAACCCGTTTTCTCGGCTACTACTGTCATCATAACTGATTGGATGTGAGCTAAATCAATTGTTGGCGCAGCTGTAGCAGTTTCATTAGCTACAGGCGTCGCTGCTACTTTAGATTGCATGTAACTGACAATTTCACCTAAGGTACGTAACTCTGCTAAATCTTCAGGGTTAAGCTCTGGCAAATCAGGGATAGTTTCTTGCACAGAACCTAAGATTTCAACACGTTTAATCGAGTCGATACCTAAATCAGCTTCCATATCCATTTCAAGCTCAAGCATTTCAGTTGGGTAACCAGTTTTTTCGGCTACTACTGTCATCATCACTGATTGGATGTGAGCTAAATCGATTGTTGGCGCGCTTTCATTAGTTTGCACACTCGCTGTTGTTGAAGCAGGGGCATTACTTGTGCTAGCTACTTTAGATTGCATGTAATTTACAATTTCACCTAAAGTGCGTAACTCAGCTAAATCTTC
>JABSRU010000137.1 GCA_013214965.1 Gammaproteobacteria bacterium
TATGCACTCCGTGAAATAGCTAGTTTTCTCTCGTAACGGACCCGAGGTGTGGATACTAAATAGTCGTTGTCACTTTGTGTCTACAAGAGACTGTACATTGGGCGGGGAGATCATCTCGTTCGAAAGTCATAAGTCAATGTTCCTGCTTATCAGCAAGCTGTAACACCTTCACCTCAGATTCCAGTATACTTTTCGGTTTAGATAGTTGTCGGTGCTGCTTGGTGTGCATTGGGTTCGCGTGGCGGGATGGGTCAATTTTGAAGATAAGCTTCAAAATCCTACAAGGCTGTACTGTGGTTATGGAACCAAGTATTGCTTTGCCGTTATAATTCCCGTACTGAGAGATCGTTCACTCAGCTGGCGGGGCGGGGCGGGGCCGGGTCATCCTTGCAAACGTGTTCACCATTTGGTCCTCCTTTTTACTGGCTCGGCTGGGTGTGCGTTCCTTTGCTCGGCTCTTTCCCTGTGTTACAGCAGTGTCGCGTCGGTTGGTTGCTGGCTGCTGTTTCGTGCTGCGTATAGTGTGTTGCGTCAATTGGGAGGCACAGAATGTATTCGCCGTGAAGGATCGCTAGGTCGCAGTTTCCTGCCAGCCCTGTAATGTCAAGCATCACAAGACGGTTGGACCTATGTGCATTCCCGTGGAAATGCTAGATTAACGCGGCATTTGCCCTTATGCTCTAAGTGAGGTTTCTGTCCTCACGGAGCCGCGCTTGGAACATCTGTGTTGTAGTATAACAGATGTGCCACCCCAGCCAAACTCCCCGTCTGTAATTGTCCTGTGCAATTGATCGAGCTTCCGCAACGCAAAACGCTGAGCACTAGCTACAAGGCCCCTCTGGAGAGTTGCACAAGTAGCCAACACTGAGAGAGACAAGTCCCTCTCCAAAAGTCTAGCAATTTGACAATGATCTTCGCACTGATGTGGTAGAATCACAATTGCTGCTATCGTCATGCGACGTCAAGCTGCAATGTTCTTCATTCACGGCTCAGAATCAAAGTCAACACAGTTAGTCAGCCAAATCTGAAAGTAGCGGTGTCCCATGGGGGTAGTTATCGACGGTCTTTCTTTCGAAATCGCTGTGATAACACTGCCTCTTACGATCTTCATCTTCCTGACCAGCCAACAATTACAGATTAGAGTCAAGCTCAAAAGGGTCTTCTTGCCCCGCCGTTGGTGTCGCCCAATTGTTTTGCGTGGCAGGATTCGACCACGACGGATAGGATGATACCGAATTTGTGTTTGTCGCTCGTGTTAGTTTATAGACCGACAGCAATCAGTCGTTGTGATGCTCAGCCATCACATGAGTGTGCTCACCTTCACGGAGAACACATTACCACCCAATTTATACTTGATCCTGTGACCACAGCATCCAGAGTGCTCATCGCGGCACACTCTGGCAAAAATCGGTAATCTATGATGCTTGTTACCAATCAAAATGGATCAATTGGCAGTTCACACTTGTCATGTCGCCTTCAAAACAAGTGAACAAGTTCATACACAGACTGTTTTGGGATACAGAACTTCGGGTGGTTTGCCACAGGGCGTCAGACTGTGGCTGGCTACGACAGCACAGTATTGCTACTGCTATCTGAATCGACGCGAGTTCGTGCCTTTCCAGAATTTGTCGCTCCTCGTGGTTGCATAAAGCTGATTCGCACCGATGATGTACAGGCACAATTTAAAGTCGGATTTAACCCCAACTGGCCCTGCTCATCAGCAATCTGCATTTGTATCCCTGGCCAGTCAGAGGTACAATGACATTGGCCTATGACATCCAACTACCACGAGAGAGTTGGAGCCGACACGAGAACTCCCCCCAATCGCACTATACGTGCGACACTGCTCCTATCCGCTCACCCAGTGCGGTTGTTCCATACTCTCTCTCTCTCTCTCTGGGTTTGTACCGCAACCCGATTGCTAGATGACCAGGCCCGCCCGCCCGTGCAGTGTAGATTCACAACCTCCGATTACTCGGGTGGTTGCTATCTTACACTGCATGGCAGTTTACTTCCAACCGGATAGGA
>JABSRU010000138.1 GCA_013214965.1 Gammaproteobacteria bacterium
CTGAAGCGAAGCCCAAAGAACTTGCTTGTTGTGAACTGCGGCAGATGAGTCGCCTTGACTCGATCAAGAGTTGAATTGAACATTTCTTTCCCTGCTAATTTTTGGTTTGGTCTAGATTTTTGTGTTTGGTTGTTTTGCGGAGCTTTGAATTTGCGGGGACGTGACCGTGTGTATGGGCTCTCGGTTCGTGTTTGGTTGTTTGAGATGGCGATGAGCAATCGTGAAAGTCGGCGGACGGCGGGTGGGGATCAGTTGGCGGGCTACTTTAGCGTTCTGCACTACAGAGCATGTGGGATTCAGGGTTGGGCTTAATAGCTGAGTTAGGTCTATGACCTTATACTCGCTGCGGGATCCCTTTTCGGTCGCTCCTACTGGGGGAATCTCGGTTGATTTCTTTTCTCTGCGCTGACTGATATGTTTAAGTTTAGCGCGTGACCGCACTTGTACCGAGTGGAAATGCGTTGCCTACGTTGTGTGTGCGATAACCTTGGACGCGTCAGAAGGAACGGCGGGGAAGTTGACGGCGCAAAATCGTGTGGTTGAGTCGTGGTGAGCAGTTAGTCCCAAATCGTGGGCATAAGCGTGTTTGTACCGCGAAGATTTGCTAATCTTCCGGCGAAAATGTGTTGGTGTGGACTGTCTCACCTGGGAGAGACACCTATCCATTCTACCAGGACCTGTCACATGTACATCGAGCATCACGAAGCATATCAAACACAAATTCAGTCGGAAAGTCTTAAAATCGTCTAACTATTGTCGGGCACACACACGTAGGCAAATACTTTACAGTCTCTACCATATCGTGGTGCATCCGGAGCAATTGTCGTTGACAATAAAGATAATTCCTCCCGTCTTCATGCCCGATGTTGCATCGCAATATCGACTTCCACTCATACTCCTACTCATTGTAACAGATCCTTGGCAGTTGCGCCACTACCCATCGCTCGCGTTAAATGCCATTAACCACAGCGTACGGCATGCGAATGTTGTGCTTGTTCCAGCTCGACAACTGTGTCAGACACAGTGTACTTGGGAGGCTACATTCATCAATGTGACGGCTTGTATTGTCGGTAATGCGTTTGTATCGTGGATCGGAAACCCAGGGAACGTACAGCAATCTTGTCTCAACTCATCTAGTGAACTTCGAGTTGATATATAGAATTGACAGTAGCTCCACAAAGGGTCTCGTCCCGATTGAGAATTTAAGGAGCCTAGAGAAATGGTAAAACCAAAGCTCATCAGAGGCTCTCCGGTACAAGACCGGGTCCACTGGGGTATCATGGCTATGTGACCACCATCTCACAATGGAGATTGGCGGCAGTCAGACGTCAAGGTTGATACAGGTATTAGGTTCAAACGAATTGTCCAAAGTTCACCGGACAAAACATTGATCGTTCCCCACGTAACAAACCCATCCGAAATAACTCTTAATACACTGACTTGGTACGGACACAAGAGGAGGTCACTCTCTTAAGTAGCAGATAGCAACAGTAAAGTCGCTATCGCCCGCAGTGTGCTGACCGGTGTCAACGCCATGAGTCCATCATCTTTTGCTAACTTCACCTCGGTTCACCGAGAGTGAAAAATTTTGCGTGTGCTTATGCTCGGACATTTCGCTTTGTTGCTCGACTCCAATTTTGCTATGAGGTTGTTGTGAAAAGTTGATCACTCCGAACGGTAGCAGTCAACGCGAATTTACGTGGGTGGTGGCTATCTCGTGGCAAGTTTCCTCTCTGGGTTTTGGTGTGGTTTAGATTGGCCATTGTGCGAACTGTACTTGCTTGGATCGGATTGGATAGTGCTGCAATCACAAAATATTCCCTCCCGCCGACGCCACAGCACAGACAAGCTGCTATCTAAACCAACTGGACTATCGCCACATCAACTGTAATTCAACTACAAGAGTCGTCTCACAGTGAGTTTTGATAATCCCCCAAATTTCAGCAGGAGTACCCGCGAGCTAAATTACAACAGGTGCAATAAAGTGTTGGGCAAAATGCAAA
>JABSRU010000139.1 GCA_013214965.1 Gammaproteobacteria bacterium
ATTATATGGAGTATTTGATCAAGTGATCATTTTTATTTTTGTGCAATTGAATATAAGCTGTAGTTGATATATAGAAATAACAACCGGCTGCTCGCTCACTTCGTTGCTACGGTAAACCCACATGTAAGACTGGCTCGTTGCTAACTTATCTGGCTCATCAAGTACCTGTACGCGGGTTTCATCGGCACACAAGCTGTGTTGATTCACGAGAGTTTGTTGCATCGCTTCAACCAGTGGTTTTAGAATAGCGCCTGACTTGATACACCAGTTCGCCAATGTGGCGCGCGATATATCCAAGCCACCGCGTTTAAAAATTTCAACTTGTCGATACAGTGGTAGCGCATCGCAGTATTTGGCGGTGACCACCGCGGCCAATGTTTCTGCACTAGCAATGCTGCGTGGAATTGGCTGCTTAGGCTTACTGGCCGTCACCACTTTGTTGGTGACTTGGGTATGTTCACATTCACGACAAGCGTATTTAAACTGCTGATGTTTGATGACGCTAATTTTAGCGGGGATGATTTTTATTTGTTCACTCGTTTCAGTGCCACAGATATGCATTTGATGACCACAACACGCACAGCTTGCATCATCGAGTTTATGCTCAACTTTTTCACGCTCAAGATGGCTTGGCAGTGGTTGCTTACCCTTTTTATGGTGCTGGGGCTCATCAGCTTCTGACTTGGTGTGTTCCGCTTCATTGAATGTGCCACGCGGCGCTTTTTCACTTTGCTTACCAAAGCGTTTCGACTTGCTCAGATTTAGTTTACTGATGAGTAAATCGATTTGACGTTGCATATCAACTTTATCATTTTTTAATGATTCTACTTGCGCCTGTAAGGCGGCAAGTTGTTGATGAAGTTGTGTCATGCTGAGTGCTTTGGTCACGTCAAGTCGTTGCCATAGGGGCTAATGGTGGTAAGCATGACACACTGGCAGGATCGTTCAAGCCCCAAAAAACGATCATGCGAATTACATGACAGACAACCCCTGTAATCGTTGGTGCTTTGTGCGATTGCACACGGGAAGCCCTGATAGTAGCCATTGTAATTGGCGTTCTTCAATGTGCATTGCGGTGGTCGTTTCATCATGTTTTGGCCACTGAAAACGACCTTGTTCTAACCGGCGATAGTAAAGCCAAAATCCATTAGTGTCCCAAAATAATATTTTTAATTTATCTCGCCCACGGTTACAAAAAACAAACCAAGCTTTGCTTAAAGGATCAAGTTCAAGTTCATCAGCAACAATAACCGATAAGCCATTAATTGACTTTCGCATGTCGGTAATTCCTGTGACAAGATAGACTTGGGTGGGGCTAATCATGAGATTAACGCTAATATTTGATCAAGTTTATCGAGAGAAATATCATCATCAAACGTCAATTGATAACCACTTGGTGTTTTGATCATCAGTGAAGAAGTTTGGGGCATGATCGATTCACTCACAAATAGCGGGACGACTTGCTGCTTTTTTATGATGTTTGGTTCTGGCTCTGCCAATCGTTTTCGCCAGGAATAATACGTTGATATATTAATTTTGCGTTGCTTGCAGAATGCCGAAATAGTTAATCCGCTATCTATTTGCGACTTAAAAATTGACTGCCAGTGGGTGTTTTTTTCAGGTGATGCCATCATAATCTCAATGTTAAAAGTATTGGGATATTATTCTAGAAGCCCATTAACATTGGTAGGTGGGGTTAAATGAGCGCTTACAAATAAACACCATTTTGCAATGTCGCAACATACACACCATCGACGGCACATGACACTTTAATTATGTTGTCGGAGGG
>JABSRU010000140.1 GCA_013214965.1 Gammaproteobacteria bacterium
ATTGCAAAGCGTAGACCTTCGTCCATTGCGATTGGGCAAATTAGCTCAACAACAAACTTAAGGTTATCACCAGGCATTACCATTTCAACGCCTTCAGGAAGCTCTACAGCACCAGTTACATCAGTTGTACGGAAGTAGAACTGTGGACGGTAACCTTTGAAGAATGGAGTGTGACGTCCGCCTTCATCTTTCGAAAGTACGTATACTTCTGATTCGAAAGTTGTGTGTGGAGTGATTGTTCCAGGATGAGCTAGCACTTGACCACGTTCGATTTCTTCACGCTTGATACCACGTAGAAGAACACCAACGTTCTCGCCAGCGCGACCTTCGTCAAGAAGCTTACGGAACATTTCAACACCAGTACAAGTAGAAGAAGCAGTTTCTTTGATACCGATGATATCAACAGCTTCGCCAACTTTAACGATACCACGTTCAACACGACCAGTAACAACAGTACCACGACCTGAAATTGAGAATACATCTTCAATAGGAAGTAGGAAAGGCTTATCGATGTCACGCTCTGGCTCAGGGATATAAGTATCTAGAGCTTCAGCAAGATCAAGGATAGGCTTGATCCAATCTGGATCGCCTTCAAGAGCTTTAAGTGCAGAACCCTGGATAACTGGAAGATCATCACCTGGGAATTCATATTCAGAAAGAAGTTCACGAACTTCCATTTCTACTAGCTCAAGAAGTTCTTCGTCATCAACCATGTCACATTTGTTCATGAATACGATGATGAAAGGAACGCCAACCTGACGTGAAAGCAAGATGTGCTCACGAGTTTGTGGCATAGGACCATCTGTTGCAGCAACAACTAGGATCGCGCCGTCCATTTGAGCAGCACCAGTGATCATATTTTTAACATAATCGGCGTGGCCAGGACAATCTACGTGTGCGTAGTGACGTGCAGGCGTGTCGTATTCTACGTGTGAAGTAGAGATAGTGATACCACGTGCTTTTTCTTCAGGAGCATTATCGATTTGATCGAATGCTTTAACGTCGCCGCCGTGAGTTTCAGCTAGAACTTTAGTGATAGCAGCAGTAAGAGTTGTCTTACCATGATCGACGTGGCCGATAGTACCAACGTTGACGTGGGTTTTAAGACGTTCAAATTTTTCTTTAGACATGATATAGCCTCATTCCAGAAGTTAATACAGGTGGTAATCGAACCACTTGCGCTTTAGTTTTTCGAATTATAATACCAATACAATAAAATGACAGTTTATTTTTATAAATAACTGTATTTACTTAATGATAATTAGGAATGTTTAATGTTTTAGGAAACAAGATATATCAATGGGATAATAGAGATGAAAATGGAGATTTTAAAATTAAAAGATGGTGCTGATACGCAGATTCGAACTGCGGACCTCATCCTTACCAAGGATGCGCTCTACCAACTGAGCCATATCAGCAACACTATATATTTTGGAGCAGGCGGCGAGAATCGAACTCGCAGCATTAGCTTGGAAGGCTAAGGTATTACCACTATACGACGCCTGCTTAATTGAACTCTTATATGAAGCTATTCCAGCTTAAAAGTTACCGCTAGAACGTGTACAAGAATACATACTTCTATAACTTTACTTTCACTTATGGCTATTTAGTACAGAAAAAATGGTGGAGGGAGGTGGATTCGAACCACCGAAGGCTGAGCCGTCAGATTTACAGTCTGATCCCTTTGGCCACTCGGG
>JABSRU010000141.1 GCA_013214965.1 Gammaproteobacteria bacterium
AAAAATAAATATTTGAATTTTAAAAAAACTAAAATTAAATGTTTTTTTAAAAAAAATACTAATCTTTTAAGCTTATTAAAAAAATGAGTAACCCTATAATAAATAGATTTTGAATAAGTTTTATAGGTAATATTAATATGTTTATCACACCTTAAATTGGCATCACAAGTAGCACATTCAATATATCTACTTTCTAGCTCTCAAAAAATTAAATAGATTAAACTAGCATGCAATATACAACTCTGAAAAGTTTCTAAATAAAAAGCACATGAAGGATATGTATAAAAGTCTTCTATAGGACTTATAATCAGAATTATATGATTAAAATTAAACATTTTAAAGGCACAAATAAATCTCTATTACCTATATAAATAAATAATCTTTGTAAAAAAAGAATAAGCATCCCTAATAATATAAATAGGGAATAAATATTAAATTAAAGGATTGCTTTTTGGGTATATATTTCAATACAACTATACGAAAAAATAAAAAAGTACAAACGTAACTAACTAGATAAAGATTATTTTTTAATATTAAATATTTATAAAATAGCAAATATAGATTATTTCAACCTAATCAAATTTTAAAATAATATACAATATTAAAAACCATCTTTAAAATTTTAGTATAGTTATTAAAAATAAAAAGTTTATTATATCAAAAATTACTAATATTTAATCTAAGCAAAATTGAAGAAGTTAAATTCATTAAATTATTTAATTTTTTTTTAGTCTACAACCTCCATGAGGAGAATTATTTTTTACATATATCCTATGTATTTCTATTAGATTATATCAAAACATCAACACTAAAGGTTTTTTTACCCTATAAATACCCATATATAAATCTAAAACTATTAATATTTTAATATCAATATTTTTAGATTTATTTTTTTTATATAAAAATTTTAAATATTCTTCTAACACACTACAAATTTTTATAATTAATTTTTCCATAGCTAATAAAGAACATTTCTTTTTACCTGAATAACCTAGCATACCGCTGGATACTAAAAATTTAACTTTTTTTTTATATATAATGGAAAAAAATAAATTACGTTTTTTATATTTTAAAAACAAAGTTAAATATTTTTTTTTCCTTTTTAAACTTACTATTTTTTTCATATATTTTTATAGGAATTAAACCTAATAAGTATCATATCAGAGTGAGCCACCTTATTCGATTCAAAAGATATCCACCAAATATATTTCAGTCATTTTAATCTGACCAGATTTGCTAACGGATCACTCCCATATAACTCGGGAAGGAATCGCCTCAGCTCCAATTAGCTCAAGTTTTGAAGGTACCGGAATTACTGGTACATTTTGAGAATATATGATTGGTTTCTCCATTAAAGGGAGATTTAAGATATTGCTTTTATATTTAATATAGATACCTAAACTAAGCAAGCCAGCGGATGTTACCCCGTTAGATCCCAACCCGGTAGTTCAGTACTCATAAATATAAGAGTAACAACCAAACATAATTCGATTAGTCTGTAATATAAAAATATAATAGTGAAAAAATAAATATTTGAATTTTAAAAAAACTAAAATTAAATGTTTTTTTAAAAAAAATACTAATCTTTTAAGCTTATT
>JABSRU010000142.1 GCA_013214965.1 Gammaproteobacteria bacterium
AGTTTTCTCACACCACAAAGGGTGCAATACTAACGTCAGAACGGCTACGCACTGCATTGGGGCATATTCCACTGGCTCCTATGTTGCAATCGACCTCCACTGTCAGAAATAGTCTTGTCGCATCTTTGCTTCAGTTTTGTGAGCGACAACCCATCTTCTAGATCTCGCGCTGCTCAGTCTCGTGCGCGAAAGTGTGTTCGGCGGCTTCACTCCCTCTTTCACTCCCTAACGGATCGAGCCGTATCCCAAAAAGGGACCTCGACAAGCAGCAAGCTGCTAGCGAGTGACAAGATCACATAAGGAGCTTTTCAACGTTCCCTTACGGTACTTGTTTACTATCGGGCTCGGCGGATATGCATCGTCGGTTTGGTCATGTGCCACGTCGAAAGTCAAGCGGTGTTGACAATGTCAGCGTGGAACAACTCTATTTAGCCTTTGATCGTCAGTACGACCATCCTTCAGCCAGGAGTCTAAACCTGGCCTACTCTCTAAGTAAAGCGCGAATTATTTGCAACTTGGTAGAAAGGACATTCACTAACTCTGCGAATCGGACGACGTAGCGGCCGGTGATGGGTCAATAACCACCTGGTTGGTGGAAATTGCTGCGATTCAACAGAGATCGTGTAGAGGTTTTGCGGAGAAACTGTAAATTTCTTTGCAAAATCTCAGAATCGAAACTTCCCAGTGAGTCGACAATGCAGCTATGATTGCGTATATCTCGGATGGAAAAGTTGGTATCTTACTTCACTCGATATCAGCACACACAAGACAGTACGATGCAAGGCATGCGACGCGTCAAGGTAAACGTAATATCTTTGTTCAGTTGAGACCCTTGCTGGTCCTTCGAATGTTAATAACACGAGGGCTTTCACATCCTGAGGCCCAGTAAGGAATGAGATATCGGGAACGACAAATGAACCCGAATTTCAGTCAGACTGAAATACGGGAACCGCATGACTCGACAGATGAGAGAATCTCCCTATTTTGCCAGCGTTTATTGTCAGTACCCAACATCCCACCACCAATCTGTTCCAAAATTGCAGCAATTTTGAGAAATAAATCTCTAACCACCACAACCGAAATATAGCAAAAGCTACGTTGCGTCTCCTGTATTGACCCACTGTATGGAAGTCTCGATCCAATGTTCGATCAACACTAGACAACGCGGAGGAAGTCTAGCACTCAAGCCATAACGAGCTCACTTGTATATCCCCACAGGTCCCTACTCCATAGTGCAGAGAACTTAAGAGCTCTATGCCAACTTCACCACCTCCCACTACCTCATGACTCTTCGTTCGCTCGATCTCCGTCTAGGACTGAGAATTGCCACCTCAAACTACCGGCCACGGTGCAAAACAAATCTCCGCTCGTACTTGCTTGGATCGGATTGGATAGTGTGGCAATCACAAAATTTTCCCTCCCACCGACGCCACAGCACAGGCAAGCTGCTATCTAAACCAACTAGACTATCGCCACATCAACTGTAATTCAACTACAAGAGCCGTCTCACAGTGAGTTTTGATAATCCCCAAAATTTCAGCAGGA
>JABSRU010000143.1 GCA_013214965.1 Gammaproteobacteria bacterium
CCATTGAAATTATCGGGGAGTTACAAAAGACTCTATTTTTTTTTCGATTTTTTCTGACTCTGGGTCCATTGAAAAATGACTGGATTTGATGGGCATAACTCCCCGATAATTCTGATGGTAAATTCTCCATTGAAATTTGACTGGATTTGATGGGCATAACTCCCCGATAAATTTGATGGTAAAATTGTCCATTGGCAACATTATAGGATTTGTTGGTACACCCGTAACATAGTGACATGATAACTCCACCTGAAAAGTGATAGACATTTAGTCTCCTGCACTTTGCTGCACTTGTGGTCCACAACTCCACCTGAAAAGTGATGGAAAATGTGCCAAATCTCGCCCACTGCACTTTGGTCCACAACTCCACCTGAAAAGTGATGGCAAAATCGTCCAAAATCGGCCTTGCACTTTGAGCTCATGCTACCCTCTATCAAATCTACAAATTTTCAAAATCGCACCCGCACCACCCCGAATTTGAGAGTCCATTGGAAAGTGACTGGATCTGATGGCCACAACTCGGGCATAATTCCAATGGTACGAGTTCGCTGCACAGTGTTCGAGCAGTTTCACCCCTCGCAACTCCACCTGCCAAATGGTCGGGATTTGACCCAAATTTAGACTTGTAAATTGGTGCTGGGCCGAGCACATAACTCCACCTGAATTTGCATAGGAAAAATGCAAAATCTCGCCCACTGCACTGGTACCATTGGAATCCTGCCCAAGTTAACACCATTATTTCAGGTCACTTTTCAATGGACTCTGAAATTCGTCGATCAGATTTCCTTGCACTTTTGGCAAAATTTACCATTTTTTTCGTCAACCGAGGTCCGCATTGACTGATTTTTGGGGTGATTTTGGCGTTTTGGCCAAATCTCGATTTTTCCTTGCACTTTTAGTCACAACTCCACCTGAAAAGTGATAGGGAAATTGGTGGATTTTACGTAATTTACCATTGAATTTTGACTGGAATTAATGCCCACAACTCCCCCATAATTTCAATGGTAAAATTTGAACTCTCAAAATTGCCAAAATTTCACAGAGGTAGGGAAAATTGAATTTACCATTGAAAAGTGACTGGATTTGATGGGCATAACTCCCCGATAATTTCAATGGTAAATCGTCCAAAAAATAGCCAAAAAAAGTTAGAGGTTGGAATTTCTCAAAAAATGGCCAAAAATTAGCTATTTTTCCATTTTCCCAAAATCTCGTGACTTAGGAATATTTTCAAAATTTTCAATTTCCTTGGGAGCAAAATTTACCATTGGATTTACCGGGGAGTTACAAAAGACTCTGTTTTTTTTGGCCAAATTTTGCAGCTCCACAAATTCCCATTGGATTTACCGGGGAGTTGTGGGGCCAATTCCCCATTGAATTTACCGGGGACTTATTTTAGACTCTGGCAAATTTCGATCGATTTTCAATTTCGCCTATCAAATCTACAAATTTTTGAGAGGGGTGCCCGCAACTCCACCTGCAAAGTGATGGCAAAAATGACTAAATTTCGAAAAATTACCATTGAAATTA
>JABSRU010000144.1 GCA_013214965.1 Gammaproteobacteria bacterium
AATAGTCCGATTGCTTGTTAAGCAGATCTCCCCGGATAAGGTGCATTTACTTTCTCTGCACAACTGCATCATTTACGTTGGCCGTCAGATCACATGGCTTCGTCGTCTTGTGCCAACTCGCCTCCAGCCTACGCCTATTATGATGTTTCTGTTCATCAGCTCGCAGATTTACTAGCGGCTTCCTCCGGACTATCTCTCACGATTTAGCCCTTGCCATTCGCTAGTAGTTAGCGCTTAATAACAATATGTTATTAAGTCGGTGATCTTCCTACAGAGGACTTTCACCTCATTAGTTAATGCCCATGCCGGGCGTACACAAGAACCTCAACCAGACGGCTAACACTGTCGAATTTTTCGCAAAAGAGCCGCAAAAACCTGCGCCAGCACGCCGCAGGTTAGGTTGGCGTTAATTCTCACGATTACCCATACAAAACCTAATCCCTAAATAAACATTGGCACAACTATTTCTATGGCGCTATGTGCCCCTATTAGAGATAGAGCTGACCGCAACTAAAGACGACAAAGCAAGCCATGAAAGAACATCAGGGTGGCATTAGTGACCGTTAGTTCTATTTCGCTTAGCATTACTTATTGTTATAAAACAATTAACTAGGTAATGCGTGTGAATGTAAACCTAAAACTATCTAGAATAAGTGCCACAGATCCTTTATCTGAATACATGTATATTTTGTTTGTGAGCATTAAACGGTATAATTAAGTAGCCATTACTTTAGCGTAATGAATAAAAAACTTTAAAGGAAAATTTATGAGTGATCAGAAAAAGCCATTAGCGAAAGCTGGAATGAGTGAAACAGACCTAGGTCGAGGGGTAATTAATGATAATTTTTTAGCAGCGTTAGTTACATCAAAAGTGTATAAGATGCAGGTGGTGAAAGCCAAAAAAGGCAAAGGTTCGTATCAACGTAAAGCTAAAAACTTAAGACGAGAGTCTTATTTAATGGCCGCTTAAGCTTTTACTCATAGCTGCTATTAAATAAAATTTTCTACTTAATCTCAATTCACAGCGTTTAAACAAATTATGACTGCCCCTTATTTCAATACAGGCATTAATATCTACTACCTATCAAAACCTAATCTTAAATATTATGGCGCTATGTACTCCAAACTGCCTTAGAATCACGTTGATTGGGGAAGGGAGTTGTTAGCGCTAAATAAATGTTCAGCTTGTCTCTCTTTAACTAATCACTTGGTTATAATGGTATTATTTTTCGATTGATTATCCTAATGGTGATGTTCTATATAATCAATGCATTAGAAGATATTACATGTAACGAGGTCTAGTTAAATAATGAAAATTCAAATTGATAACTTATCCAGTGATGAGATTAAACGCTTGCTTCAAGAACATCATGACGACATGTTGCAACACTCACCGGTTGAAAGTGTACACGCGCTTGATTTATCTTCGCTTAAAGCCTCTAATGTTACCTTTTGGACGGCTTGGATCGATGGTGAACTTGCTGGTTGTGGGGCGTTAAAACG
>JABSRU010000012.1 GCA_013214965.1 Gammaproteobacteria bacterium
CGACGGACAGTGGCTGAGCCAGATAGTTTTTAACGTTATCGTCAAACTCTAAGTGATAACAAAAATCTGCTTCTAAGGGGCTTTCGGTGTAGGTAATTGTGTCTAAAGATTTTTGCCCGTTAAAAACATTAATGCTTTTGGACATTAGGTGGGATATTTTTCTACGTGCTTTTTGTTTTGCCATTGTTATATAACTCCAATCCTTTATATGAAGTTATATAACATTTTTAAACATGTCAAGTTATGATTTATAAATGCGACACCTTATGGTTCGTATATGTCAACTTATGGTTAAGTCAACATCTGATGTTTGGGCTAAATTTCCTTTGGTTTCTAACCAATGACGGCGATCTGGTGATCGTTTTTTTGCGAGCAACATATCCATGGTTTCGACCGTTTCGTCAACATTGTCTAGCGTAAGCTGTACTAAGCGACGGGTATTAGGATCCATGGTTGTTTCACGCAGTTGTAACGGATTCATTTCACCCAGCCCTTTAAAGCGCTGCACGTTAATTTTTCCGCGTTTCTTCTCCGCTTCGATTCGATCTAAAATCCCTTGTTTCTCGCCTTCATCGAGAGCATAAAAGACATCTTTACCAATATCGATACGGTATAACGGCGGCATTGCCACATAAACATGCCCTTGCACCACTAGCTCTCTAAAATGCATCATAAACAAAGCACACAACAACGTCGCGATGTGAAGACCATCGGAGTCAGCATCAGCCAAAATACAGACTTTATCGTAACGCAACTGTGACAAATCGTTGGAGTCGGGATCTAAACCAATCGCTACTGAAATGTCATGAACTTCTTGCGACGCTAATACCTGAGTTGATTCAACTTCCCACGTGTTTAAAATTTTACCACGCAGTGGCATCACCGCCTGAAATTCACGATCTCGCGCTTGTTTCGCTGAACCACCAGCGGAATCACCTTCCACTAAGAACAATTCGGCCCGAGAAGGGTCTTGCCCGGTACAATCGGTTAACTTACCCGGTAATGCAGGGCCTGAAGTCACGCGTTTACGGGCTATTTTCTTGCTGGCTTTTAATCGGCGCTGAGCATTGTTAATACACAACTCTGCTAATTGTTCTGCGATTTCAGTGTGTTGATTAAGCCATAAACTAAAAGAGTCTTTAACCACGCCCGAAACAAATGCGGCGCATTGACGCGATGACAAACGCTCCTTTATTTGACCAGCAAACTGTGGATCGAGCATTTTAACAGACAACACGTAACTACATTTGTCCCAAATATCATCAGGGGTCAGCTTAATGCCACGAGGGAGTAAGCTCCTGAATTCGCAAAATTCACGCATTGCATCCAACAAACCAGCACGTAGACCATTAACATGGGTACCACCCTGCACCGTTGGGATTAAGTTAACGTAGCTTTCACTTAAACCTTCGCCACCTTCAGGCTGCCACACGACCGCCCAATCAACCGCTTCGGTTTTACTCGAAAGCGAACCGGTAAAAGGCTGTTCTGGCAACAACGGCCATTGCTTAACGGTATCGAGTAAATAATCCTCTAATCCCGCTTGGTAATGCCACTCTTGAACATCTTTAGTGATTTTATTGGTAAATTTAATCCGTAAGCCCGGGCTTAATACCGCTTTTGAACGCAGTAAATGAAATAAACGGGACACCGAGAACTTATAAGAATCAAAATAAGAAGCATCAGGCCAAAAACGAACTCGAGTACCCGTATTGCGTTGACCACAAGTGCCAGTAACGCGCAAATCTTCTACTTTATCGCCATGTTCAAAAGCAATATCATACACGTTGGCGTCGCGACGGATCGTCACTTCCACTCTGGTCGATAAAGCATTAACCACCGAAATGCCAACACCGTGCAAACCACCTGAAAATTGATAGCTTTTCCCCGAGAATTTGCCACCAGCATGCAACTTACATAAAATAAGTTCAACACCACTCACGCCTTCTTCCTGATGAATATCTACCGGCATACCACGGCCATCATCTATCACTTCTAATGATTGATCTTCATGTAAAATCACTTGAATATAACTGGCAAATCCGGCCAAAGCTTCATCGACACTATTATCGATTATTTCCTGCCCAAGATGATTGGGTCTGGTTGTATCGGTATACATACCAGGACGACGCTTAACGGGATCTAACCCATTGAGAACCTCAATCGCATCCGAATTGTATTCTTGATCACTCACATGATTACCTGCGGTAGTTAAATTTTTATTAGTGTAACGAAAATATCGTCATGATTTAAGTGCTTAGTTGGGTATATCAAACAAATATTCGACAATCGGATTTAAAAAGCGTGAAAAACCAACAAAACCGTGATCGCCCTCAGGCTCAATGGTCATTTTAGCGCCATCATAGGCCGTAACCGCCAATCGGTAATCAAGGGTTTCGTCGCCTTGCTGCAACAATAACCAAAAATTTTCAACCTGGTTCACCGATATCCAATCTAAACTGGCTAATTGACTAAGCTCAAGATCACCAACCTCATATCGTATATTTAACTCAGAATGAAGATGCTGACCTTTGATAATATCCCCAATCAAATGAGGCCGAACAGCAGGGTTAACCAGCACCGCCTTGCCACCATATTTATTGGCTAAAATAGTAGAGAAGAAACCGCCCAGCGAACTGCCGACAAAACCAATTTGATGTTGTTGATATGGACCACTGCGATAGTGCGCAACTAACTGATCGAGTTGCTGCCATGCCTCGTCGGGTATTAATGCAATTTGCGGCATCACTAATTCAATATTAGGATAATTTAAAGACAAAAAATCGCGCATTTGTTGCGCTTTCGCTGATTGAGGAGAGCTATTAAAACCATGGAGATAAATTAGAACACAAGCTGACAAAGTGATTCTCGGTATTCAAATGAATCTAGATTACCGAAAATTCAGATTAATGACAATCAATACCCATTGGGATCAAAGTCAGCAACGAACTTGCCGTCTTTAACACGATGGACCTTTGTTTTAATCTTGCCGTTAGCCAATAATTCTAAAAATCGAAAACCCGGTTGCTGCGTATCAACATTAAACTCATCAACATTTGGCGTAAATTGCACGCTAGTTGATGGCACACCCAGCACTCGAACATCATTTTTAATCAGATTAACTTCTTGGTGAACATGACCAAAAATAATTGACTTAACCTGCGGTACTTCTGACACCACTTGCCACAATTGCGCTTGATTCATGAGTCGGTGGTTATCAATCCATTCACTGTTCATCGGGACAGGATGATGATGCATCACTAGCATTAAATGGTGATCGGGATAATCGATGGCTGCTTGCTTAATCGATTGCAATTGGTCCTGATTAATTTCACCAAAAACTTTACCTGCGACCTGGGAGTTTAATAATAACAACTGCCAATGACGAAACACTATCCGTTTAGTGGTACTAATGGCTCCTTGGTTCAAAAACTGCTGCTGCATTGCAACATCATCATGATTGCCAGTAATCCACGCAACAGGATGAGGTGAGTTACGAAAAATCTCAGCACACTTTCGATAGGACGTTTCACTATTATCTTGTGAAATATCACCAGTTAACAACGTTACACTTATTTGATGATATTGCGCAGCTAATGCTTTTACTGCCGCAAAGCTTTCATCACAGTTAATACCCATTAATTCATCACGTTCAGACAAATGTAAATCACTAAACTGTAATATTTGCGGATTGGTGTGATTTAACCTAAGTACAGCTTCATTTGTTACCACTTCGTTCATAAAATCCCTTGTCCATGAGGTAAAACGCGACCGTCTATACAACAATATTTAAGCCATTCGCTTAAATATTTATTAATTTGGTATTTCTCATCTGGTTGTTGCATCAAACGATTGGGATAATCATAACTCGATTTGAAATAACGAATCTGTCGACTGGCTAACACTTCTGCCATTTCAGCGTCGTGATACATCCTTACTTTTATCTGAGGTGTGAGGTGGTTAGCACTTTCATCAACACAGACATTAGTGGCGATGGTTTCGATAGCAATAACACTGGTGTAGCGAGTTTTCTCAAGCACTTCTAACTGAAAACAAGCGCTATCGAGGTGATAAAAGAAATAACGACCGGTATCAAGTTCAGGGACTAATTTGAGTAACATGGTATAATTTAAGCTGCAACAACGGTGTAAAGCCACGATATCTGGTTGATATTTAGGTTTAATATAGAATGGGTTATTCATTTTGTTGCCATTGCTGCAGCCGTTGATAATTTAAAGCCAACCATTGAATCCCTATAATAGAAGCGCCATTGCATATATCCCCCTGATCTACGGCTTGCATCGCCGCTTCACGACTCATCACAAAAACCCGAATATCTTCACCTTCCTCGGCGAGACCAGCGAAGTTTTCGATATTAGCACTATCGATCTGAGCGATGAATAATTCGATTTGTTCAGACATTCCACCGGGGCTCGACAAAAATTCTAAGACCTTATAACAATCGACAGCCTGCAAACCCGTTTCTTCAAGCAGCTCACGATGTGCAACGGCCAACGATGTTTCACCCTCATCAATGACGCCAGCCACTAACTCGACCAGCCAGGGATTCATGTTATGGTCGAAGGTGCCCACCCTAATCTGCTCAATCATCACCACACAATCATTAACAGGATCGTAAGGGATCACCACCACAGCGTGACCACGTTCGAACATTTCCCGTTCAATAACCTTGCTTTCGCCGCCCTTGAAGAGTTGGTGCGTAAAGCGGTATTTAAGAATCTTAAAATATCCTTGCCATTGAGTTTTACGAGAAATAACCGTGAGATCAGATTTATCAAATGTCGTTAATTTACTCATTTTAATCATTCATGATGTTTAATGGCTAATAGCTTACCAAAATCTGACAATGCTATAAATTTTATTTATCGAAATCTAATTATTACTTTACTATTAAGATACAAACAAACTGTTACACTTACGTACTAGATGTCTGATTAAAAAACGCTTAAATTAGACTCAACAAAATTTATTTGACGTTTATATTAGGAAACCCCATGAGCACAAAACTTAACAAGCTACTAATTTCTGTTAGCTTGGGCCTTATTTCATACGGTGCCAGCGCAGATAACCTTCATCAAATTTATCAGCAAGCATTGCAAGGTGACCCACAAATTAAGCAAGCACAAGCCAATCGTGATGCTAAGTTTGAAGCAATCAATCAAACTCGTTCAGTCTTGTTACCACAAATTAGTGGTTCAATTAGCCTCGGTAATGGCGCAGTAGACACAGCAAACGATTCGATGGGTTGGCAAGAAGGCAAACATTGGGGTGGCAGCGCTGGGATCAGCTTAAGTCAGCAAATTTATGTCCACGGTTCTTGGCTAAACCTGAGCTTGTCAGAAAAAGCGGCGTCACAAAGTGATGCACAACTGGCACAAGCACAACAAGGTTTGATCCTGCGTGTTGCGAATGCTTATTTCGACGTACTAAAAGCACAGGACGATTTGTCATTCGCACAAGCGGAAAAACGCTCGATCGAACGTCAACATGAACAAACAAAACAACGTTTTGATGTGGGTTTAACCAATATTACCGACTTACACGAAGCTCGAGCCCAACTTGACTTATCAATCGCCGGTGAAATTTTAGCCAACAACACCGTTGAGAACAGTTATGAAGCACTGTCTGAAATCACCGGTCTAAAACACATCAATCTTGACACCCTTAACACCAAAGCATTTGCGCCGTCATTGCCGACGCCTAACAGTGCTAGAGATTGGGTAAAGTTAGCGGAAGAAAACAACCTAAGCCTATTAAACCAGCGTTTAAGTGTTGATATTGCAAAGCAACGAATTAATCTCGCCAAATCGGGCCACTTACCAACATTAGGCGCGACAGCATCGCTCGCTCATTCATATAATCCATATATATCAGACACCGCTAGCATCGGCTTACAACTTAACGTGCCAATTTATTCTGGTGGCAGCGTTGTATCACAAACCGAACAAGCACGCTTTGGCTATGTCGCGAGCGCACAAGTACTAGAGCAAGAATACCGTAAAGTCGTTCGCAGCATCCGCAACAACTTTAACAACGTTCACGCTTCAATTAGCTCAATCAAAGCTTACAACCAAGCCGCTAAATCGGCCGACAGCGCATTAGAAGCAACCGATGCCGGGTTCCAAGTTGGAACACGTACTATCGTTGACGTTCTAAACAGCACGCGTCAGGTTTTTAACGCCAAAAAGCAACTATCAAACGCGCGTTACAGCTACATTCTATCAATCCTAAACTTAAAGCAAACAGCCGGTACATTAACCGAGAATGACATTGCCTTAATCAGCAACAGCCTGAAAAAAGCCTAAGCTCATCGATGAGGCCTAACCCGCCTCATCCCCCTTCTTGGACAGACACAAATTCCTCTTCCTTTATATTGGACAGACACAAATTTATTTAGCAGTTTTAACGAATGGATAATTTTTTCAAAACTATTCGTCATAATTTAGTGAAAATATTCAATGTTTGATGGGTGTTTTAGGAGATTTCTAATGTGTATTTTTACTATTGGCAATGAAAATCCATGCCTTCAAATAAAAGCATAAATATTTAATGTCAAATTGATAGTCAACCGGTGCCTTTGTGCCAACTATGGCCATGAGCGAGTGCAAAATGGCGTAAAGCATTTTGGGAACCAGCAAAACTGCCATATTGTCGTCTAAAATTTAGCACTGACTCAATCCATTCATCCTCGTCAATCTGCAAAGCGTCAATAATTTTAGGCTCATTAGCGGTTATGTACCCCTCCTTTAATAAATCTATATGCCGCCCACTCCAATCAACTAACTCAAGGTAATCTTTTAAACCAAAAGGAATGCCATCGTCTGAATTATCTGCCCCAATAAAGCTTAGTAAAGATTCTGGTTGCTGTTGAATTGAAAAATCAGGCTTAGCCTTAGGATTATTAATATTTTTTTTATGAGCGCTATGTTGGATAATTCTCTCTTGAATAGAAGTGAAATCACTGGTTAATAGCGAGTGACATTCGCCTGCTCTAACAGGGTTTAAGTCGACATATGCCATGCAGCTCAACAAAGCATTATTATCTAACAGTGCTTGAGACTTAAAACGACCTTCCCAAAACTTACCAGTGCAATCATCTTCTTTATTAGATGATCTGGCAATAAACTCATTTAACGACTTCATAAACCAGGAAATATCATGCAATCTAGCGCGCCATCTTTCTGAAATGTTGATAACGGTATCCAGTTGCTGAGAGGTTTGCACTTTACCCTTGAGATATTCATCAACAAGAATATTACCGTTAAATAGTTTATACCAACGGCTTATCACTTCATCTCGGGACCATTTCAAAGCTCGCCGCTTATCGACATGCAACACCAAATGGTAGTGATTACTCATCACTGCGTAAGCTGCTATGTCTATTGAATAAATTTGAGATAACAACTTAAATCTATCGATTAATAGCTGCCGCCGATGGTCATAATTCTTACCAGTAAACCTGTCTTCACCACACAAGTAACTACGCCTGACACATCGATTAATCACATGATAATAAGGCGTTTCAGCCAAATCTATTAAAGAATTCCTAGCTCTAGTCATCTCAGTCACCAATTCAGAAACTTAATGCACTCGAGATTTTAGTCTAAAATTTGGATATTACAAATTTAAGCTGTATTTTATGTCTGTCCAATTAAAGAGTTAATCAAAAAAATCTTTAAACCAAGCCCATACACCAAAAGAAAAATTAGGGAATATATCGATACCAAGAGCCGATTTAATCAAATACAGCACCAACACGCCAAGCACAGAACAAAATAGCAAAAAAACAGTAGCGAAAGATGCATGCATCAATAGCCCCAATCGCCTTTCTCGGCGAGTTAATTCACGACGATTTCGCCCAGCGACAAAGACATAATAATATCGATAACGAAAAAATTTAACCGTACTTCGAACATCAATGGCATGGCTACCCCACGTTCGCGCACTAATGGCTATCTTAATATTGGCCAGTTGTTCCTCGGTAAAACTGTCTTGAACCTCTTTAGGCATTCTATCCAACAATTTACGTAAACCAGTGTCTTTAGTCAGTTTATTACGAAGCCTTGCGTTTTCTTGAGCTAGCGTTTCCATAAATATAAGTCCTTTTATACCATATTATTTATTGGCGCAATATTTCATAAAATAGTTATGCTGACGATACTTAGCGTAAGCATCGTCAGTTAGCATTTCATCGCATAAAACACTTTCTTTATCTAAATCTTTAGCAAATTTTAACAATTCCAACAGCACCTTAGACTCCTGCGCTGATTTTCCCAATTGCTCAAACATCGAATTCACTTCATCTTCAGTCAAAACCTCCCAATAAAACAGATAGACTTTAACCACTGCAACAGTCACTGCATTCATGTATGGACCTGCAATTTGTGCCTGTCCAATATAATGCTTGGTTTCGTCATTTAAGCCATAAATACTGTTACTCAACATAACCAAATCAACCCAAGGTTCTGGCCATAAAGGCCTGAGAGATGTTGCCAATAAATACCAGTTTTTGACATCCTCTAACGTCATATCTAGTTCATAACCCATTGAAATTCCCCAATGAGTAATCCGACCAACCATATGAGCATAATGAGGATGACCGGGATCTAATTGCTGCGCCTTCACCACGGCAGTAAGCGCATCAACATAATCTTGATCACTAACTTCTGCCCCTTTTTCATTCCATTGTTGCAAAGCAAAGTCAGCTTGATAATACCAAGCACTGGCAGTGCCGCGCACCCAAGATTGATAAAGACCATAACAACATAATGCTGCCAAGAAGAACGCAGTAACATTACGAAAGAATCGCATTTTTGTGCCTGTCCAATAATAAGGGAGGGTCATTAAATTTATGCCTGTCCAATAATAAGGAGGGGATTAGTGTGGAACAAAGATTGTGCTGTAGCCTCACCGTGAAGTTCAGTGACTTTGGCGCGCGCTTCGCTAAGCACTGGTGGACGGCGTTTGATGTTGTGTGCGTCAGTCGCAACCACGTCAATAATGCCCTGCGCTAAGTAATCTAGCGCTAGCACTTGGCATTGCTCGCCAAACTTGCCAGTGATCGAACCTGCCGTTAATTGCAACATGCAGCCTAGGCGCACAAACGGTTTAATCTTATTTGGCGATTTTAGCAAATCTCGGTTTCTTTCAGGGTGCGCAATAATCGGAATGATATTTTGACTAATTAAATACTTAATCAGCATATCACTACCCGGCGGAATATGACTGTGGGGAAACTCCAACAGCATATAATTTTTGCGGCAAATTTGTGCCTGTCCAATATAGAGAGGGAGGGAGTGGTTGTCGACCAACTGTAGTATGAGTGCGTCGAGGCGGACTTCGGCGGCGAAGCTTAGTTTTACTTTGATGCCGCGTTCGATAACTGCGGCTTCAAAAATCGCGAATTCACGTTCGATAACCGATTTAAAGTTTTCGAAGCGGCCAAAATGCAAATGAGGCGTCAGCACCACATGCGTAATGCCGTCATCGACGGCCATTTGCAGTAGTGTTAACGCCTCATCCATATCTTGGGCACCATCGTCGATGCCTGGTAAAAGATGACAATGAATATCAATCATATCAATGCCTATATTAACTGTCTTTGCTTGCTACATCGTCGCCATAAGAATAATCATTATAGTAACCGTGGTAATAATCACTTTGATCCATCTTCTTGGTATCAATTTGATTTAACACAACCCCAGCTATCTTAACATTGGTTTGCAACAAGCGCCCTAAGCCACTTTGCACCACACCAATGCGAGTATCATCACTCTTAACCACATAAATCACCGTATCAACATGCTGAGCTATCACCAACGAATCACTCACGGCTTGAATCGGTGCAGTATCAATCACCACACGATCATAAGTCTTTTTAAGCGCCGCTAAAATTTCAACAAAACATTTAGACGCCAGCAACTCCAACGGATTCGGTGGCAATTGCCCACAAGGCATCACCGTTAAACCCGACTCTTCATCATGATAAATACAATCTTCAAATTTCTCAGTGCCCGCAATATAATTGGCCAACCCAGGATGATAAGGCGGAATATCAAAACGCTTACACAAACTTGGCTTGCGCATATCGCCATCAATCAAAATAGTTTTATCCATTTGAGCCAACGCAAACGCTAAGTTACAAGCAATAGTCGTTTTACCCTCACCTGGCAACGACGACGTCACCTCAATTAATTTAGCATCGCTATTCAACTGAGTTAACACAAAGCTAGTACGCAAGGTTCGCACCGACTCAGCGAATTTTTTGCCATCGGCAGAAAAGTAATGATGCAAGTCCATCGGTGCACCCTTCTTACCAGCCACCAAGGGCAACATCCCTAACATCCGTTGCGATAACTTATTCTCAACATCACGAGCCGACTTAAACGTATCGTTCAACGCTTCAATCACAAAAGCAAACACCACACCTAAGCCCAACGATGCAACAAAAGCCAAAATCACAATCAACGGTTTGTTTGGTTTCGACGGACGACTAGGTCTATAGGCACGGTCAGTAAAACGTGCAACCGCTGAATCAAAATCGCTGGTTACTTCAGTCTCTTTAGAACGCGAGAAGAACGTGTCATAAATTTTACGATTGGTTTTCACTTCACGCATTAACTTACGATATTCATATTCTTTACCGGTAACCATTTGAAATTGTGCTTTAATCCGCACTAATTCACGCTCTAGCGCCTCAACATTACTAGTATTAGTCTTTAATTCTTTTTCAACGCCAGTTATCAAACGGCGAATTTGAGTCGACAGGTTTTTCTTCACTGTTACTAACTCAGCTTGAGCCGCAATCATTTTAGGATGCTTAGGACCATAAACCTGTGATAGTTCCGACACCTTTAATTCAACAGTAATCAGTGTTTGCTTAACATCTTGAATCACTTTATGAGAGGTAATTTCAGTAATCGATTCAAGCATCGCAATATTGTCACGACCGTATTCGTTAATCACCCGGACAATGCTTTGTAACTTGTTTTTCTCGTTACGCGCCACCACTAATTGCTGTGAAGTTTGTTCTAGTTCTTTAGACACCAAACCCAACACGCCTTCAACATCGATCAAGTTTTCGCGTTCGCGATAAACCTGCAATTTCGACTCCGACGCATCCAAACGAATTCGTAAATCAGACAACCGGGTGGTTAACCACCCCGCCGCTTTTTGAGTCAAACCCATTTTCGCGGTTAAGTGCTGCTCAATATAAACCTCACCTACCGTATTCGCTACCAACGCCGCTAATTTAGGATCAGCACTCTCATAGGTAATTTTCACCAACTGAGTTTTACGCACCGGACTAATCGTTAAACGCTTAGCAAAAACATCAACCAGCGCTTGCAACTCAAACTCTTGCTGCTCAGCAGCTGACAAAACCATCGGAACTTTTTTAGGAATAAACGGAATAGCCGCTTTAAGTTCAGCAATCATCGAAGGTTTAGCTTCAAAATCAGGATGATCTTTCAAATTAAGCTTAATCACCACCGCTTCAGCAATTTTGCGCGACTTTAAAATTTCAAACTGGGTTAAATAATATTCTTTACGATTAGAATCCAGGCCATAAATTTCATCAAAAGAAACCGCTTTAGCCTGCTGTGCCTCAATCAATAACACCGCCGTTGCACGATATTTAGGGGTTAGATTTAACGCCACTACCGCCGCCAAACACGCCACCACAACCGCCAAAAAAGCAATGCGCCATTTGTACTTATTAATCACCGAAAAATATTGTCGCAAATCGATAACTTCTTCAGTTTTAGGCGCGTTATTGTTAGTGCCTATCTCAAATTTTTCCATAATCGTCATTTAAAAAAACCTTTGTTCAATGGTAATCGTATCACCAGCGTCAATGCTGTGTGCTAAAGAAGCTTTAAGCTGATTATTTTTATTACCCTCTTTAAACAAAAATATTTTACTTTTAGAAGCGCGTTCGGTTAAGCCGCCAGCCAATGCCACAGCTTGATTCACCGTCATACCCGGTTGATAAGGATAACCCCCTGGTTTTTTCACTTCACCGTGAATATAAAAAGGACGATATTCCACCACATTCACATAAACATTAGGATTAACCAAATAGTCACCTTTTAAGCCCTTGCTCACTCGCTGCTCTAACTGTTTAATCGTTAGACCAACCACGGTAATTTCACCCAAAAATGGATAATTAATCTTGCCGCTATTGCCAAGCAATGTCTCAATCGACAAGTCATCTTGACCAAACACAGTAATGGCAATTTTGTCGCCGGCTCCAATGGTATAATCGCCCTTAGCAAACGCCATCGACGACATAACCACCAAAACACTCAATAACACACTATAAAAAATTTTCACCAATTATCCTTAAAATAAATCTTATACCAACTACAAAGTCACAACCAAACTGACACCAATGGTATTCTTGTCATACACAATAAAACTGTCGGTCGAGTCTTGATCATAAGACTCAACATATATCTTCGCATCTAGCCAGCGTCTAACCGCATAGGATGCCGACACACTAAATTTAGTACTGTCGTCGCGTCGATTAAGTTGGCCACCAACATAATCTTGCTTAATAAAATCACTACTCACTTGGGTACTAAACAAACTACTCCAATGATGGACCCAATGCACGCCAACACTACTTTCTTTAACGTAATCGCCTTCGACATTAGGATCTTTAGCTTGGCGTGCCGTGTTAAAACTGACCTTTGAATAACTAAGGGGTTGCCAATCAATTTCACCAAACCAACTTAAGCCACTAAAATTCTCACGACTTTGGTCACTAAATGATTTGCGCTGATAACCCAGTTTAAACGTGCCCGATGTTAACGCGGTTGCTTGCCACTTAACCCCTGCCAATGCCGACAAATCGTTAGAGTCACGAGACGCTTGACCTGCTTCAATCAAGTTATAACGAATGACGTTACGCTTAAATTCAACAAAGGCATCGGTTCTGGAATGGGTGGTGTAATAAAAGGTAGTGCCTAACAATAATGAGTCGGTGTTGCGACTCTGAGTCAAGGTTTTAAAATTAGAATAGTTTTTACGGCCATAATTAACCACCGCGCCGACCGAAAATTGTGAACTGGCCAAGCCATAACGATAATTTAAGCCAGCAAGTTGTTGGTTATATTTAAGTGGCTCAGCAATCAGGTTATCAATACTTGCTCGCTCGGTCATTCCGGTACCACGGTCCTCAGTTAACCACTTTGACTGCAACAACAGATCAAATTTAGATGTTTCACTGGTGCTAAAGTGGCTTTTAAGCCCTAAGTGATGATGTAAATAATCGTCATCACTGCTGCTAAAATAATGAGCCGACTCAGCACCCACCGTCAACTTGTGCTGATTAGTACCACGGTCCAGCATAAAATCAACCTGTGGTGCCAACACAAACACCGCACTACTTTGCTCATTCGTGGGCTGGTTTAAAATATTGTCATCAACATACAAGCGGCTATCTAACTGTGGGCGAATCAACAGCCCCGACTCAGTCAAATAACCAGAAGGAGTCACCGCCAACACGTCACCGCTCACACTACTTGCCACCACCATCACAACGGCGGCAACATAACACGATGCTTTCATTAACCAACTCCCTTTGACAACCAAACGCTAATATGCATTTTTATTTACAAACCCTTTAAAAATGGTCATGAAAATAATTTTAATATCAAACCAAACCGACCAATGTTTAATATATTGTAGATCAAATTCGACCCGTTTTTCCATTTTATACAAAGTGTCTGTTTCACCGCGCCAGCCATTAATTTGTGCCCAACCGGTAATGCCCGGTTTAACCTTGTGGCGCAACATATAAAACTGCACCTGGCTGCGATATTCTTCGTTGTGGGCAACCGCATGGGGTCTTGGGCCAACAATCGACATGCTACCACCGAGCACATTAAAAAACTGTGGTAATTCATCAAGCGACGTTCGGCGTAAAAAGCCACCAAAAGGCGTAATCCGAACATCACTTTTAGTGGCTTGCACCACTACATCGCTGTTTTCCATCACGGTCATCGACCTAAACTTCCACACCTCAATTTCTTCGCCGCGCAAACCATAACGACGCTGCTTAAACAACACCGGACCTTTCGAGGTTAGCTTAATGCCCGCAGCAATAAACAACATTGGCACCAAAATTAACGCTAAGATCAAAGTGCCAACTACCACATCTTCAGAACGCTTTAGCCATTGCTTAGCGCCTAAATAAGGTGATTCAAACACACTTAAAGTATCAATTTCGCCAACATGACCTATGCGGGCATGGACCAAGTTCGACATCAAAAAATCAGGAATAATATGAACATCAACGGTGGTGTCACCCACCAAACGTAAAATATCTGCAATGCGACGATCCGCTTTTAAAGGCAGCGCAATAAACAAGGTGTCTAACTCGCCATCGCGGGCCATTTTGATAGCCGCTTGAACCTTGCCTTTAATTTTATTAGAGAGATCGCCAAAAGCGCGATCCGGATGACGATCTTCATAAATCCCCATCATTTTAAAGCCAAGTTCATCACGAGACATAATCTCACCCAGCAATGATTCGCCCACTTCGGTGGCACCAACAATCGCCACTTTCTTAATGTTGTGACCCGCCCGACGGCGCGACTTAATATATTGCCTCTGTGCCGCACGCCACAACAGGCTGCCAAGCAAGGTACTGACAAACCATAGCACCATGATCACGCGCGAAAAGCTTTCACTTTCTTTAAACAGAAATGACAATGCCAACAACGCAAAAAATGAAACACAAATACAGCCCCAGCTAATCAGCACCATTTGCGATAATCGACCGACTCGCCATGAGCGATACAAAGCCATTGATTCAGCCATATACAAAAAAATCACCGACACGGTTAATGCAGCCACCAAATATTCACGGTCAATACTGGTGCCATAAAACATCGCAACAAAGGGTAACGAACAAATGAGTACCGACAAATCGATTAAACGGTAAAGAAAAGAATAACTATTGGCATGAGAATTCGGGGAAAAGGTTTTGGTGTTCCGCATGACAAATCTCCATATAACACAAACAACATTACAAACTAAATGCTGAATAATTCCAAGTTTTTAAAAATAAACAATGCCCCAACCTAACAGGCTGGAGCACATTGTCTTAATTACACAGCAAAACAACTAACTGCTTATTTAAGTTTCAGTTTTCTACGACGAGCAACAACACCTAAAGCGGTTAACAACAACAAAGCAGTTGTTGGCTCTGGTACAGTAGTAAAATTAACTTCTGTTCTATTGTCCCAATCGCCTTCAAAAAATGAAGCAACGGTCCAGTCGCCAGCAGCAAATGTGCCTAAGGTATCTTTAAAGTAACTAGTGTTTACCCAAAAATCATAACCTGTAATATTAGCATTATTAGCTTGGTCCGCTTCAATTTGATCCCAGCTAATCCAGTTGCTCCAACTTGCTGCAACGTTGCTGTTAGCATCATAAAGTTCAACCACCCAACGCAGATCATTAATTAACCAAAAGTCAGAACCCCAACTACTCCAGTCATAACCATTACCGTTATTAACGGCGTCATCTGTCGCCCAAGCTAACTCAGGAAATGAAACACGAGTCGCAAAACGAATGTCATCATTTACCGAAAATACAGTTTGAGATGCAGGAGAATCGCCAGTTTGCTGGCTAAGTGGCGTGCGCCAACCGTAACCTTCTCCGACATAAGCATGCACACCCGGAGCGTTATCGGGATTACTCGATTGCATAACAATACCAGAATGTGCAAAAAACGCACTCGACAGTAACCCTAAACCAATCACTAGATGCTTCATAACTTCCTCTTTAAGTCTGTTGTTGAAATAAATTTTTAATGTAAATTAACCCTTAACGTAGACAGTTTAGTAGCCCAGTCAAAAAGCTCAAGTTATATCTGTAATTTAATGTAATTACAGCTTTTTTTACTACCACCGACACTCAACTAATACTTTATTCTTAGCTCTATTTTCCAGACAATCTTTCTTTCAAAATTAACCAAGCAAACTTGCTATTTGTCACCAAATAACGCTTCCACATTCGCCCAGGCTCTTGAATGATCCGATACAACCATTCAAGCCCGTAATTTTGCATCCATAACGGCGCTCTTTTTACTTTGCCAGCAACCACATCAAAAGTACCGCCTACACCCATTACAAAATCGACACCGAGTTTATCTTGCCATTTATTAATGAAATTCTCTTTTTTAGGCGAGGTAATGGCCACAAACAACAACTTAGCGCCAGATTCTCGAATTTGATTCACCACAGCTTCTTCATCATCCCAAAAGTAACCGTGATGATAACCCGCTATTGTTAAGCTAGGATTACATCCTTTAACCTTAGCGGCCGTTTTTGCAACAATATCTTCTTCAGCACCTAATAAAAATACCGGAAAATCACGTTTAGCACTCATTGCTAACAAGTTATGAAACAAATCAACCCCTGCAACTCGCTCTGGCACTTCATGGCCACAAAAACGCGCACCAATAACCACGCCCATGCCATCAATATTAATCACATCACAGGCTTTAACCGAATCTGCTAACACCGAATCTGTTTGCATATGAACTAATTTGGCGACGTTCACCACTACATGCTGTAAAAATTCACCGGCCAGCAGTTTTTGTTCAATATGTTGCACCGCTTCACTCATGGTACAGCTGTCCATTGGTGAACTTAAAAATTCAATCCGTTTCATTTTTTAACACTGTCCTGATTGGTATAATTATTATAAAAGGCAAAGGAGTAATACACCCAAGCTTGAGTCCAACGAATGTAGTTAATTTTGTTAGTAAAGTATTTATGCTTTTGATAGGCAAAGTGACCACGTTTTGGCAAATATAATGTACTAATAGATTTATCAATAATTTTTGCCGCCAAGGCCAAATCATCTGGCGAACCACCAACCCTTAACAAAGTAAATATCGCCTGTGACACACAATGCATATCGAGCGGATAACGATTGTTATTATAATATTTAGCTGTGCCATCCTCTTCAAATAAATGCACTTTATAAAAAGCTAAGCCAATGGTTATCGCTTGGTCAAATTCTGTAACCTTAAGTGCCTTGCGCAACATATCGAGTGCCTCGAGATTATAACCAGTGTGAAAACCATCAATAAATTGATGATGATGGCGCGAACCGTACACCCAAGAGCCATCGCTGCCTTGCTCTTTTACCGATTGTCGAGCAACCCGTAATGCCAATTCTTTATAGTCATCATTACCAGTCACATTAGCAACAAATCCAACCCAAGCGGCACCCCACAAACTAGCATTGTGAACAAAGGCCGTTTCACCGGGAATATAAGCAAAGAACTGACGCCCATCATGCTCACAATAAAGTGTATTAACAATAAAGTGTGCAGCATCTAAAGCCGGTTCAATAAAGCGCGGCTCATCTATCACTTTACCTAAAGCGTAAAGCGCCTGCGCAACATAAATAGTGGTAATGACATTAGGCCTACCTTTAGGCACAAAAAACGCCCGAGCATTCCAGTCAAAATGATAGCCCCAACAAGCATGTTGCCACAGACTCACATCACTTTGTTGCGTTAATAGCCAATCGGCCAATTCAATAGCTTGCTCTAAATACAACCTATCATCAGTACGCTGATAATCTTCAAGCAACCCTAAAATAAACAGCCCAATGCCTTTAGGATTTCGCATTGCTGGCACCCCTAACAACGGGCGAATATTAATAATAGAACGCTTATTTAGCTGAATCCACGCTAAGCCAAACAGCCCTTTTTTCAACCTTGGAGCAACTGAAAAAAAACGACTATTTAAGCTATCGAAAGGATCTTGACCTGTGAAGTTATTTACAGTTGCTTCAGCTAACAATCTCTGATTAATATTTTCTATTTTCATTCAAATACCTACAAATAAAGTTAGCATCTACATACAATCTTTCATATGACAAATAATACGTTGCCCGACAACACTAGCACTGACATTTTTCTTGACATAAGCATGATTGTACGCAGCGACTTCAGCTCTAAGACTTTTATCTTCTATTATTTGATTTAATACATCAGTGAAATCTTCAGGCTCTAAAGAATCAATCATAAAACCCATTTTATCGTCAAAAAAATCAGGTATGCCACCTACAGGTCTAGTAATTATAGTTAAACCATGAGCCATCGCCTCAAATATACTTATAGGCATACCTTCGGAATAAGACGGAAACAAAAAAACATTACTTTGTAATAACAAATCTTTTTTAATTTCTTCGTTTGCGAAACCTACAAAAGTAATATTAGGGATGTGATATTCTTTTACATATTTTTTTAAAGCAGCAAGCTCATCACCGTCACCAGCAACGACAAACTTACTATTAGGCGAATGCTCTAAGTGCTTTTTAAAAGCATTAACTGCTTCATAAACCCCTTTATTTTTAACTACTCGCCCTAAAAACAATATATCTAACTGATTCTCACTAATATTATTTATGATATTTTTTGGAATAAAATCATCTTTGACAGTTGTCATTTCTAAGTGAATTTTTTCGCAACTTACCCCCCATTCAATAAGTTTATTTTTAAAATCATTACCTAAAACAAAAACATTAGCCGCTGCATTCATTAAATTACAGTATTTATGACGTAATTTTTCATTTGAATCTAATTTATCAGCAAAGTCCCAACTCCAACCATGAAAAAACATTGAAAATAAAATTCCATTGTCGACACAATGTTTCGCGTAAAACATCTCCCGCATCATTGAATTTTTACCAAGTGATGGGTTTAAAAATATGTGATCCATTTTTTTAATTTTTTTTGGAAAAATCAACATGTAATACATAATTAAAAATTTTCTTTTGACAAGTCTAAATCCCCCAAATGTACTAACAGAAGAATTTATTTTCACCTTCCCCATATGATCAAATATTTCCACATCAGAATCAGCCTCTAAATTCGAAACTATAAAATTAGATAAAAACTGAGTGACGCCACCATGTCGAGTGTACTGAGATAAAAATGGGATATATATTTTCACTTTTCATTCTCGCTAACTAGTCCTATAATTATAATAGTGCCACCCAAACGTTCTAGTGATTTTGTCTTATTATTCAAAAATTTAAAAACAATACTATTGGGCATTAACTATTTCCTTTGAAAAATCCACCACAGTGATTACATTTTGTTCTCGTAATTTTTTTAAAATCCGCGGCATTGCTGAAAAAACATTATAATCTTTAGGGTGACCAATTAGAGTAATAAACTCATTAGTGTTTGAATTAGCGTATTGTGATTTTATTTTTTGCTCAAAAAATCGAATCTCACTCCGACTAGACAAACATAAGTCAAAATTACTATTAGCAGTAATTTCCGTACTACTTAATACAGGCACGTAATTTTTTTGAGAAAACCCAGTGCTTTTATACCTTTTGTTAACTATTTGGTTAAAAACCCTTGCGAAACTTAGTTTAGTTTGAAAAGTAGACATCATCGTCAACAAAGGCAATTGATACACGCTTCCGCTTTTCGGGTTGACAGCAGGAAACAACAAACAAATATCAGAGCCCCAATAAGAGATATAGTGACTTACTTGGGTATAGTCATATTGGCATAGTTTATCCCAAGTAAAGTAACCAGGACAAACAGATGAATCGATCATAAAACCATTATCCAGTAAAGCCTGCAGTGAATCAGGATCTGACCCTACGTTGTATCCTCCAGCTCGAAAAGCAATGCAATTGTACTCAGGGTTAACAGTTTTAATGAGTGTTTCAAGCGAGGATTTCCCTTGCTGAATCAAATCAAATTTACCAGGGGTTCCATCATCTTGTGTACGATAAGGTAACGATGAAAAACGCCACCAATTAAAATTAAGTTGCCATTTACCATCCTTATATTTAGCACCATACCACTGGGGATGAAGATGAAGCTGAACATCATGACCCCGTTTAGCTAAATCTAATACTTGATCTTTTATCATTCTTGCGTTTTTATACTCTTGGCTGTCACGCGGGTATCTATCCTGCAACGCCATAATCGCATCAAGTTCAAGTTGTTCAACAAAAAAAGTTGCTTTAACATTTTCTTTATCTAGAGCCTTTAAAATCTTATTGGTAGGATTAATTAAATGTTTTATAACACACCCTTTACCGCTACCAAACAATTCATAATCAAAGGTTAAAATGTAGTTATTCATCTCCAACTAACCTCACTAAATTTTGTTTTCCTAATCTATATGTACAAATAAAAACATCTTTTAGTTCAAAACCATTTCTTATGAAAGACTTTATTGAGTTAATATTATTTACATTTGCAGATGTAAATGCGAATTTTTTTCGACTACTATATTGTTGCATAGTATAATTAATTAACTTCTTATTAATCCCCTGTGATCTAAATAATTTGTGAACAAATGTTGGGCCGATCCAAATGCTTTCTTTCTCTTTTAGATTAACTGTTCCTACACCACCGATAACATATTTATTTAAATGCACAACTGTATAAGCAACAATAATTCCGTTAATTTTCGCTACATATAGATGTGAACCACTCTTAAGCCATTTATCAAATCGACTTGAATTTAAATTCAGCAAATTATCCGCTTTGATATTATTAATTTTTTTTATCTCTAGACCATCCAGGTTTAAATTATCATTCAATTCTGGATGAACAGGTATTTTAACCCTTAATAAGGCTGTTATTGATTGACCATAGGTTATTCTCTTGAAAAAACTAAAGAGGTTTCGTAGAGTATTATTAACCCCATCATACTTCACACTATTGATTAGTTTCATATTATTTTTTTGCTCTAAATTGTGACAGAAATGGTTTTAAATCTAATATAGAAAACACATCGTAGCATTTGATAAACGGGATTTTAAAAAGTGCGATCACAAAGCATATAATACCTTTCTGTAATGTTGCCTTTAAGTATCGTAAGATATTTATCCACTCTACCGAATTATTCTTATTAATAGGCATTGTCGTATTATCCGCGATCATTGCCGCTACATTTTCAAATTTACCTAACAATGCACTTGCCCAGCCACAAGGTCGGGGGTTAACTTCTAGCAAATAATATTCATTAGTTAAGCTATCAACAATAAACTCAACTTCACAAAAGCCTGTTAATCCTACAGATTCAATAAGTCTGATAGCTACATTGGTAAGCTCTGATTTTTTATGTCCATGATATTCAGTAAGGTATGCAGTAATACCGACAGGAAACTGCAAAAGTTGTTGACCTAACATACCAAAAACATGAGAGCCTTGATTGTAATAACCAAGATAAGAGATATTACTTCCCTTACTAAGCCTTATATATTTCTGAATGATTAATTTATTAATTGCTTCATTATCAAATATATCCACAAAGGAGACTACATCTTCTTTTGTTACTAACATTTGTGTTTTAAAGTGACTGAATTGAGGATTAACGTTTTCTTCGTCCCATTTTAAAAAATAAGGTCCATCAAATACTAGTTCTGAGCATAAGAACTTTGTCAATTTAAGACTTGGCAATGTATTAATACCTATATTTTTTGCTTGTATATATGTTTTTTCTTTACTTATAAAGGTAACTAACGCTTTAAGTTTATTTGGTTGAACTTTTTCACAATCAAAAATTTCTGGGCTAGTTTCTAAAACAGACTGAATCTCCATTCCCCCAGCAAAATAAATACAATATCCTGAATTAATAGCAGCTAAAAGGTAATCACTTAATTGCTTCTTATCACTAAAAAAACTCTTTTTATTTGGTACATTTGAAAAAGTTGCAACTTTAGTATTAAGATATACGAGTTCGATTACATCAGCTATCTGCTTATAAATATTTAACATAAAAAAGGCTTGGGGCCCAGAACCTACAATTATTATTTTCATTATCAATCCATTTTAATGTTACTTTATAATTCATTTAAAATTAAATTCTTTACCAAGATTTAACTAAATTATTAATTAAAAATTAATTTTTTAAGAAATAACTTAACGCTACTGTCAGCAATAAAAATCTCCTATAAATTCTATTTATATAGCCACAAGTATGAATATAATCTGTACCCATTTAACTACCAACATATAGCGTTTTGTAGGTTCAGTTACAACTAGATATCAAAGGGTAGGTAACAGCATTAATACACACCTTACTTATATCTCCGTAACGTGCAGAATAAATAAGGAATGTTTATTTGTTATTGGCAATATTATTAACAAAAACATTCAAGTTATTACATACATGTTCCCAACTCCATGCTTTAGACTTATCTTTAATCAATTCTGAATCATATTGACTAAATGAGAGAGAGATGATCCGTAAAGCTTCAGCAAACGATTCTGGATTATCATCACAAAGCTCGCCTAATGCTGGTGAATTAATTAGGTTAAGATGCTCACTAGTTGACGTACCTATTATTGGCATGCCTGCTGTTAAATACTCATATGTCTTAGTTACGGGTTGTGCATCAAAATATACCGTTTTAGGTACATATGATATTCCAACATTACATTCTTCAAAAAATATTCCTGTTTGTTCATAAGGAACACGACCATGAAATATAACATGATCTGACAATCTCAACTGATTAGATAATAACTCTAATTTCTCTAATTCATTACCATATCCATCGCCGACCATATTCAAAACAATGTTATTTGCATCTGGTTCTTTATTCAGAAACAGGCTTAAACCGAGCAAAATATTATGCAGTTCTCTCCCTGAAAAAGTACCTATATATAACAACGACATCTTTTCATGCTTATTAAATAACTTGTTTCTTACTTCTTTATTATGTGCTCCTAAAGGTAGTAACTGATACTCCTTTATAAGCAATAACTTTGCCAAGGCTTGAGAAATTACAGTTTTATATTTGAAGAACTTTGATTCTGTTCTGATGAGAAAATTTTCAAGGTTTCTCCTGTGCTTATTCTTTTTTACCGAGCCTGTACGTACATCGAATATCGCAATATCACGATATTTCATCGATAACACAGAACAAAAAAGAGAATATTTGATAAACAATACTTTTGAGTCAGTTCGTACACTTTTCTGCGCAAAAAGCATAAACTGTAGCCACTTTAGTATCCCTTTATTCTCAGTACTGAAGTAAATAACATTGACTGATTCCATCGCTACTTTTTGCTGGCCTGAATCAATACAGATATACTCTATTTGATATTCCTTCGAAAAATATTTACAATACTCAAATGTATCAGTTAAGTAACCAAACTGGTTATAACAAACTATTGTCAGAATAGGTTTCATTATTCACATTTTGCCTTTAAGGAAGTAAAAATAGACATAAATGAAATTAAATAAATAATTTGACTTATGGAACTAGAGTGTAAAGTAGTACTATATAGCGGGTAAATTAAACTAGCGAAGAAAGCAAATAATGCAGCGGTTCGCAGATAGTACAGATAGGGACTCACTGTTATTCTTAATAGTAAAACTGTTCTTGTTAAAAACAATAAAATAATAGAGTAGAATAATAACACCCCTATAATCCCAATATCCCATAAATATATTGAGAGTTGACTACTAGCAAAATTAATATAGCTGCCAAATGATTCAGCTTCTACTAAATGGCTATTGGAATATTTAGATGTAGTTAAACCATAACCTATATAACTTTCAATTGGCCACCCATTGGTATGTTGCTCTTCAATCCAGTAAATAATAGCCATGCTGCGACCAACTTCACCCGTTTCATAATTAATGACTTTTTTTTCAAAATAGTCATTATAAACCTTCTCAACATAGTCAGATGTCGTCTGCCCTTCTGACGTATCAAATGTATTGGATTTATAAAAATTCAACATAAGAGCTACAACCAATATCCCTAACGGTAGTACTTTACTCAACGTTGATATTCGAAATAATTGTCTTAGACTATAAACAGAAAAAATCATAAGTAAGAATAAGATGATAAATATTTTGGTTTCTGCCATTAAGATGGTAATAAATATACAAATTAAAGCGATATAATCAATTCGTTCTAATACTTGTTTCTTATATTTTATAAAAATCAATGTCAATACGAACATTTGAAAAAGTACAAAGCCTGCACTATTGCCTCCGCCGCCATTCGAATTAAAACCAAAAGTCCCAGATATTAGATCCCAATCTACAACCCTTACTGTAGAAGAGTGCGCCTGAAAAAAGAATTGCTGAATGATAAATGGCAATTGAATTAACGAAATCCAGCGAACAAATTGATAGATATTTTTTGCTTTATTCTCATCAATTTTAATATATAAAACTGAGAATAAAGTAATCAATGGGATAATATAATCCTTAAATGCCACTTTCTGTAGAGCTACACTTGGTGTTAGGATAAAACAAAAAACAATAAGTATACCCATAGCTGTAATAAGAAAAAAAAGTCTATTATTTAAAGCTATGTGTAGATTGGGCACTAAAAAAGCAATAAACAACAAACAATAAAGTGAGCGCCCCAACCATAAAAAAATATCAGCCCCTAAATAGCTAGCAAGGGGGCCAACTACGACAAGATTAAATAGAAAGACTAAAATGAAATAAAAATAACAATTACCATAAGATTTTGATTGTTTTAATATCTCTATTATATTCATTGTTCATTCACCCTTACAATTAAATAAATACAGACACAGAATGAAATAAATATAGAGATACTAGCGGCAATGGAATAAAACCATACACCAGCTAACGTACTCATACTCAACCCTATATATAGTGCCATTGAAACAAAAACAGCATGAAAAATTTGCCAAATGAGATCGATTTTTTGTTTTTTCAGAATAATGTATGTATGTGTTAATGGTGAAAACACAAGTGTGACAAAAAATATAGGTAATAATGCTATTGCATAAGATGAAGCTACAACCCATTCCTCTCCCATAACCAATAAAAGTATATCGTCTGAGAAAAAGAAAACAATGAACATAGCTATTACTCCGAAGCACCCCGTAATAATCGCTATTTTAAGATAATTTTTTAGCCCATTAATTGGCGAAACATATATTTCTCGTTTCACGACATCTGACATCGCTGATGTAAAAATACTTACTGGGGCAAGTAAAATTTTAGCAACCAAAGCATACATTGCTATACCCACCACCTCATTAGCAAAAAAACCACTAGTCAAAATAAAAACATTTGCAGAATATCTATTTAAAAAATGAGCAGGGACCATAAAAAGTATTGTGTGTTTAGCCGCAAAAAAAACCTCTTTAATATTATTAAGATTAACCAATGGGTGGTATTTAGATGGTAAATAATATCTTAGCAGAGTTATAGGTAGGATATTTGACAGTGCTAAACTCAATAATATTGAGTAAGGGGTAACAATATCCATTAAATAAACGCTATAAAATATAATGGGCAATAAAGAGGCACGCAGCAGCCTAAACATTGCGTTAATTTTAAATTGGCCATCACGGATATTGTTCTGAATGAAAAATTCATTAAGTGATAAGCTGTATATTACTAATGCTATTGATAGTGGTACTACAGCAGATTCTAAATTAATCCTTTCACTAAAAAACAACAAAGCAACTGTCAGCAATAAACTTCCCGAAATTGTTACCAAATGATAAACAAACGGGAGGTATCTACGTATTCTTTCATTTATCGTAAAAACCGTTAATTCCAATTTTAAAGATGAAATCACAGCAAACATTGTAATTAATGAAAGAATATAATTATATTCACCAAATACTTCTGGTCCACTTATTTTAGCTATAAACGGAATACTAAAAATAGCGATAAGTTGAGCACAAGCAACACCAATGCTTGTCGTCAAGTAATCTTTAAAGTTATTAATTTTAAATTTAGACTTAATACTCATAGAGTTAATTATAATAACCTAAACTATCCCACGCGTATCAATCACTACTTTCTTTGCAAACTGTGCTCTATCTGCCGCTTTAAACTCTTTGTGATCCACTAACACGACAATAACATTAGCTGTTTCTAACGCTGTTTCTAGTGAAGCGTGTTCAACACCCGCTTGCACTAGGTTATCTGGAATAGCTTGAACGTTTGGTTCAACAGCAATAATTTGACCGATATCCATTTTGACCAACTCTTCTACTATTTGTAGTGCTGGGCTTTCACGCAGGTCATCAATGTCTGCTTTAAATGCAAGGCCTAAACAGGCGATAACTGGGCGTTTGAATTCGTCTGCTGCTTTGGTGATTTGATCGATCACGTAATGTGGCTTAGCGTCGTTAGTTAAACGGGCTTGGCGAATAATGTTGGCTTCGTCTGGACAGCTGTCGACGATAAACCAAGGATCAACGGCAATACAGTGGCCGCCAACACCAGGGCCAGGATTTAAGATGTTAACTCGTGGGTGACGATTGGCTAATTTTACCAGTTCCCATACATTAATTTTTAGTTTGTCACAAATCACTGATAATTCATTAGCAAAGGCAATGTTGACATCACGAAATGAGTTTTCGGTTAATTTGGCCATTTCTGCTGTACGGGCATTAGTGATGATACAATCGCCACGAACAAATGTTTTGTAGAGTTCCACTGCGCGTTCGCTACAAGCATTTGACATGCCGCCAATCACGCGATCGTTTGAGACTAATTCTTGTAATACATAACCAGGTAATACACGTTCAGGACAATGAGCAACTTTAATGTCGGCGCTGTCACCTTTGTGTTGTGGAAAAGTAAGATCAGGGCGCTCTATCGCAAGCCAAGCAGCTAGTTTCTCTGTAGTGCCAACCGGTGAGGTTGACTCAAGAATAACGATATTGCCTTTCTCTAATACCGGGGCAATGGCTTTTGCCGCTGATTCAATATAAGAAAGATTTGGCCGGTGGCTACCATCGTCAGAGGCATAAAATGGTGTTGGTACCGCAATCATGAAAGCTTCAGCGGCTTCTGGTATTGTCGTGGCTTTTAAATTGCCTGTCGACACAACACTGCGCACCACAATATCGAGATCGGGTTCAACAATGTGAATTTTACCGGCATTGATGGTGTCTACTGCTTTTTGATTAACGTCAACACCAATCACTTGCAAACCTCGAGAGGCCAGCACCGCCGCTGTTGGTAAACCGATGTAACCTAGTCCGATAACTGATACTTTTTTAAAGCTCATTTTAATCCTTAAATTGTGTGCAATAAAATAGCTTGTTCTTAGATAAGCCATTCCAATAATTGTGTGTGTTAGCTAAATTTCTGCTTAATTTTATTGACGATGCGTTGACACGCGTCACCATCGCCGTATGGATTGTGGGCACGACTCATGCGACTATATTCTTTATCATCAGTTAGTAGCAGCTCTACCGCGTCAATAATCGTTTGTTTGTCTGTACCAACCAGTTTGACGGTTCCGGCATCAACTGCTTCTGGTCGTTCAGTGGTGTCGCGCATCACTAACACTGGCTTGCCTAAACTTGGTGCTTCTTCTTGAATGCCACCAGAGTCGGTTAAGATAATATGTGATTGGTTCATTAAGTAAACAAACGGTAAATAATCCTGTGGTTCAATTAAGTAAACATTATCGACATTTTTTAAAATACGATTAACAGGCTCACGCACGTTTGGATTTAAATGCACCGGATAAAGGATTTGTACATCTTGATGTTTAATCGCTATTTCAGCTAATGCCTCACAAATACGTTCGAAACCACCGCCAAAACTTTCGCGGCGATGTCCTGTTACTAGTACCAATTTTTTAGTTGGGTCTAACATTGGGAATAGTGATTTTAGGGTGCCATTAAGATCACTGTCATTTGCAAGTTTTTGTTTAATCATAAACAATGCATCGATTACTGTATTGCCTGTGACTTCTAACAGGCTTTCACTAATGCCTTCCGCTATCAGATTATCTTTTGACACTTGAGTCGGTGCAAAATGTAACTGAGCAATCGCTGCGGTTAACTTACGATTACCCTCTTCTGGCCACGGCGAATATAAATTGCCAGTGCGTAAACCCGCTTCAACATGCCCTACCGGGATTTGTTGATAATAAGCACCTAGGCTAGTGGCAAAAGTGGTTGCTGTGTCACCATGAACCAACACAATGTCTGGCTTAAATTGCTCTAACACCGGTTTTAGATTCAATAAAATATTAGTAGTGACTTGCTCTAACGACTGTCCTGGCTTCATGATATTTAAATCATAATCTGGGAAAATTTCAAACAAATTAAGCACTTGATCAAGCATTTCACGATGCTGTGCGGTAACACAGACTTTTGCATCAATTGCTGGATCATTATTTAAGGCATGCACTAACGGCGCCATTTTAATGGCTTCGGGGCGGGTGCCAAAGACACTTAGTACTTTAATTGTCATTTTTCATTCCGTCTGTTTAAGCTTTTAATTGTTGTTTTACTGAGTTTTTAGCATCTTCAATGGCTAAATAGCTGCGCAGCGCGGCATTAAACTCATCGCCAAGGTTGCTTGATTTAAGTCCGTACTCAATATTTGCCATCATGTAGCCAATTTTTGAGCCACAATCGTGTGACTTGCCTTTAAGGTGATAGGCTTCGAGGATTTCGGTTTCGCGCAATTGATGCAGGGCGTCGGTTAGTTGGATTTCGCCGCCAGCACCAGGTGCGGTTTGAGCTAATAGATCCCAAATTTTCGATGACAACACATAACGACCGGTAATGGCTAAGTTGCTTGGGGCATCAATAATTTCTGGTTTTTCGACCATGTCGATAATTTTAGTGGTTTGTCCAGGTGTAATCGCGACACCGTCTAAATCGACCACACCGTATTGATTGACCTGCTCTTGTGGTACGGGCTCAACCATTATTTGGCTATGTTGTGTTTGGTCGAAGCGTTTTATCATTTCGGCTAGGTTGTCGATGCGGTGATCACTTTGATATTTGTCGATAATAACATCGGGTAATAGCACCACAAATGGGTTGTCACCAATAATTGGTCGTGCCGTTAATATTGCATGGCCTAGTCCCAATGGTTGGGCTTGGCGCACTGAAATAACCGTGACCCCTTTTGGGATAATGGCACGTACTTCCGCCAGTAGGCTACGTTTTACGCGTGCTTCGAGGGTTGCTTCTAATTCAAAGCTTTTATCAAAGTGGTTTTCGATCGAGTTTTTGCTGCTGTGAGTCACTAAAATTATTTCTTTAATGCCAGCGGCTACGGCTTCGTTAACAACGTATTGAATAAGTGGGCGGTCGACAATCGGTAGCATTTCTTTTGGAATGGCTTTAGTGGCTGGTAGCATACGCGTTCCCAAACCAGCAACCGGTAAGACAGCTTTTTTAACGTTCACTTTTCATTTCCTTTGATAACATTGAATTACAGCCATAGGAAATAGCATGTGATTACCTATTATATCCCTATACCTATATGAAACTAGCGGCTTTCAAACCAGCTTTTCAGAAACGTAAGTATATATTAGCATTGCTTAAACACAACATTGAAAAAACAGTACTTTAGGAGTATTTTATAAAAAGCAAAAATCAATAAGAAAGCATTTTGATGATTTTAAGCGCTACATTTTACAACTTAGGGTAAAAATAGTACCTATATAGTCTATTTTTTGGTTTCCGCATCATTTATTAGCTCTTTTTCACCGTTATTCACTTCATTAATATACGATTAAAGTATGAGGTAATTTTTAATGATTTTGGATGTTTTATCAAAAATCACTATCATTTATTACTTGTTTTCCTTTAGTATTAGGCTCTTAAATTATAGGGTACATTTAGTGTTCTATAATTTAAGGTGGAGTTTCTACATAAGATTGCTAACAGGATGAATCAATGACGTCAAATCAACCCAGATCTGGAATGAGTTTACGATCACAGCTCTATGGATTGGTCATTGCCATTACGGTTGTTGCTTTTTTGGGCTCTTTGTGGGCTAGCATCTCGACCATTCGTCAATATTTAAACGATCAAATGGCCACTCATGCCCAAGACGCGGCGACGAGTTTAGGGCTGTCGATTGCCCCCTATGTTGACGAAGAAAACATTGTGATTGCCGAAACCATGATTCACGCTATTTTTGAGTCGGGTTATTATGAAGCGGTGGTGTTAACCGATCTCGATAACAAGGTGTTAGTGAGCCAACATAATGAAATGAAGATTGAAGGTGTTCCGGCTTGGTTTATTAAGCTGTTTTCTTTATCACCACCGGTCATGACTACCGAAATTAATGATGGCTGGCGCATTGCTGGCAAGCTCAGTTTAAAAAGCCATGCGGGTACTTCTTATTTAACGCTGTGGCAGCATGCAATAAGAAACCTCAGTTCGATTTTGGTTGTTTGTATGTTTGCTTTGTTGGGGGCTTATTTTATTTTACGCTCGGTACTCGACCCGTTAGATAAAGTAGAGCATCAAGCCCTGGCGGTGTGTAAAAAAGATTTTCCGTTAATTAAAGAGATACCATCAACCCGAGAGTTGCAGGCGGTGGTGCGGGCCATGAATGCCATGGTAACTAATGTACACAAAACCTTTGATCAAATGAGCAAGCATGCCGAACGGTTGAATAAAGATGTTTATGTTGATGCCTTAACTAATTTGGGCAATCGCCGTGCCTTCGACAGTCAGTTTAAGGCCGACTGCGCTGAAATGAGCAGTGATGATACCGCTACCTTTGGTTTGGTGCAGTTGCCTTCGTTGCAAGTGATTAATAATAACTTGGGTTATCAAGCCGGCGATGAATATGTTCAGTTTGCCACTGAGATTATTAGCCGGCAGTTTAAGGAGTTTGGTAGCGCTAAAATTTATCGTGTGGCTGGCGGCTCTTTCTTCTTTACCATTAAAGACACCTGTAGCGACGTTAAAACCATGTGTGAAGGTCTTCATGCTAAGTTTTGCGCCCTACACTCTGCTGGCTATCCCGAGGGGTTTGGTGAAATCATTGCGACTTCTTTTAATAAGCATGATTGTTCTTCTGAGCTGTTGGCACGGTTAGATACCTTGTTAACTCAGCAAACGTCGTCTCTAAAAGAAGGTGATGTTTATAATGATACCAGCTTTGCTGATTCTCATGGTTTGCACGAATGGTCGGGATTAATTGATCAGATCGTGGCTGAAAATGATGTCAAATTTATGTTTCAGCCGGTTCGTGACAGTCACAGTGATAATATTTTGTATTATGAGTTATTTACTCAGTTTTTCTCTCAACATCAGAGTGTTGCCAATAATCAACTTTATGCGATGGCCGAGCGATTAAATAAGTCGGAGCAGCTCGATAAGTTGGTGTTAGTGGCCTTGTCTAAAATGAATTGCTTTGCCCCTGGGGTTAAGGTGGCGGTTAATTTAACCCATCAATCGCTCCATGATGATAATTTTAGGAATTGGTTGGCTCATTTTTGTTTAGATTATAGTGACCGTTTACCAAAGATTGTGTTTGAGGTGAATGAAGATGCGGTGTTGGCGTCGGTTGAGTCTAGTATGCAGTTTATTCAGATGACCAAACGTTTTGATTTCGAGATTTGTATTGAGCGCTTTGGCTCTAGTTTTACCTCGTTTAAATATTTAAAGGGCTTGGACATTGATTATTTAAAGATTGATGGCGCTTATATTCGTGATTTAGACTCTAATCCTGAGAACAATCATTTTATTCAGGCGGTTACTCAAATTGGACATGGTGTTGGGATTAAGGTGTTGTGTAGTCATGTTGAGAATGAAACGAGCTTAAAGATGCTGGTTGAACTTAACTGTGATGGCGTGCAGGGAAATTATATTCAACCAGCTCAACATTTAATTGAAAAAGAACGACAAAAAGCGTGTATTTATTCACCAATTCAGTTAGCATAGCCATAATTATTTTTTTGAAATGGAGATTCTCGATGAAAAGACTAAATTTTGCGAGTCTATTACTCGCTGCAGTTGCCACAGCAGCAGTATCAGCTTCTGCTGTGGCAGCACCAGCAGCTCGTGTGAGTGCCGCAACAGCTAATGTTGTAAAAACAGCTCCTGCACGTGCAATCAGAGTATTGCCAACTAAACGTTCTGCACCAAGCAGCAAAGCAAGAGCATTACCGACAAGAAGCGCAACAGCGGCAACAACTCGTTCTAGAAGTCGTGTCCCTGGTGGCCGAGTTCCTGGTGCTCCTCGCCCATTCCCAGGTGGCCCAGGTGGCGGCCCAGGTCATGGCGGCGGCTGGGGTGGTATTTCTGGCGGCTTGTAATACCCACTTTGAGGTATTGCTAAAAAGATCCTTCGGGATCTTTTTTTTGGTTTGTTGTTGGTGATTTATTAAGTGGACTAGGGACTGGTTTGAACAATTTTATTTTTGGCTGTTTGTGTTTTATTTTGTTTTACGCACCTATTCCTTTAGGGGCAAATCGGATTTGGGCGAGTTCGTCGATTAGCTTTTCGGTGTTTTTGTTATTTATTGTTCATGTCTATTATTGCTTAAAACAACAACGTTCGTTGTTGCCATTGCGCCAAGCATGGCCAGTGTTAATTCCTCTGATTTCGGTTTGCGGTTGGCTAACACTGCAACTGGGCGCTAACCTGACGTTTGATCCCTCTTTAACCCACATTATGTTGCTTAAAAGCTTAGCCTTTACTCTGTTTGCGGTGTTGGTATTTTGTTACGTTGACTCAAGCCAGCGAGTGTTTAATTTTTCGGTGGTTATTGTCTTGTGTGGCTTGTTTCAGGCGATGTACGGCGCATGGCTTAATTTAAACCCAGGGATGCTTAGTCCAGTGTTTGGGGTGGAATATACCGACCGCACACAGGGTACGTTTATGTATCAAAACCAGATGGCCAATTATTTAGCCCTTACCTTGGGTGTTGGCATTGGTTTGCTGGTCAGTCAATTATCGCTAAGTGCAGGCAGTACACGGTTGCGCCATCAGGTACGAGATTTAATGGCGCTGATGCTTAGCCCGAAAATGGTGATCCGCCTGAGTTTAATTATTATGATTATTGGGTTGATTTTAACCCGTTCACGAATGGGTAATTCGGCCTTTTTTATTGCGTTGGCGTTGGTAAGTTTGTTTGCATTGTTTTTTTATAATCGGCCGCCACGCAGTTTACGCTGGCTGATTGTAAGCTTTTTTGTGCTAGATTTAATTTTGATTGGTTCTATTTTTGGGGTAGAAAAAGTTAAGCAGCGTTTGGCCGAAACAAGTTTTCAGTCGGAAACCCGCGATGAAGTAGTGCGCGACTCTTTGCCGATTATTGCCGATTACCCGATATTTGGCACCGGTGGTGGCAGTTTTTATTCGACTTTCCCGTCTTATCATCCTGAGGTTTATTCTGGTTTTTATGATCATGCCCATAATGATTACATTCAGTTTGCGGTGGAGCTTGGTGTGCCAATGACCCTATTACTGGGGCTGATGATGTTGTATTGCTTGTGGTTGGCGTTTAAGGTGATGGTTAAACGAAAGACACCATTATTTCAGGGAATTGCTTTTGGTTGTGCCATTGCAATTATTCATATGATTTTGCATTCGACGGTCGATTTTTCGTTACAGTCGCCAGCGATTGCGTTGATGTTTATTAGTATTTTATGTTTGGTGATTGTGGTGGCTACGCTACCTCGTCCCACGGTTAAGGATAATTAGGGATTTATGGTTGTGTCACAAATAAAAAAAGTTGTTATTGTTGGTCCTTTACCTTTACCTGCCGGTGGTATGGCGAATCAAACATTGCAGTTATCGAAATTTTTAGCTGAGCAAGCGATTGATGTTGATATTGTACGCGTTAATAGTGATTACAAGCCCGCATGGGTGGCTAAACTTCCGGTGATTCGGGCATTTTTTCGGTTGTTATTTTATATCGTTTCGCTGTTTAAGCAGTTAAAAAGTGCTGATGTTGTGCACATTATGGCGAATTCTGGTTGGTCTTGGCATTTGTTTGCTGCGCCGGCTATTATGATTGCTCGCTTATATAACCGCCCGGTAGTAATTAATTATCGGGGTGGTTATGCCCAAGATTTTTTTGATAAGTCGTGGTTTTGGGTTCATTTAACCTTGAAACATGTGCAACAAATTGTGGTGCCCTCGCCTTTTTTACAGGAAGTGTTTGGTCGGTTTCAACAACACGCGGTTGTGGTGCCTAACGTCCTAAACCATACCTTGTTTAATCCAAAGAACCGTTGTTTATCTGCTGATAGTCCGCATATTATTGTGACCCGTAATTTAGAAGCGATTTATGATGTTACCACGGCGATTAATGCTTTTGCGTTAGTGGCTAAGCAAGTAGATAATGTCCGATTATCAATTGCGGGAACAGGCCCTGAGCAAGCGATGTTAGAGACATTGGTTGAGCAGTTGGGGTTGAGCAAGCAAGTGACCTTTACCGGTCGTTTGTCGCCTGCACAAATCGCTAATTTATATAAAAGTGCTGATGTGATGATCAACACCAGTGTGATTGATAATACGCCCAATTCAATTATTGAGTCGTTAGCCTGTGGCACACCTGTAGTTAGTACTAATGTGGGTGGTATTCCTAAGCTGGTTAACCATCAATTAGATGCTTTTTTGGTGGAAGTTGGCGACGCAGAACAAATAGCCACACATGTGTTAACGTTGCTTAATGATGAGGTGTGTCGTGAACAGATGGTAGCGACAGGTTTAAAGACCATTGAAAAGTTCTATTGGCACAATGTGTGGCAATTATTAGAAGCCTGCTATCAAGATGCAATTAAAAGCTTTAACAAATAGTTAAAGCTTTATCCTTAAAGCAACAGTTACTGCTGTTTGGCCCATGAATCTCGTAGGCCAACGGTACGGTTGAACACTAGGTGTTCAGGACTGCTGTCTTTGTTGTCGGCACAGAAGTAACCTTCACGTTCAAATTGGTAAGCCACTTCCGCTTTGGCGGTCACTAACGACGGTTCGACCATGGCATTAGCATAAACTACTAAAGATTGGTCGTTGATCACAGTGGCAAAGTCTTCGCTTGCTGCCGGGTTTGGCACGGTGAATAATCGGTCGTAGACACGAATTTCGGCTTTAACCCCTTCGCTAGCACTCACCCAATGGATAACCCCTTTGACGCTGCGACCATCACTTGGCTTTTTGCCTAAGGTTTCTGGATCGTAACTACAGTAAATGGTGGTGATTTCGCCGTTGTCGTCTTTGTCACAACGCAGGGCTTTAACCACATAACCATTACGCAAACGGACCTCTTTGTCGATAACCAAACGTTTGTATTTTTTGTTGGCTTCTTCTCTGAAATCAGCACGATCGATGAATATTTCACGGGTAAACGGCACTTGGCGTGTGCCCATGGTTTCATCCTTTGGATGGTTCGGCGCAGTTAGCTGCTCAACTTGATCTTGTGGGTAGTTTTCGATAATCAGTTTGATTGGCTCAAGCACAGCCATGGCACGCGGCGCACTGCTGTCGAGATCTTCACGAATACAGCTCTCTAATGCGCCCATTTCAATGGTGTTTTCTTGTTTGGTGATACCAATGCGCTTACAGAATTCGACAATAGATGCTGGCGTGTAACCACGACGACGCAAGCCAGATATTGTTGGCATGCGCGGGTCATTCCAATCATCAACAAGTTTGTCGGCCACTAGGGTGGCTAACTTGCGCTTTGACATAACGGTGTATTCAAGATTCAACCGTGAAAACTCAATTTGTTGCGGATGGCATTCAAGTGAAATGTTGTCGAGCACCCAGTCGTATAATGGACGGTGATCTTCAAATTCTAAGGTACACAATGAATGGGTGATCCCTTCCAGCGCATCGGAAATGCAGTGGGTGAAGTCATACATTGGGTAAATGCACCATGCATTACCGGTTTGATGATGTTCGACAAAACGAATGCGGTAGATAATTGGGTCTCGCATTTTGATGTTAGGCGATAACATGTCAATTTTAGCACGCAGACTGTAGGTGCCCTCTTCATGCTTGCCTTCGCGCATTTCTTTAAACAATTGCAGGTTGTCTGCTACGCTGCGGTCACGATCGGGGCTGTTTTGACCTGGCTTGGTCAAGGTGCCGCGATATTCACGCATTTGTTCGGCATTGAGTGAACAGACAAAGGCTTTGCCATTTTCAATAAGTTCGACGGCGTAGTTGTAAAGCGCTTCGAAGTTGTCTGAACTGTAGCGAATTTCACCAGCCCATTCAAACCCTAACCATGAAACATCTTCTTTGATTGAATTGACAAAGTCGATGTCTTCTTTTAGTGGGTTGGTGTCGTCGAATCGCAGGTTAGTTTGGCCTTGATAATCACGACCAATACCGAAATTCAAGCAAATAGACTTTGCATGACCGATGTGTAAATAACCATTTGGCTCAGGCGGAAAGCGAGTGACAACACTGCTGCGTTTGCCACTGGCTAAGTCTTTATCAATAATATTTCGAATAAAATTCGTTACTTTTACGGCTTCTTCGCTCATTTGACTCTCTAAATAAAAATACACTAGATATATTGGACTAATATTCTCTTATTTAAGTCAATTTCACAACCGTTGTTAACGCAATTTTATCATTTTTCGGTGCGCCAATACATATTCCGCGCTTTTCGTTTCGAGATTGGATAATTCTCGGTGCCAACACTAATCATATTGGTATTATCAATTGATAATAAACTAGGTTCTGGCGGTAATATCGCTGACTTTAGTTCGGTGCTACGATCATCAGTATCACAACTTACCTGACTGCAACTTTTGTTACCGTCAAGATCGCTAGGTACAGTATCTTTGTAGGTTGGCGTAGCATCGGCAATATTAAGTCGATAAATTCGCGCTGTTGATTTTTTGCGTTTACAGGCATCTATTCTCTGGCCTGGCTGATAGGTGGTAAACCATAGCGAATGCTTAAACGTTAAACTAGACCCTAACACTTTTTCGCCTTTGCGCTTTAAACTCATGTACCAGCCTTCTTTATACTGTAATGTTCTAGTGGCCGTTAATTTTTGGCTAGTGGTGCCAACGCCAATGAAATTTTCGGTAGCGTCGTATAAATTAGATCTCTCGATTATTTTTGTTGCTGGAGTATATAATGGTTGTTTTAGCACATAAAATTCGTCATTAATGACATCGTTATTTGGGTGTGCACGATAACCTGAGCCAATCGCAATCGCTAAGGTTTGACCATCTTTGAGCAATGATATATCCGGCGCATGGTAAAAACGGCGGTTTCCCTGTTTGTCTCCAATAGCCAATACCGCTATTTTATTACTGGTGATATCAGTCGTACCAATATCGAAACGCCAGACTTGCCCGCCCATATCGCCAACATAAAACTGAGTAGCAATGTTATCGCCACTGGTACTGATCACTCTAACATTGGATGGCACTGAATATGCCATGTCTGTTTTAGACCAAATAATGGCGCCTGTTTCAGCGTTAACGACATAGACTGCGCCACCTTTGGTGTCTACGGTTCGTTTAGTGACTAGGTCTTGTTGAGGATCGTAACCACCACCAAAAATCAGGACATCCTGGATTGAGCCATTGTAATTAATTTTAGCCTTAATTGGTTTAGACCATGTTTGGCCTAATTTTGAAAAACCGGGGGAATCTGGAGTAATTTCCCATTTCACTACCGGTTGATAGAAGTTAGTAATATCAAGAGCGTAGTAGCTTGAGCCACCACGGCGCATACCGCTGTAGAGGTATTTTTTACCACCTTTTTTCCAAAACGTTAACTCACCATCCATGCCATAAATATGTTTGTTTGAAATAGTGTTTTGCGAAATTTTATGCTGATTTTTTAATAGTTCCTTAGGCATAAAGGCATATTGTTCAACACCCGTATCTGCGTTAATGGCGTGGATATAACCTTGGTTATCTCCAAAGAAGATTAACGTACCGACGTTATATGAAACCTCAATTGGCATTGAATGCAGTGGGTCAGCCATTTTTTGTGAGGTAAGCATGCTATCGATTAAGGCATTTTTACGATGATTTGTGGTAACAGCAAAATCTTCTATACTAAAGCTATTTTTAGTACTGTCGCTTAGATTAACTGTTGTGTTAGCACCGTTGCTAACGTGATCAATGTAGATATTGCGGTAGGCTGGTAATCTATTCGCTGCACCGCCCTTACCGACTTCCGCCCCATCAACTTCAGCACTCCACACGCTTTGGGCTGTCTCTTTAAACATTCCAGTAGCTGAGTCGATAGCAATATTGAGGTTTTTATCAATAACCTGACCTAAATCATTGATTGTGTAATGTTTTAAATTCCCAACCCAGCTATCTTTGTCACTAGGCTCAAATAAAGCATAAAATAAGCGGCTATTATTATTCAATCGATTGTCGCTGCTAATTGACGCAGCACTGTTAGTTAATGTGGTGTTTCTCCCAACAACTGAGCCAGTGATACTTTTAAATACTTTGAATAACTCATCACTATTATTAGCCGTTGAATAACGCTTTTCTGCTTCATCGGTTTCTTCACCTTGCTTGGCTAGCTCAATCAAAAAGGTATCGTCATTATTAAAACCAACGGTGTATAACGTCACTTTTTGTAAGTCAGTAACACCTCTCACTTTGATCCCTGCGTGCAACTTTGTTGCTAAGCGCACGCCACAGGTTTTAGGGTAACCGTTGGCACTATCAACCGATGGACAGGTTGCTGGACTAATAACGGTCTTAATTTCCTTAATCATGTTGTACCACCAATGACCGGTGCTGTTTGAGTCCTCTTTATGGTTTGGTTCACCGTCGGTCAGTAACACGATATTGGCCGAATCATCGGAACAAGTATCGACGATTGGACTTTTATATTGTAGCGGCTGTGAAAAACCAGCATTAGTTAGGCGTTGATGGACACAAGCCTTTGAATTTAAATTTTTATTGCTACAAATATTTTGATGAGTCTCGGTGCCATTGATGTAGCTTAATTTGTGCGGGATGCGTTCATGCAGTTTGTCTTTTGTTACGCGCTCAAGCGCACTACGACTTGAGGTTAGCTGTCCGGTTAAAGAACTATCAATATTTGCACCGGCTAAATACTTGGCTGCTTCATAAAGCGTTGGAACAATTGGGGTGTGAAACGTTAATTTTTGGTTGTCGAGTGCTTCAATCATTTGTTGTCGCACACTAATTGTCCGCACTAAGCTATCTTGAAATTCGATAAATAAGGTCGGGCTGTATCTGCCCAATGCTGTTTTAATGCTAATTTTTTTATGTTCGTCTGAGGTAATACCTGCGGTATTTAAAATTAGACTAAGATTGTTTCCTGATCGCCAGCCGGATTGATTAACAATTTCTTGAATCACCGGTGCTAAGCCATCAAGCGTATAGGTTTCTTTGTCGGCCGACCAATCTCGTATATTGATTGTTGCTGTGGCTGAAGTACTGTTTCGTTCTCTTGCGCTGAGGTTGTAATTTTGGGTGAGAAAGGCTGTTGAATTCGCGGTCTTTTCTCCTTTAATGGTGAAGGTAATTGTCTTACAGCTACCATTTTTCTTGCCACAAGCTCCTTGCCTGAATATTTCGACGTATGCTTTAGATATTTTTCTGCCTCTAGGGACGATGATATTGGTAAATCTTAAGCCGATATAACTGCTATCTTTTAACGGCATATGGCTGAGTTTCATCTTTAGCACTTCAATTTTTACTTCACCATCCGATAATTGGTATGCATTNTTTTTGTTGGCTGAGATTGGTCGATTAAATCCCTTTACATTTTCGGTGACCATTTTATTTAAGTCACTGACCGGGTATATCACTGCCCCGCTTAGCTGGTTCATTCTCATTAAACCAATTTGAACATCTTCAGCCTGTTCAATGTACTGTTTCATCGCCCTTTTCATGTGAGTCAGCCGACTCTCATTACCTGAGACGTGAGTAGCCATTGACATCGAGGTGTCCAAAATCATCATGATTTTTGGGGTGACACTGCCACCGTTGATGTAGACTTCGATGTCGTCTGCTTGGGCCGGTGTGATTGCGGCTAACGAAATGAGCAATCCGAAACTAAAATACTGTAGCTGGGCAAAGATGTTTTTCACTAAAAACTCCCTGTTATGAAGCGAAAAATAAACAATTAAATTAATCTTAGCTTATTAGTCGCATGGGTGTAAACAGTGTATAAAAATGAAAAAGGCACAACAATGCGCCTTTTCTATCATTAAATCTAAAATCTAATCTTTTAGAGGTATGTTCCTTAGGATTTGTAGCGTTAAGTCCCAAAAGCGCCCCACCGTATCAATTTTGACTTTTTCGTCCGGTGAATGAGGGAACCGAATCGTTGGGCCGTAAGATACCATGTCCCAATTTGGGTAAGCGTCTTTAAACAGTCCACATTCTAAGCCCGCGTGGATCACCATGATTTTTGGTAGTTCACCAAACATTTCTTGGTAGGTATCCCGTACCACGTTCATGATTTGTGAATCGCTAACCGGTTGCCACCCTGGATAAGCACCAGTAAATTCAACACTGGCGCCGGCTAAGGTAAAGACTGACTCGATGATGTTTTGTGCATCAATACGACGACTATCCATTAGTGAACGAATAAGACACTGAATGTATATTTCGTTGCCACGGGTTTTGATGACGCCAAGGTTGTTTGATGTTTCAACAACGCCTTCCACTTCATCACTCATTCTAAATACACCGTGTGGACAGGCATAAAGTGCAGCGAGTAATTTAGTTTGTAGTTGAGCAGTGATGACGTTTTCTGCTTCGTCACTTGGATCTAAAAATACCGCTAGGTCAGGTTCTGTCTCGCGCAATTCGTGTTGCATGGTCGCGGTAAGCTCTGCTAAGTCAGCTTTAAACTCGGTAATTAAGTCGTTAGGAATAACGATTTCGGCGCTGGCTTCACGAGGTAATGCGTTACGTAAGCTGCCACCGTTGATACTATTGAGGCGTAATGGATGTTTTTTACTCAGTTCGCTTAGCACTCGTGATAAGACTTTATTAGCATTACCTCGACCAATATGAATATCTACCCCTGAGTGACCGCCGCGTAATCCTTCGACCACGATACAAAAACCACTATGATCCTGAGGAATGGCTTCAGTTTGTAGTTCGAATCTAATGTTGGCATCAACGCCGCCAGCACAACCCATGTAGACTTCGCCTTCGTCTTCTGAGTCGGTGTTTAATAAGATATCACCGTCTAAATAACCGGGTTCAACACCAAAAGCGCCAGTCATGCCTGCTTCTTCGTCAACAGTTAGTAAGGCTTCCAGTGGACCGTGTTCGAGGGTGTTATCACCAAATATTGCTAAGGTAGTACATAAACCGATGCCGTTATCGGCACCAAGGGTGGTTCCTTTGGCCGTTACCCATTCACCATCGATGTATGGCAAAATTGGATCGGTTAAGAAGTCGTGATCGGTATCATTATTTTTTTGCGGCACCATGTCTAGATGCGCCTGCATGATCACGCCTTTACGGTTTTCATAACCTGGACTGGCTGGCTTTTTGATAATGATGTTACCAACGGTGTCACGGGTAACCGCTAAAGATTTGGATTGTGCCCATTTTACAATGTGTTGCGCGATGGCTTCTTCGTATTTTGATGGGTGTGGGATGCTACATAATTGAGAAAACCAGTGCCAGACTGGTTGCGGGGTTAGCGTTGAAAGTGACACGTTTAAATCCTCTTTGATAATTTCCTCGATAATACCATAGCTTAAGTGGATAGCAGAGCAAAAAACCGCAGAGAACAGGTGGTGTCTGTGTAACGTATTAATGACAATTACTTGCATTTGAACCTGAGCCAAGGATAATATCGTTTTACCCTTTTGTGAAACTATTATGATTACCGATCCTGCTATTTTAGCCCGTTTAGAAAACTCCCAAGCGCGAATTACTAAAGCTATTTTCCCGTTTAATACCAATCACCATGATACTTTATTTGGGGGACAGGCACTTTCTTGGATGGACGAGGCGGCTTTTATCGCGGCCACACGTTTTTGTCGTAAACGTTTGGTGACGGTATCGTCGGATCGGATCGATTTTAAGCATCCTATTCCTGGTGGTAGTTTGGTTGAGTTGGTCGGTCAGGTGGTACATGTGGGCCGCACAAGCTTGAAAGTAGAAGTGAATATTTATGTTGAAGATATGTACCATGATCACCGTGAAAAGGCGATCACTGGTACATTTAGTTTTGTTGCGGTTGACGAAGATGGTAAACCAACACCGGTATTACCCGTTTAAAAGCCTGTTACCCGATCACTGACCAATGGATTAGAGCGGCGTTCTTGACCAAACGTTGAGTTTTCGCCATGCCCACAAATAAATTCAACCTCATTACCCAGCGGCCAAAGCTTTTGGCAAATTGAGTTGATCAGAGTTTGGTGATCACCCTGGGGGAAATCGGTTCGACCAATTGAGCCCGCAAAAATAACATCGCCAACCCATGCCTTGCTTAATTCTTTAGAATAAAAAATCACATGCCCCGGTGTGTGTCCTGGCGTGTGTAGAACATTAAGGGTGTGATTACCTACGGTAACGATGTCGCCATCGTTGAGCCAACGATTAGGAGTGAAACCATCGACCGGTGGAAAACCAAACATTTTCGCTTGGTGCTCTAAGGCATCTATCCAGAACTTATCGGCTAATTGTGGTCCTTCAATGGTAATACTAAGCTGTTTTGACAGTTGCGCTGTGCCGCCAGCATGATCGATGTGAGCATGGGTTAGTAAGATTTTTTCAATGGTAAGCTGCTGCTGTTCAATGAAGCTTAACAATAATTCGACATCACCACCGGGATCGATTACCGCGCCTTTTTTTGTTTTATCGCACCATAATATACTACAATTTTGGGCAAACGCGGTGACGGGGATGACTTGGTATTTCAACATATATTTTGTGAACTCATTGCTATTTATTATGGATTAATCCTATCATAACCTCTTGACTAAAGTTGATCTGCTAGCCATTATTTTGGGTATTGATACCAACCTGACAAAGTTATTGCTCACTTGTGCTGGTTAAAATTAACGAATATTGCGTTGCTTTCAATCCCAATAGTGGGCTATTGCTCAATCAAGCGCCTTACATTCATTTATTTTTTCTGCGCACAACAAGATCACAAACTTAATCAAATTGGTATGATTTCACAAGGAGCGTCACATTTCACATTTTGTATCTGGCACTATTGCTGGTTTGTTGTTGTCTAGTTTGAGTTTTTCTGCTGTGACCGCCCCAATCAATTGCCATTGGATTTCCAATAATTCACAAGCAACTGGCTTTGACCTAAAGCTGGCTGATGAAGTTGAACAGCTACCAAGTAGACGACTGAATGAGGAAGTTGTGATTAATGAGGTGGTAGTCAATCGCTATAATGTGTTTGATTCTGATAATCCTGACGAGCAAAATTTTTTATTTAGCTGGCTTAACTCGATTCATGTGGTGACTGAGGAACAAGTGATCCGTGACATCATTTTATTTAAGCCCGGTCAACTTTATCAATTAGCGACTCAACAAGAATCTGAACGCATTTTAAGGGGCAGCCAGTATATTTTTGATGCCAGAATTAGGCCCTTGCGTTTGTGTGATAACAAAATGGATGTTGAGGTAACGACGCGAGATTTATGGACGTTGACCCCTTCGTTAAATTTTTCTCACACCGGGGGCCGCTCTAAAAGCAAAGTGGCGTTGAGTGATTCCAACTTTTTGGGGACAGGCAAAAAAATCACGGTGGCTCGGAGTAATGAGGACGGCCGTAGCGATTTTGTGATGAGTTATCATGATCCAAACATTTTAGGGACTCGTCGCCAAATAACAGTCAGTTTAAGTGACAATACCGATGGCTATGATCAATATATTAATTTTGAACTACCCTTTTATTCTTTGGCGACAACTCGAAGCTATGGCTTTAATTTTAAAAATGAAAAAAGTACCGAATCGATTTATCACCAGGCGCAATTAAGCAGTGAGTTTGAACATAAATATCAAAAATCGACGTTGTTCTTGGGACACTCTGAGGGTTATCTTAAACAGCAAAGTATTCGCTGGCGCTATGGGATCTCTTTTCAACAAGATAATTTCAAACCAACGGCCTTACATCATCAAGCTGACGGTGTGCCGATTGACCGGCGGTTAATTTATCCGTGGTTGGGAGTGGAATTACTTGAAGATCGCTACATTAAGCTTGAAAATTATCATTCGATAAAGCGTACTGAAGATATCAATTTAGGACGGTATGTCACAGGGTCTATCGGTTACAGTCCGCAGTCTTTAACCGATGATGAGAGCCGTTTGGTGCTAAAGGGTCGATATAATAATGCGATGTTAATTGACAGCCATCTATTTGATGTGAAAGGTAAGTTAAATGGTTTTTGGCAAACCGATGGTAGTAAATTTGAAGATTTACGAATAAAGCTTAGTGGTAATTATTATAATTTCCATCACGATGATTGGGTGTTTTTTACGTCACTAACCTTAAATTATGGCAAGGCGCTAGCGCTTAATCGGCAATTATTTTTAGGTGGCGACAATGGATTGCGTGGCTATCCGGTGCGCCATGTTGAAGTGAATAAATCGGTGGTGATTAACATTGAGGAGCGTTTTTACAGTGATTGGTATTGGTTTAACTTAATTAGAGTTGGCGCAGCCGCTTATTTAGATATTGGTAAGGGTTGGAATGAAAAAATTCCGCTACAGTTTCAAAAATATGATGATGACAAATGGCTGGCGAATATTGGGGTTGGTTTGCGGTTAACCCCAACTAGAGCCGATGCCAATCATGTGATTCATTTGGATTTGGCGTTTCCTATTGATGCCGCTGATACGATTGATAAAACCCAGTTTATTATTAAAGTGAAACAATCTTTTTAGGATTAATGGTGCTAGAATTTACCCATTATTTTATGGGTAAGATGCTATTTTGACTTTATTAACTTTGTCTGATGATCAGATAGATATTTGGTTAGTTCAACCGAGTAAAGTGACTGAACCAGAGTTGTTGGCACGTTATTTTTCGTTAATTTCCAGTGCTGAACATGTACGCGTTAAACGTTATATTCGGGAAAAAGATCAGCATAGTGCGTTAATTACCCGCAGTTTCATTCGCTGTGTCCTGTCACACTATGCTGACATTACGCCAAATGACTGGCAGTTTGGGGTTGGATTTAATGGTAAACCTTTTGTCGAAAACGCTGGGATTACCCTTGAATTCAATTTATCTCATGCTAATGACCTGATTGTATGCTCGGTCACCAAAAGGTTCGCCTTGGGGATTGATGTTGAGTACATCAAACGCAGTAGTGACACCTATAAGTTAGCACCACGTTATTTTGCAGCCAATGAAGTCGCGGCATTAAATCAATTTCCTTATGAGCAGCAACCGAGTCGATTTTATGATTTCTGGACCTTAAAAGAGTCATATATTAAAGCCTGTGGCGATGGTTTGGCGATTCCATTGGATCATTTTGGATTTGAGATTGGTAACCGTGAAAATATTCGTTTGACGTTTTCATCGCAGCGTGATGATTGCCCAGATAAATGGCAAAGTTGGTTGTTTGATGCCAGTTGCGATCACCGTTTGGCGTTAACGGTTAAGGCGGATGTTGGGCAGCCAATTCATTTGACCACCCGTTATTTAATCCCACTTAGTTCGCCGGATTTGGTGTCTCTTCCACTTTTTTAGTGGCTGATTCTTTAGGCCACGGTGAGTAATGTGCCCCGAGTGCACAACTGACTGCGCCAGCGAAAAACACAAACACTGACGTGGCGTTCAATTCGCCACGTTCCCCAACCGATAAGATAAATAACCCACCGGTAATTGCGCCCACAACAAAGGCATTTTGCCAATGACTTTTGTCGACTAAAAATCGCATCAACATGCCACCTAATGACATCGATATGCACAATGTTGCGATGCCCATGACCTGCCAAATTAAATCCTTAAATTGTGACCAAAATTCATGTTCTACTCCGGCTAGCCCACTGTATGCTGCGATTAGGATGAAAAATAGTTGGTTCACCAAAAATATAATAATGGTGGCGATAGTGCCAAAAATGATGGCGTCGAGTTTTAGGACATTTTTGAACACGTTGTTTTACTCTGGTCGATGATGTTGACAGCATAAAACAACGATGCTTAGCGAGAGCCGATCTGGATCAATTTTTGGTGCGACTAAAGCAATAAGTCGGCTTCAATTCGCTGAAAGTCACTGGCGGCATAGATTAATGAGTTGGCGGTTAAGCTTGGCACGCCATAAACTTGGGTTTTTACGCCGTATTTTTGGTTTACTTTTTCAAGTAACAAATCAAAATCTCCATCCCCAGACAAGAGCACCACGGTGTCAACCGCTGACGCGGCTTCGAGTACATCAATCGCGATCCCAACATCCCAATCACCTTTCGCGGAGCCATCGCTACGTTGAATGTAGGGTTTTAGTTTAATTTCAAATCCGATATGGCGGAGCGCTTCTTGGAATTTTTGTTGCTGTGAGTCTCCTTTGTCGATCGCATAAGCGTAGGCGATCACAATGTCTCCCTCACTTTTTATTTTTGTCATTAATTTTCGATAATTAAACTGACGCCCATAGGCTTGGCGCGTAGTGTAGTAAATGTTTTGAACATCAACAAAAATGGCAATTTTATTCAAGAGATCCTCTTACTTTTATTGTTTTGAGCTATAAAAAATAACTTTTATTGCCTTTAAATTCAATCAATAAAAATATCGTCACGGGACGTTACAGAAGAAAACAATTATTAACAATTGTAATTTAACAAAAAAATTACAATCACCTTGAAACAGCTTCTTTTATTTAGATTCTGAAATGTCATCTCCATCAATAAAATTGGTCATTTATTCTTCAAATAATAAAAATAAAGATTAACATGACAAATAATCTAACTCTTGCAACGACTAAAGAAGAGTATGAAAGCATTGAGGTAAGAGGCTGTCAATTAGCGGGTTTTGGTCACTCTGAAATTTCTTTTCAAATGTATGACTCTTTTGAAGTTAAAACTGGCGGTTATTCTGCTGAATTTGGACGTTCTACTGACGGTGTGGTTAATGCGGTGACTAAACGCGGCAAGAATGACGCTGCGTTAGGTGAAGCTAATCCTGATTATGGTTTGGCGACTAATTATCAATCACTTCGTTATGTTAGATTGAGTGCATCATTTAAATTTTAAATAATTACACTCTTTACTTCAAAAGCCGATGATCTTTTCATCGGCTTTTGCTTTAGTTCTGTTATAATCGCGCATTATTTTTAGATTACCACAGGATATTCCCTTGCAATCAACAGCATTTTCTTCGCTTAAACTTAATCCGGCCTTAGTCAGTAACTTGGCAACCCTGGGTTATGAAAGCATGACGCCTATTCAAGCGGAAAGCTTGCCACAAATTATCGATGGCAAGGATGTGATTGCGCAGGCAAAAACTGGCTCTGGTAAAACCGCCGCTTTTGCATTGGGTTTATTACATAACCTTGATGTTAAAAAGTTTCGGGTTCAGTCGTTGGTGCTATGTCCAACGCGCGAATTAGCGGATCAGGTGGCGAAAGAAGTTCGTAAACTAGCCCGTGGCATTCATAACATTAAAGTTTTAACCTTATGCGGTGGCGTTCCATTGGGACCACAAATTGGTTCACTTGAACATGGCGCGCATATTATTGTTGGTACGCCGGGTCGAATTGAAGATCATTTAAATCGCAACCGCCTCAATTTAGATAACTTGAATACTTTAGTACTTGATGAAGCCGATCGGATGTTAGAAATGGGCTTTCAGTCTGCTTTAGATTTGATTTTTTCGTTGTGTCCACCTAAGCGTCAAACGTTATTGTTTAGTGCGACGTTCCCAGAGCAAATTAAACCAATTGCAAAACGTATTATGAATGACCCTGTGACCATTGAAGTCGCTGAGGCGCATAATACAGAGACCATTGAACAGTTGTTTTATAAACTGCCTCATGATTACCATCGCACCAGTGCTGTTCGCTTATTGTTAGCGCAACACAAGGCAGCATCGAGTGTTATTTTCTGTACAACCAAGATTGAAACTCAAGATCTAGCCGATGATTTACACAGCTATGGTTACAGCGTAATGTCGTTGCATGGTGATTTAGAGCAACGCGACCGTGATCAAACCTTAATTCAATTTGCTAATAAAAGTGTGTCGGTATTGGTTGCGACGGATGTTGCGGCTCGTGGTTTAGACATTGATAGCTTAGATTTAGTGATTAATTATCATGTTTCTCGTGATCCTGAAGTGCATGTTCACCGTATTGGCCGAACTGGCCGTGCCGGTGGTAAAGGCGTTGCGTGTTCATTAGTGGGTGAGAAAGAGCTTAATAAAGTAGCGCGTATCGAAACCTTGCTAAATATTGAAGTTGAAACCATTGAATTACCTCCGGTTGCCCTGCTTGATGAGCCATTACAACAGCCAACCATGACGACATTGCAAATTGATGGCGGCAAAAAGCAGAAAGTCCGTGCTGGTGATATTTTAGGCGCGTTGACCAGTCAAGGCGGCATCACCGGTAAAGAAGTCGGTAAAATCCAAATTTATGACACTTGGGCTTATGTTGCGGTTGAACGTAAAGTGGCAGCTGTTGCTTTACGTAAAATTGCAGAGGGTAAACTTAAGGGTCGTAGCTTCAGAGTACGTCAATTAAGTAGCTAATCTTTCGTTTGATTATGATTTAGTAGAATTTGTATGAAAAGCACTGCTATGATTAGCGGTGCTTTTTTTGTTTAAATTTAGGGATGTTGTGTGCTTAATTTGATGTGGTTAGCTTTTTTTGTGATTGCTTTTATAACAGCGCTTGGTCAATGGCTGATCGGTGGCGATCAGGGGATTTTTGAAACCATTACCATGGCGATGTTTAGCATGTCTAAAACCGCTGTTGACATTGCTATTGGCTTAATTGGCATTTTGACCTTTTGGCTTGGGATGATGAAAGTCGCCGAAAAATCTGGATTTGTTGCGCAGCTGGCGCGCTTATTAAGCCCTTTATTTAGTCGATTAATGCCTGGAGTCCCGAAAAATCATCCGGCTTTTGGCAGTATCACAATGAATTTATCGGCCAATATGCTGGGCGTTGATAATGCAGCAACGCCGCTGGGCTTAAAGGCGATGAAGGATTTGCAGACTCTTAACCCAAATAAAGACACGGCCTCGAACGCTCAAATATTGTTTTTGGTGTTAAATACATCGTCGGTGACGATATTTCCGATGACTATTATTTTCTATCGGATGCAGCAAGGTGCAGTTTCGCCCACTGATGTTTTTATTCCGATTTTATTAGCGACGTTAGCCTCGACGGTTGCTGGCTTACTGAGTGTGATTGTAGTACAACGGATTAACATCAAAGATAGTGTGTTGTTGCTTAACTTTGCGCTGTTGTTTAGCGCGATTATGGCATTAATTGCTTATTTGGTTCAGTTGAGTGCTGATCAACTGGCGTCACAGTCATCTCTAATTGCTAATTTTACGTTGTTGTCTTTGATTGTTGGATTTTTGGTAGCGGCGCATCTGAAAAAGATTAATGTTTTTGATACTTTTGTTGACGGTGCGAAGGAAGGTTTTGATATTTCAATTAAACTTATCCCCTATTTAGTCGCGATGTTGGTGGCAATTGCTGCATTTAGAGCCAGTGGCGCATTAGACTATTTATTGCTGCTGGTTAAAAATGTGGTTGCAATATTTAATGGTGATACTCGATTTGTTGATGCTTTACCGACAGCATTCATGAAGCCTTTTTCTGGCTCTGGCGCCAGAGCAATGATGCTTGAAACCATGAATCAACATGGCGTTGATTCTTTTGCAGGTCGTTTAGCCGCTATTTTTCAGGGCTCAACTGAAACAACATTCTATGTCATTGCGGTGTATTTTGGCTCGGTGGGGATAAAACATACCCGTCATGCAATTAGTTGTGGCTTAATTGCTGATTGTGCGGGTATGTTTGCGGCAATTGGTGTGTGTTATTGGTTTTTTGGTTGATCTTTTTTCAACGTTGGCCAAACAAACGTACTTTGACAAGTATCAATATATAGTTGTTCTACTTTTTCTCGCGCCCAAGGGGTTTTACGTAAAAATTTGAGGCTTGATTTAACACTTGGGTCATTATAGAAACACCGAATTTCAACCAGTTTACTCAACTCTTTCCAGCCATGACGTTCAACCAATCTATTAATGATTAATTCCAGCGTGAGGCCGTGTAATGGATTTTTAGGTTGTGATTGCGTCATGAGGTTAGTTTTTCTTACTGATTATGTTTAGTGGTTGATTCTAACAAATCTATTAAAGTTTGAGTAGTTATTTACTTCACCTAGCATTGCTTTTAAATAGTATTAAGGTTAAATTGTATGACAAATACTATAATACTTAAGGTCGATTATGTTGATGCGATATGCTGTGATGGTAACTTTAACCTGTTGTGCTATTGGGGGTAATTTTAATGCTAGTAGTGAAGATTTAGCCGCTAAATATCCAAACGTGATCGATCGAACTGGCGAACCTCGGTTAATGAAAGATTATGATAGTTACGGTAATCAACGTTTTAATCCTTTATTTGACCTAGGCAGTTGGCATGGTTTTTTATTACCCCAGGACAAAAGCTCCTATGGCGCTTTCACTGGCCCCATGATCATCGCCGAAGAATACAGCCTATACCTCGCCAACAAACTAGAACAATTAAGCCTCATCAACACTCAAACTCACTCCCCCTACCTTTTGGGACAGGCACAAACTCAGTTGATTTCTTACCCCGGAAAACTGGTTCAAATTTATCAATTTGATGATCTTGATCTTACGCTTACTTTGCAGTTTGTTACTAATCGTACTGCACTTGTTCGTACTGTTATTACGAATAAAACTGCTGAACCGTTAGCACTGAAGTTGACTTGGCGAGGGCAACTCCTCTCTAATTGGACAGGCAAAAATTCTGTTGTGGAAGCACAGCCTGCTTTACTAGGTCATTTGTCAAAAAATAAGTTTGGTGTCGATATTTCGTTTGGTAAAGTCCGTGATACTTGGAATGTTTTATTGTCGGGTGATGCTATATATTCGATTAAACGTAATGTTGACAGCCAAACTAAGCTGTTTAAAAACAGCTATATAAGCACTACTTTGATTGAAATATCACCATCGCAATCGCAATCGTTTTTTACGAGTCATAGTTATTGGCATAATGAAATTGAGTCTAAAGAAGGTAATAAATTAGTTGCTGAAGTTTTAAAGAATCCTATAAAACATTTAGGGAATACAAAGCAACGTTGGCAGAGATATTTATCATCCAGTTTAAATAATCAAGGATATAAGAACAACATTGCCGTTAAGTCGATTGAAACATTAACTGCTAACTGGCGTAGTGCTGCGGGTGCGTTAAAGCACGATGTCGTCACTCCCTCGGTGACTGCACGTTGGTTCAATGGTGCCTGGGCTTGGGATAGTTGGAAACATGCTTTTGCGATGGCTTCATTTAATCCTGATGTTGCCTTAGCGAACATTAGAGCATTGTTTGATTATCAAATTACAGTTGACGATCCGGTTCGTCCGCAGGATAACGGCATGATTATTGATGCTATTTTTTATAACGAAGACATTGTGCGTAATGGTGATGGCGGTAATTGGAATGAACGAAATAGTAAGCCACCACTAGCGACTTGGGCTATCTGGGAGCTTTATCAGCAAACTAAAGATAAGAACATATTAATTGAATTGTATCCTAAATTAGTAAATTATCATCGTTGGTGGTATCGAAATCGCGATAATAATCACAACGGACTCGTTGAATATGGTGCGACCAAGCATCGTTTTCATAATAATGATGCTGGTGAAATAAGTTTTAAAATACGGTATGTAAAAAACACTCCAAAATTAATTTTTAATCGTTGTAAAAAATTAAAAGAATCATGGTATCAATGTGTTGGTATAGATTTATATGAGCAGCAGTTAGATGATGGTAACTATGATGCGCTAGATATTGGTGCTCAGCATGGCGCGGGATGGGAATCAGGAATGGATAATGCTGCACGATTTGGTTTTATATCTTCACAACAATTGCAAAATTATGCTGATATTAATTACCAAGGAAATCTCATACGAGCTCGTAAAGATTGGCAAGTTAAATTTTTTGAAAATGTTGATAGCACTGGTCAATTATTAGGTTTTTCAATCAATCAGGAATCAGTTGAACTCAATAGTTATCTAGCGTTAGAAAAACGATTGTTAGGTAAAATAGCATCGGTACTTGGGTTGCGTAAAGAGGCTTCGGTATTTAAAAAGCAGGCAACTTCGTTAGCTAAACAGGTTAATCATTGTTTTTTCGATTCTAAAACAGGTTTTTATTACGATCGACAAATAGCCAAAGATGATAAAGCGGGCATTGATGGTTGTTATGGTACCTTACTTACAAAAAGAGGACGAGGTCCTGAAGGTTGGAGCCCTTTATGGGCTAATATCGCTACTCAAAGTCATGCTGATAGTGTCCAAAAACATATGTTTAATAACAATGAGTTTAATACTGTTATTCCGTTAGGCACGGCTGCTCTATCGAATCCTGCCTATGATAAAAACATCTATTGGCGTGGTAGAGTGTGGCTCGATCAATTCTATTTTGGTGTGGTTGGTCTTAATAATTATGGATATAAAATACAAGCACAGCGACTGATAGATAAACTATATCGTAATGCAAAAGGTTTGAGTGGCACGGATTCTATCAGAGAAAATTACAACCCTGAAACTGGTGAAATGCAAGGCGCGACAAATTTCAGTTGGAGCGCTGCCCATTTATTGATGCTTTATCGGCACAATAAATAGTTGACTTAATACTCTTGCTGACGTCAAGTAACGCCTTTATGCCAACCTAGACCATGGGAATGAGCGCAACAGCGTAGTGCTTTGTTACTTCCTGCAAAGCTACCATATTTTCGTCTAAAATTGAGGATTTCGTCTAGCCATTCATCTTCTTCAATACTGATGATGTGCAATAAGTTAGGCGAGTTATTCGAGGGGTGTTCTTGCTGATTAAAGTCGATTAATTTACAACTCCAATCTATGAGTTCAAGGTAATCTGTGATGCAAAAAGTTAGGTAGTGACTCTTTTCATTTGAAGTAAATGGTAACAGGAATTTAGGTTGTAATGGAACTGATATTTCAGTGTTTTTTCTGGGTTTATAATTGTGTTTTTTATAGGCCGTATACTGAGTAATACGCTCTTGAATAGATGTAAAATCACTCTCAGATAATGAGTGGCAAACTCCGGCCCTCACCGGATTTAAATCAACGTAAACCATACATCCCAATAATGCCCTGTCGTCTAGCAAGGCTTGAGACTTATATCGACCTTCCCAAAATTTTCCGGTGCAATTATCTTCTTTATTAGCAGCCCTAGCGACAGATTCATTTAAGTACTTCATAAACCATGATATATCATATAGTCGAGCGCGCCACACTTGAGACAGCTTCAAAACTGTATCCAAATTTTCTTTTGATTGCTCAGGATTTTTACGATAAGCATCGACAATGGGATGCCCTTTATAAAGCTGATACCACCGCTCGATCACTTCATTGAGCGACCAATTCAGCGCTTGCTGGCGATTTACACGTAAAACCAGATGATAATGATTACTCATAATGGCATAAGCTGCTATATCAATAGAGAAAGTTGTTGATAACATTTTAATCCTGTCTATTAACCATTTTCTCCGATGATCATAATTAATACCTGAATATCTATCTTCTCCGCACAAATAACTTCTTCTGACACATCGGTTTATAACATGATAGAAAGGTGTCATGCCTAAATCTATCTGACAATGCCTTGCTCGAGTCATCTTAATCACCTGCTAATTTTAACAACGCGAAATTACTATAGTCTAAAATTTTAAATTATCTAGGGTCAATGAATGTTTCTGCCTGTTCCCAAAAAGGAAAAAGAAGAATTATGTCTGTCCTAAAATTGACCAAAGACTAAAATAGTATTTATAATATAAATATTGTAAATTGATTTTTTCGATCGTAGTATAAAAATCGTTCAATAAATAAATCGTTAGTCATCATCTTTATAATAAGTAAAAAAAAGGGTATCAAAATGCAAATAACAAAACCCAAGCTTAATTATCTTTCAATAGTGGTTATGCTGAATTTAGGTAGTAGTAATTTGGCCTTAGCGACCACGGTAGATAAGGATGCAGAAGCTAAAAAGTCTGTTGAAACTATTACGGTTACGGGGATTCGTGGCAGTTTAATGCGAGCACAGGATTTGAAGCAGTCTTCTGATTCTATTGTCGATGGCATTATGGCGGAGGATATTGGTAAATTCCCGGATCAAAATGTCGCCGAATCATTGCAGCGTATTTCTGGGGTTGCTATTGACCGTGAAGGTGGTGAGGGCCAATTAATTAGTGTCCGTGGTTTAGGACCTGAGTTTAACTCGGTGTTGGTTAACGGTCGTACGATGGCAACCATTAGTGGCGGTCGTGCTTTTAGTTTTGATACCTTGGCGTCGGAGCTCATTAATGGAGCTCAGGTTTTTAAGACCCAAACCGCCAAACTTCAAGAGGGTAGTATCGGTGCTACGGTAAATATTACCACCCATAAACCGTTAGATATTGATGGTTATAAGGCAGTTGCTAGTGTTAAAGCAACCTATGACAAGATGGCAGAGAAAACAAATCCGACTTTTTCGGGATTAATTAGTCATATTTTTGATGATGGTAAGTTAGGAGTGCTAGCATCGCTATCGTTTAGTGACCGTGACTCACGGAGCGACACAGGTCAAACTTTTGGTTATATAAAACGTGATCTTAACCTTGCAGATGGTACACAGCATCAAGATGTTTATATGCCACGTAATTATGATCAAATAGTTCAAACTGAAAATCGAAAACGTACTAGTGGTACGGTGGTGGTTCAATATCAACCTTCATCAGAATTATTGATGACAGCTGATATGTTGTATTCTAAATATGACATTAGTTATCGCCAAGATATTTTAGCTCATTGGTTTGATAACGCTAATATTGTTGATGCAACGTTAGATAAAAATAACACCATTGTTCAACTCAATTCTGCCCGTAATAGTGCCACTGATTATTTAAATCGCTTATCGTACCGCCCTACTACGACCACTGCCTTTGGTTTTAATATTGACTGGGCTGCAAGAGATGATTTAACCGTTATTGCAGATATTTCGTTGTCGAAAGCTAAATCGCTAAATGGCGGTCGCACCACCGATACGGTCGCGGGTTTTGTTAATGCCTATTCGTACGATAACAGCACCGGTTCGTTGATGCCGCAGCTTAAATTCGCTGAAGATCTCGATTCGAGCCGAGTTGGTTCAAACTGGGCAAGTAAGTTTGGCGATGATATCAATGATGAAATTTTAGACGTAAAACTCGGTGCTGAATGGGTACTTGATGCTGGTGCATTGACTAAGGTTAGTTTTGGGGTGCAACACACGGATCGTAAACTAGCGACCACTTATTCTGAAACCAATTGGCGTGTCAGTGTTCTGCATGGTGGCTACCCTAAAGGGGTTGATATTCCAGATAGTTTATTTACGGTATTAGATGCTGATGGATTTTTATCTGCCGCTGGCGGTAATACGGCGAATCAATGGTTAGTATTCGACTCTTATCAGTTTATGGATTTTTTATTAACCGATACTGCTATCAATGGCTTGGCTGATCCGCAAGCGGCCCGCGACACGATTGCTAAATATAATGGTTTTGAGGTTCATGCTTCACCAGATGCCTATAAAATTAATGAAGTAGTCACCGCGTTATATGTTGATACCCAATTTGAAGGTGATATTAGTGATATGCCTTGGCAAGTTACCGCAGGTTTACGCTATGTTAAAACCAACAATACCGCGACTGGGGCAACGATTAAGCTACTCGACTTGGTCGACACCAATAACACAGGTGATTACCAAGCAGTTAAATCAGAGCAACATCAAGCGGTTGAAATTAAGCACAGCTACGATCACTTTCTACCTAGCCTAAATGCTAATATTGAGTTGGTCGATGATGTGTTTGCGCGATTCGCTTATTCAAAAAGTTTAACCCGCCCAACACTGACTAAAATGTCACCAAGTACCTCTTATGGTGGTGGTAAGTTAGATAGTTTGACGGCCAGCGGTGGTAATCCACTGTTAGATCCTTATGAATCAACCAACTTTGATCTGAGTCTTGAGTGGTATTATGAAGAAGCAAGCTACGTGTCTTCGGCATATTTCACCAAAGACATTGACAATTTCATCGATACTGGCGTTTCAAAAGAAAAAGTTAGTTTAAAAAGTGGTAATTATGATTACATGGTTAGTCGACCAATGAACATAAATTCGACTAAAATCACTGGTGTTGAAATTGCTTTTCAGCATAGTTTTACCCAATTACCGGCCCCTTTTGATGGCTTAGGCCTGATGGCTAATATGACGTTTGTTGATAGTAAATCAGCCACCGATACGGTAGAAAAACCTTTGCCATTACCGGGATTAGGTGATTCACAAAACCTAGTGATGTTTTATGAAAAAGACAACATCAGCTTCAGGATTGCCTATAATAATCGTGACAGTTTTATGCAAAAAACTACCAATGGTTATGGTGGTGCACCGATTTATGTTGACGATTATTCACAAATCGATGCTAGCGGTAGTTACGATATAAGTGATGATTTAACCCTGTTTATTGAAGGCATTAATTTAACCAATGAGATTACTCGTAAACACGGACTCTACGATAATCATGTGTTAGCCATTACTGAAAACGGCCCTCGTTATTCAGTAGGCCTTAGAATGACGTTCTAAGGATAGTGACGCTGATGTCCTTGCTATTCAGCGTCTTTTTTATCTCAGAGGCTGTAATCTATGACTAAAAATCACCGAAGCCCAAGCTTGATCGACTCTTTCATACCTTTAATCTCTTTGCTTATATTGCTCGCCCTCGCCGTTTTTTATTTCGGCGATGACTCCTCTTACGGTCCAAATCAAATCGCCCTGATGCTTTGTGCTGGTATTGCGACGTTAATTGGACTTAAAAATGGCTATCGTCGACAAGAAATAGAAAAGGCCATTGTTGATGGTGTGGCATTAACCACTGGCGCTATTTTAATTTTGTTGGCGGTGGGCTCTTTAATTGGTACTTGGCTACTCGCTGGCACGGTGCCGACCATGATTTATTATGGCTTGCAGATTCTATCGCCCAATTATTTCTACGTTAGCAGTTGTATTATTTGTGCCATTGTTGCGCTATGTATAGGCAGTAGTTGGACCGTCGCGGCAACCATTGGCGTTGCATTAATGGGTATTGCCAATGGATTAAACGCCTCACCGGCAATCACCGCAGGTGCCATTATCAGTGGCGCTTATTTTGGGGATAAGTTATCACCGTTGTCCGATACCACTAACCTTGCGCCGGCCATCGCGGGTACAGAACTTTTCACTCATATTCACCATATGCTCTGGAGCACGGTGCCTAGCTTTGTGATTGCTCTTTTTACTTTTTTAATCCTTGGGCTTAACAGTGAGGTAAACATCGAGCAAGATCAAATTAGTGAGATTTTAAGCAGTATTGATCAACAATTTTATATTTCAGGTTTTTTACTATTGCCGCTGGTTATTACGTTAGCCTTGGCACTTAAAAAAGTGCCTGCTTTTCCGGCCATTGGCATTGGTGCTATTGCGGGTGCAGTATGGGCGGTTATTTTTCAACAGGATTTTATCCTCGCTTATAGTGAGCATCCTGATGATGTATTACGAGCCAATATTACGGTGGTATGGCGTGCGTTATTTGAAGGGGTTAATTTACACAGTGGGGTCGCTTTTATTGATAAGTTAATTAGTGGCGGCGGAATGTCTTCGATGTTAAATACCGTTTGGCTGATCATTTGTGCCATGGTGTTTGGCTCCATTATGGAGCGAGTTGGCTTACTAAATCGCGTGATGGAAACCTTAACCTCGAGTTCACAACAAGCAGGTTCATTAATCTCGACCACGATAGTGACAGCATTTGGCACCAATTGTATTGCCGCCGATCAATATATCGCTATTGTGATGCCCGGTAGAATGTTTAAGAGTAAATATCAACAATTAGGCATGGCACCGGAGAATTTGTCACGGGCGCTAGAGGACGGTGGCACGGTGACTTCACCGCTTATTCCCTGGAATACTTGTGGCGCGTATATGCAATCGGTTTTAATGGTCAATCCATTAGATTATGCGGTTTATTGTGTATTTAATTGGGTCAATCCTTTAATCGGTATAGCCTGTGCTCAACTTGGTTTTAAAATTAAAACTTTAGTTGTGCAATCAATAAAAGCTTAACGTAGTTAATGTAACAAAGCCTGCATGGGTTTAAGTTTACCATCGATGTTTGATGGTAATTTAAGCCCTAGAATGTGGGCTAATAAGGGCATGACGTGAATATTATCGGTGGTTTCTAATTGGTAATTTTGTTTGAAATTAGGGCCTGATGCGTAGAATATACCGCTAAGATCTGGGTCGTTGTATTGATCCCAGCCATGGTCACCGATTGGCTTATGCCCATTAAAACCAATCGCCCATTTTTTGTTGGCTAAACAACTAATATCGCCCATTCGATGAGATTTATTAATGTTCAATTTTGGTGGTAAATCTTGATATTGATAACAACGGTAATGTTTAGCTTGGCGATTGAGCGCACTAACTGTTTGTGATAGCGAGATTTTTTGTGACTTTTTTTGATAAATGTGCACTAATGGCCCACCACCTTTAACCATAAATTGCTGTTTAAGCCACAGAGGTAAGTGTTCATAGTTTTGCTTAGGTACGGTCGCCATACCATGGTCTGATACAATCACGACATTCACTTTAATATCAAGGGCGTTTAACTGCGCCATTAACTTAGCCAGTGTTGTGTCAACTTGATTAATCGCAGCCATTAATTGTGGCGAGTCTTGGCCATAATCATGCCCGGCACTATCAACCTCGTCAAAATATAAGGTCGAAAAATGAGGACGGCGATTAGCTGGTAGCTTATACCAATTAACCACGGTATCAATGCGTATTTGATGGTCTATAGTTTGATCAAATCTAACAAGGTAAGTAGGTAGTGTGTCAGATATCGCAGCCTCAGAGCCTGGCCAAAAGAAAGTCGCCGTGCGCATATTTTGCTGCTCTGCAATAACCCAGATTGGATCACGTTTATAAAATTGAGGATTATTAACGCTTTCACTTCGTCTTAAGGAATAATTTAGCCCTAAATCAGGAGCATAAAACCCATTGGCAATAATGCCATGATGTTGCGGATATGAGCCGGTGACTAGGGTTAAATGATTTGGAAAAGTTTTAGTTGGAAACGACGGTCGTAACGATTTTAACCGCGCGCTATGCTGAGCGAACTGAGTTAAAAATTTTGGTTGATATTTATCAACATAATCCCAGCGAAAGCCGTCGATAGAAATGAGTAAAATAGATGGTGCATTTTCTGCTTTAACATCATTAACTTGATGATTGGTTGTTTCAAAGACTTGATCGTTTGCATTGCAGGCTACGATTTGGATAACCAGTAACCAGACCAGTGACAGAACACAGTATTTATTTGTCATCGTTAAGTAACCTGTCAATATAAGTCAATCTAATTTCATTAAATTTCGTTCGGTTTTTATCAATTATTTTATCAATTATATCGACAATTTTCTTGTTAACACTTTGACGACTAAATAAAAATGACACTTCATTTTTATTTACGATAAATGGATGCATTACTACATTATCAATCTCATGGTACCTTAAAAAAAGTAGCCCCGCGAGCTCATCTTCGATGGTGAAATCGACACGCTTTAAGCGTAGCATCGCCATACGACGATGTAACAATGGGATATTATGCTGAATAAAAGGTTTCACTTGATTAAATATTTCCCCATACTCATTACCGGTGTTAGCTGTCGCGGCATATCCCAGCTCTAGTAGCTGACTTAATGTCGCTTGATGAGCTGTTTTATCAACGTTTTTAGTGATAAAAATTCGAATCACTTCTTGACGATAGGGATGAGAAAACCAACCAAATTTAGCACGTTCTTTATTATAACTGGCCGAAAATACCACATCAATATTGCCTTTTTTCAATTCACTTAATAAGCGAGTACTCGATGGCATTTTAATGTAGTCAAAGCAGATATTAGCTTCTTTGGCAATTACCTTTACAATATCAAGATCGATACTAAGTGTTAGATCGGAATCCATCAGATGAAAGGGATTTAGCCGTTCGATCACTGCTATTTTCAATCTCGAATCACAGCTTGCATAAGCCTTATTCAACGATAATATCATTAACAAGGCATATATTAAAAATTGAACTAAGCTCATAATTACGGGGGTTATTTCATTAGTATCGCTGAATAATAATACAAAACAAGGTTAAAAGTAAGCCTGCTTATATGAATTTTATTGCGACCTCAAATTCCATATCCTGTTTTTTTATGGGATGTGTCAATTGCAGCCATTGTGCATGTAGATGTAAACGCGTGGCATTTTTACCATAAAGATCATCACCAACAATCGGACTATTAAGACCTTGCACATGGGCACAATGAACTCGCAGTTGGTGGGTCCGTCCAGTTTCAGGAGTCAATGATAATAAGGTTTTACCCTGTGTTCGTTCGATCACTTGCCATAACGTTCGTGCAGGTTTACCGTGTTGTTGACAGACAATTTGCCGTGGCCTGTCGTGTAAGTCGCCCCGTAATGGTAGGGAAATTTCACCTTGTTCCTCACCAATTTCGCCATCGACTAACGCCAAGTAGCGTTTTTTGATTGCTCGAGTAATAAATTGTTTTTGCAAACTTTTATTGGCACGCTTTGTGAGCGCGATCACCATTAGCCCCGATGTTGCCATGTCGAGCCGATGGACAATTAACGGTCCCTCGGCATCAGGAAACTGTTGTCTTAATCGTGTTAGTACCGAGTCTTTAATGTTTTTTCCGGGCACTGATAATAATCCGGCCGGTTTATTGATGATTAAAATGGCATCGTCTTGATAAATAATATCAATATCTTTGTCTTGCCCTGGGTTAAGGAGTAATGGGTTATCGTCCATTTTTAGTCCCAATAACATATGACTTAAGATTGGCTGACATTTACCTTGGCAAGCGGGATAAAAATTTCCTTGCTGGCGAATCTCTGATTTTGGCACCGCTCCCCACCAAAATTCAGCCATCGCGATGGGCTTAAGTTGGTGCGTAAACGCATATTGTAATAACTTGGGGGCAGCACATTCTCCTGCTCCCGCTGGCGGGATCACATTGGGTTGTTGGTTAAATAACTCGGCTAAGTCTTTTTCTTGGCCGCTAACATTCAAAAACCTATATTGCTGAAAAAGCTGTTGCTGCAATATGGCAGATGATTGTTTGCGCTGTTGCCGTAATCGACTAATTTCTTGATTAATTTGCTCTAAAGGCTGCTGCACGGTGTCAATTCGTTGCTGCCAGTAGATATTTAAATCACGAAGCTGATTTTTATGATCAATGCTTTGTTGGCTGAGCTGATTGGTCAGCGTTGTTAAATCGGCTTGATTTAACTCGGTTGCCGCTTGACGCTGCACCTTACGCTGCTTACGTCCTTGTGCCATGAGCTCTCGATGCGCTGCCAGCGCTAGTTCATATTGATCGGTGAGTTGTTTAAGCTGTGTTTGGTATTGTGATTTTTGTGGCAAATTTTCAAGCTCAAGCACTCGATCATTGATGTTATTAATGATCTTTTGTTCGGTTAAGAAAAAACTATCTTTCACTAACATGTCATAGACCGGTGGCACAAAGTGGGGAATAAAATTGCTGTCTGCTAGTTTTCCTGAAAACGCGGATAAATATCCGAATTCGCCATCAGCATTCTCAACCACGAGTACCCCAAACATCTTACCTGAGCTCGAAAAATCATATTGCCATAGCGTCTGTTGTTCGAGATATTGCTGTAATTGCTTTGATGCCAACACACACAAAGGATCCGGCTGGTAGAAAAAAGGAAAGGTAAATTTTTCGGGCCGTTGATAATCAACGATCGATTGCGTAAAAGAGGTGAAACAATTAGCTAGTGAGTGCATAGTTTTTTCTATCGGATAACAGACGGATGATTTTAGCTGTTATACGGGGAGATTTCACTAGCATTTTAAGAATACAATTGACGCAGCAGACTAAAGTATTGCTACTTGAACAGCAGGTCGCCGTAAACCTATCGCTACTTCAGCGGACTTCCTAATGCCACCGGCATTACGGTTCTGCCTGCGTTCGGGGCTCTGGAGCAGCATCTCGACAATTGCTCCTGCATTGTCCTAATAACTTACATCCATGTAATAACCTGCTGCTCAAGCTTGCTTTATCAAATACCAATACTTACAATCAATTAAAATCCTAAGTTTCATTGCAGGAATTAAATATCGAATTTAATTCCTTGGGCTAGTGGTAGTTCGGTTGAGAAGTTGATGGTGTTGGTTTGGCGGCGCATGTAGCCCTTCCAAGCATCGGAACCAGACTCTCGACCGCCGCCCGTTTCTTTTTCACCACCAAAAGCACCGCCAATTTCAGCACCAGATGTCCCAATATTAACGTTCGCGATTCCACAATCAGATCCCCAATGAGATAGGAATGTTTCGGCTTCACGCATGTTATTGGTGAAAATAGCAGAAGATAACCCCTGTACCACATCATTTTGAATGTCGATGGCGTTGTTAACATCACCACTGTATTTGATTAAATACAAAATAGGCGCGAAGGTTTCATTTTGAACCATTTCATAGTCGTTTTGTGCTTCGACAATTGCTGGTTTAACATAGCAGCGAGACTCATAGCCGGGTCCAGATAACACTTCACCGCCACACAATAATTTTCCGCCTTGGCATTGTACTTTATCTAATGCTTGCGCGAACATTGCAACGGCTTGGGTGTCGATTAATGGTCCAACATGATTGTTTTCATCGAGTGGCGTACCAATTTTTAGTCCTTGATATGCTGTAATCAATATCTCTTTAACTTGGTCATAAATTGATTCATGAATAATGACTCGACGTGTCGTGGTACAACGTTGACCCGCAGTACCAACGGCACCAAATACCGTGCCGGTAATTGCTAATTTGAGATCGGCATCGGGACTAATAATTATTGCGTTGTTGCCGCCTAATTCAAGAATACTTTTACCAAAACGTTGCGCAACAGTCACACCAGCATGACGACCGACTCGGGTTGAGCCAGTGACCGATAATAATGGCAGGTTAGTGTCATTTAACATTTTTTCACCAATGACATTACCTTCACCAATCACTAATGAAAAGATCCCTTCAGGCAGCTCATTTTCAACTAATACATCCTTGATAATATTTTGACAAGCAATCGCTGTTAGCGGCGTCTTTTCAGAAGGTTTCCAAATGGTAACATTGCCACATATTGCGGCAATCATCGCATTCCAAGCCCACACGGCAACCGGAAAATTAAAGGCAGAAATAACGCCAACGATACCCAACGGATGGTATTGATCATACATCCGGTGTAATGGCCGTTCTGAATGTAATGTTGAGCCATTCAATTGACGAGACAAGCCTACCGAAAAATCACAAATATCGATCATTTCTTGGACTTCACCAAGGCCCTCTTGGAGTGACTTACCCATTTCGTAAGAGACTAATTCACCCAGTGATTGTTTATTTTCACGGAGTCGATTACCAATTTGACGAACAATTTCACCACGGGCAGGTGCGGGCATTCGTCGCCAATAAGCAAAGGCTTGGTCGGCGGTATCAACCACTTGTTGGTAATCAGTTAATGAACATTGATAAACACTCGCAATGGCTTTGCCGTCTGCTGGCGATGTGATATTAAATTGTCCCTGATCGTCGGTTTTAAGCCAAACTTGCCCCGTCGAAGCACCATAGTTTTGTGATGCAATACCGAGATTTTTAAGAAATTCCATAGTTAACCTTATGTTTATTCGTTGTTTAATGTGATTAAACCTTGGCGTAATACAGCGATGAACTTATCGGCATCGGTGCTATTAAAAGCCAGAGGTGGTTTGATTTTTAAGATGTTATAAAACGGCCCTTCGGTACTCATTAAAATAAAGTGGCGTTTAAAGTGTTCGATTAACCAAGCGGTTTGCTCAGTTGCCGGTGTTTTAGTTAGTGGGTCTTCGACCATTTCAACCCCAATAAATAATCCTAAGCCACGGACATCGCCAATGAGATTAAATTGCTGTTGCAGTTGTCGCAGTTGATCCCGTAAATATTGTCCGGTGGTCAGCGCTTTTTGTTGCAGCTGTTCTTGTTCGATAGTTTCAAGCACCGCAAGACCAATGGCACAAGACACCGGGTTACCACCAAAGGTATTAAAATATTCCATGCCGGTGACAAACGCTTCGGCAATCGCTGGCGTGGTAATAACGCACGCCATTGGATGACCGTTGCCAATGGGTTTACCCAACGTCACGATGTCAGGTATTACACCTTGCGTTTCAAACGCCCACATATGGCTGCCAACTCGCCCAAAACCAACCTGTACTTCATCGGCAATACAAACACCACCAGCAGCACGAACCATTTGATAAACTTGGCTCAAATAACCATCAGGCATGATTATTTGTCCCGCAACCCCTTGCAGTGATTCACAAATAAACGCACTCGGTGACAGATTTTTACTGGCTAAACTGGCAATTACATCGGCGACACTATTAGCATAGGCTTGCGCATTTTCTTGGGTATTACCGACATATTTTCCACGGTAAGGATCCGGTAATTCCACTTTATGAACATGGGATTTTTCGCCTTCGCCACCGGGGCCATCAAATTTATAAGGGCTAGCATCGATACAAGCTGCAGTGTTGCCATGATAGGCGCCGTCCACCACTAATAATTGTGATGATGAGGTATAATTTTTGGCTAATCGAAAGGCTAATTCATTGGCTTCGCTGCCTGAATTAACAAACATACAAACACTCAATTCCTTGGGCATTGTTGCTAATAATTTTTGGCTGTAATTAACCAGATTATCGTGTAAGTATCGTGTATTAGTATTTAACTTGGCCATTTGAGCTTGTCCGGCAGCTACAACCTTAGGATGACAATGTCCGACATGACAGACGTTATTAACCATATCGAGATAAGCTTGACCACGCTCATCAAATAAATACGCTCCTTGACCACGAACAATTTTTAACGGCTGTTGGTAGCTCAGACTTAAGGTTTTACCTAAATGTTGCTGACGATAAGCAATAATTTCAGCCTTGTGATGTCCCTGCTCTAACGGTTGTTGACACGCTTCGCTAATCTGACATTGCACGGCGTAGGTATTAGTCTCTGCAAACAGCTCAAGTAGTTGCCACGCAGGTTGAACCGACACCGAAAGGTACTGATTATCAGGTTGTTGCGCTATCGCCAATGCACTGTTACACACGGTTGTACATAATCTCAAGGTGACTAAGCTATAAATCACGCTCATTTCAGTGCTAGTCAATGGTTTTACCCCATGATAACTGGCAATAATGTGTTTCATCACCGTGATCGGTTGCTGCCGATTCATTATCGCGTAAGCGCAAGCAATGGCTAAATTATTGATAATATGGCTGTGAACCATATCGCCAAAATCAATTAAACCGGTAATAGCCGTTGGGCTGGTTTTATCGTCGATCAGAATATTATGGTCATTAACATCATTATGAATAACACCCTGCGCTAATTCACCGAGTAAATGAACCGTTTGACTTTGATATAACTGTAAAAAATGTTCGACAATTTTTTGTTGTGTCGGTGGTAATAAGTGTTTTTTAGCTTGGCACACACGATAGCCTTGCGCTAAATCCCACTCCAAATAACGGTAAGCACCGGGGTGCTCAAAATCACTACAACTGAGATCTAATGTCGCGACAAAATCGCCTAAACTAGCCCAAAGTTCGGTGCTTTGTTCAGTGACTTGGCCGTCACAATAAAAATCACCACTAAGATAACTTAATAATCGTAAACAATATTTATTGCCATGTTGATCGACTATCTCAGTGGCTAACTGGCCTTGCTGGTTGGCAATAACATGCGGCACTGCTATATGTTGGCTGGTTAAATGACACATCGCACTATTTTGCATTGCTAACTCAATTAGCGGTTCGCTGCTGTTGGCAATTTTAACGATAAACTGACCGCTACCAGTGGTTAATCTTAAATTTTGATCACTGTAGCTTTCCAGTGCTTTTAACTCGCCCTGACATTGATAGTGTAAGCTCAATAATTTGCTAATTTGGTCAAAACTAAATCTCGGTGTCACTGAATTTGTCATAGTCTTCTCATTTCACTTATTATTTAGTAGAAATCGTCCGTGCCAATGCCGAAATTTTTTCAATCTCAGTATTAAACGGTATTAGAGTGTAGCTATACTGTTGATTAGTCGCGCTTATCGTATATTGTGGATGCACTAATCGTCCCCAAGATGTATCGCCACCAACGCCCATTTGAGCATGATCGATATTGACCGTGATTAAATTTCTGATCGGTACATCAATGGCATGTTTTGTCGTGACCGGGACTAAGCCCGACGCAGATGCTGATGCATCGCCCGCGTTAAAATCGATATCCTGTTGTAAATAAGGCCAAGCGCTAGCATTTAGCGGCTGTTGACCTACCGCTAATAAACCCACCCCTTGATCATTACTGAGTGCCAGCCATCGCACTTGAGTTTTATTGCCATTTTCTTGTGGTCGAATGTAATGATGGATATTTTGCGCTACGGGTGAGCTATAGAGCGATATCGGCGCGGAATCTTGACGGTCCCAGTAACTTTCATGGGGTCCACGTCCAAACCAGCTCATTTGTTTAAACTGACCAGGCATCACTAATTGCATGCCAAATCGCGGTAAATTGGCCAGTTTTTGTTGCGGATCGAGTGTCAATTGACTCGTGATATCAATTTGGCCATTATTTTTAAGCAGATATTGCACTCGGTAATTCCCCGAAAAATCAGGACTGTTATAAAGTGCTGTTATGTTTATCCCTTGCTTGCTTGGCGTGCTTTCAAATGTTCTTAGCGTTAAATTGTCTGCTGCGTGTTGCCACAATCCGGCCCATTTTTGCATGCCATTGCCCAGATCATTATCGGTTGGGGCGCGCCAAAAATTAGGCTTTAAGGCCCGTTGAATTAGCGGTTGTTGCTGCCAAATTAATTGATTTAACCAACCGGTTTTTCGGTCAAACGCAATGGTTACCTGTTTATTTTTATAGATAAATGACTGTTGATTTTGTTGTTTAACCAATGGCGGCCCTGACTGTGGTGTTGACTGGGCAACAATCGACTTGACCGGCAATTTAAATTGATTAAAGGCAATAGCATGACCGGACTCTAATAATGGCTGCTGACCACGGGTAATCATGGTTAGGGTGATAAAATACTCTTTAGTGCTCGCTTGTGGCATTACTGGCAATTGCAGCTTAATCTTTTGTTGCTGTCCCGCATTTACCGCTGGCATTTGCTGACGACCTTGAGCAATTTGTTGACCATCGGCTTCGATAATCCAATTTAAATCAAATTGTTCTAAGCTAATAAAATCGTGTTTGTTGTTGACCTCAAATGTGCCTTTGCTTAGGTCAACGACCGAAAAAGTCACTGGCTGATACACTTTTTTGACTTCATATAAGTGTGGGTGAGGTTCACGATTAGGATTCACTAAACCATTATTAAGAAAATTGCCATCGCTGGGTAAGTCAGGATGAAAATCTTTGCCATAGGCCCAATATTTAATCCCTTTTTTATTGGTGTATTCAAGCGATTGGTCGGCCCAATCCCAGATAAATCCGCCCTGTAATTGGTCGTATTTTTCAATCACTTGCCAATAGTCTTTTAAATTACCAACCGAATTACCCATGGCATGGGCGTATTCAATCATAATGCCTGGGCGGCTAGGGTTAGACTCTGCATACTTAATTAATCGTTCAATCGACGGATACATCGGCGCAAAAATATCGGTATAATGTTCTTCTCCTGCAGGCTCGTATTGCACCGGCCGACTACCATCTCGCTCTGTAAGCCATTGATACGTTGCTTCAAATATTTTCCCTTCACCGGCTTCATTGCCTAATGACCAAATGATAATCGATGGATGATTTTTGTCTCGCTCAAACATTCTTTTGGTGCGATCTAAATGGGCTGGAAGCCAGCTTAATTCATTACCCAATTGCGTTTTAGCATCAATCGCTAAGGGATGAGATTCGATATTCGCTTCATCGATCACATACATTCCGTACTTATCGGTCAAATCATACCAGTAGGGATTGTTGGGATAATGACTAGAACGAACCGCATTGATATTAAATTGCTTCATTAGTTTAATATCGAGTTCCATCGATTCCTTACTCACCACATGGCCATGTTGTGGTGATGTTTCATGACGGTCGACACCGCGGATGGTAATAGCCTGACCATTAACGGTTAGTTGACCGTTGGTGATTTCGATATGACGAAAACCAATGTCATCGCGCACGGTTTCAATCACATTCCCCTGTTGATCTTTTAGGGTGATTAGTAATGTATATAAATTAGGGGTTTCTGCGGTCCATAGGTCTGGCTTACTAATCTTGCCCTGTAAATTAATAACCGATGACTGCTTAGGATCTAAGTTGATCGTCTGGTTAACCGTGAGTACCGATTTTAAATTTTGACGAGGATCTAATAGCGCTAATTCAACATTGAGCTGACTGTTTTGATGGTTTAAATAGTTGTTAACCGTAATATCAACCTGCAGGTTGCCCTGGTCAAAGGTTTTATTTAATTGTGGCTTAGCATCAAAGTCAAAAATATGTTGTTTCGGAGTCGCATATAAAAAGACATCCCGTTCAATGCCAGAAATTCGCAGCATGTCTTGCGATTCGAGATAACTGGCGTCGGTCCAGCGTCTAATTTGTAACGCCAGTAAGTTGCTGTCGTTGTTAAGGTAGCGGGTAATATCAAATTCAGCGGGTGTTTTTGAACCTTGACTAAAACCAACTTTTTGACCATTTAACCAAACATCGAGTGACGATTTAGCCGCGCCAATATATAAAAACACCTGCTTATTATGCCAAGACGGTGGCAATTGAAACGGTTTACGGTAAGAGCCAATCGGATTATATTCCTTGGGAACATCAGGCCAAGTGGTACTAAATGGGAATCGCTCATCTAAATAGATCGGGTAACCAAAGCCTTCCACTTCCCAGTTTCCTGGCACCGGAATATGGGTCCATTGGCTGTCATCGAAGTTAGGTTGCATAAAATTTTTCGGCTTGTTAGCGGGTGAACGCTGCCAATTAAATTTCCAATGGCCATTTAAGCCCAAATAATTACTGCTTTGTTCTTTTTGATTATCAAGGGCTGAGGCTACTGATAAATAGGGGAATAATGTTGCATGGGGAGCTAGTTTATTAATAGCAAAGACTTGATGGTCTTCCCACGGTTGCCGTGTTTCCTGAGCTATCGCTGCAGTTTGTAAGTAAAAAAGAGCACCGATAATGGCGATTGAAATTTTCATCATTATTCCCACTTGATATACAATACTATTTATAATACAAATAAAAACAAAATGATCAAGTTATTTTACTTAACAATGATTTTAGTCGTTTGACTAAAACTCCTAGTGTATTTTGTCATACTAAATTAAGATATTACTATTATTATAAAAGAGCATAGTGTTCATGCAGTCATCACATCGAAATTTAACCCAACAATTGGTTCACGAACTGGGTACTAATATTTTAGCGGGTAAATATAGTGCAGATGATGCAATGCCGTCCGAAGCAGATATCTGTGATCAATATGGCATTAGCCGAACTGCAACCCGTGAAGCGATCAAAATGTTAACCGCCAAAGGGTTAATCAGCTCTCGCCCGCGTCAAGGCATCAAAGTGTTAGCCCTCAAGCATTGGAACCTATTTGATAGTGATGTGCTGAGTTGGATTTTAACTGGCAAACCTGACTTAAAGATGCTGCGTTATTTTTTACAGTTACGATTAGCTATTGAGCCTGAAGCGGCTTATTTAGCCGCGCAATATGCCAGCCCAGAGGCATTAAAAGAAATTGAAAGCGCCCTAGCCCGTATGCAGCAAGCTACCAACGGTTATGATGATAGCCATGAAGCAGACATTGAATTTCATAAGAGTATTTTACGGGCTAGCAACAATCCTTTTTATCAACAGTTACAAGTCTTTATTGAAACAGCGCTTAAGGTAAATATCCGCTTTACCAATCGGATGAAGGCAGTCACCGAAGATGAATATCAAGCCCATGTCACCATTTTTGAACACATTAAAAATCACCGCGCTCAAGCCGCTTCAGACGCTGCGCTAATCACGCAAAAAGCGACGCTTGCTATTGTTGATGACAAACTGAATAAACTCAAAAAATAGTCGATTTACGCGATAGTATGTTGACTATCGCGTCTCCTTAAAAAATTTGGATAATTTATATTGTATTATAAATATTATGATTGTATGGTGTGATTATCTACCTTAGTCTAATCGAGTTTATGATGCAGCAAACTACTCCTCATCGTCGCTACAACCCATTGTCTGATGAATGGGTGTTAGTGTCGCCACATCGTGGTAAACGTCCTTGGCAGGGTCAAGCAGAACAACACAGTGCTATAGTTAAAGCATCATATCAAGCGGATTGCTTTTTATGTCCTGGTAATCAAAGGATTGCCGGAGAACATAACCCTGACTATCGAGATACTTTTGTTTTTAAAAATGATTTTTCGGCGTTACTGCCTGATAATTCCCAAATGGCTAGCCATGATGATCCATTATTAAAGCATCACTCTGTCTGCGGTGAAAGCCATGTCATTTGTTATTCTCCCGATCACAGCAAAACACTGCCCTTGTTAACTACCACTGAAATTGAACGAGTAGTCACCACTTGGGCTGAGCAAATTTCAACCCTTGGCAAACGCTATGTTTGGGTTCAGGCTTTTGAGAACAAAGGGGAAATAATGGGGTGTTCCCAACCTCATCCCCATGGTCAAATTTGGGCCAGCGATTTTGTTCCCAATGAAATTGCAACCAAAGATCATCAGTTACAGGCCTATTATCAACAACATGGTACAAATCTGTTGCTCGATTATGTGCAACGTGAATTATCTGAGCAGGACCGCGTGGTGGTGGATACCGAGCATTGGCTTGCCGTTGTGCCTTACTGGGCAAAGTGGCCATTCGAGACGATGCTTTTACCGAAACAAGCCATTAGTCGTTTTGATCAACTTAGCCTCTGTCAGCGTCAAGATTTAGCCGTCGCACTTAAAGAATTGACTACGCGCTATGACAATTTGTTCGAATGTTCATTTCCCTATTCAATGGGTTGGCATTTTGCGCCGTTTGAACGCGATGACGAGGGACAATTACTCGACAGTCATCATTGGCAGTTACATGCCATATTCTATCCGCCATTATTACGCTCTGCGACGATCAAAAAATTTATGGTTGGCTATGAAATGCTCGCAGAAAGCCAGCGCGATATCACCCCAGAGCAAGCTGCTTCAATGCTACAAGCGGTTTCAGATGTCCATTATCTTACAAGTGCCGAGGCGCAATCATGAAATCACTAATCAGCAAGGTGAATACGCACTTTGAGAGAAGCTTTCATTATCAAGCACAATCATTATTTCAGGCCCCGGGTCGAGTTAATTTAATTGGTGAACATACGGACTATAATGATGGGTTTGTGTTGCCCTGTGCGATTAATTTTTACAACTTGGTGGCAGCATCACCGCGTACCGATCGACAAATACGAGTACTAGCGGTTGATTATGATGATCAAGTAGACAGCTTCGATTTAGACTCAGCCATTGAACCACACTCTAATTATTTGTGGGCAAATTATGTCCGCGGCGTGGTTAAACTGATTAGGCAAAGATTCCCCAATATTAGCGGCATCGATTTAGCTATTTGTGGCAATGTACCACAGGGCGCGGGCTTAAGTTCATCGGCCGCGTTAGAAGTCGTAATCGCACAAGCCTTCAATCGACTATTTGACCTTGATTTATCCCCGTCTGATCTTGCACTGATTGGCCAACAAGCCGAAAACCAGTTTGTCGGTTGTCAGTGTGGAATTATGGATCAAATGATTTCTGCTAGCGCGCAGCGACACCACGCAATGCTACTGGATTGTCGATCATTAACCTATCGTGCGGTTAAGATCCCAGCTCAACTGAGCATTTTAATTATTAACTCAAATGTTAAACGTGGTTTAGTCGACAGTGAATACAATACTCGTCGTCTACAATGTGAACAAGCAGCATCCTTATTGGGCATTACCGCGCTACGAGACATTTCACTTATCAATTTTGAACAATGTAGTAAGCAATTACCAGATTTAATCGCGCAACGAGCACGTCATGTTATTAGCGAGAATGAACGAACTCTTTGCACCGAACAGGCGTTAAATCAGGGCAACATTAGCCTATTGTCACAACTGATGACGCAATCCCATAGTTCGATGCGCGATGATTTTGAGATAACGGTGCCAGAAATTGATTTTTTAGTCGATTTAGTGGCAAATTTTATTGGTGATTCCGGTGGTGTACGGATGACTGGCGGCGGATTTGGCGGTTGTGTCGTGGCCTTAATACCCCATGACCAAGTCGATGCAATCATTGCATTGGTCAATCAGCATTATGGTGCTGTTTCCGATGTTGCAGCGGATTTCTATTGCTGTCATCCGGTGGCAGGTACTAGTGAACTGCAGCCCCATGAGTAAACAAACCACCGAGCGAATTGCACTCATCAACTATGGTCAACTGACTCAAGGCCAAGTTCAAGGCAGTGAGATAAATCAGTGGACCCTAGTTAACCAACAGGGTACCCGCGTTGCAATTATTAATTATGGAGCGATTATTACTAACATTGCAATGGCAGATCGCCAGGGAAAATTTGCCAACATCGTGCTTGGTTATGACGACTTACTTAGTTACGAACTCGACCCTTATTATCTGGGCTGCGTGATTGGCCGCTACGCTAATCGCATTAAACATGGCAAGTTTATGCTCGACAGTCAGCACTTTGAATTAGCCTGTAATAACCAACAACATCACCTGCATGGTGGTGTTGAGGGGTTTAATAAACGGTTATGGCAAGGGAAAACATCGCAAAACCAAACCAGTTCAACCCTCACCTTAACCCTAGTTAGCCAGGCGGGTGACCAAGGTTATCCAGGACAATTAACGGTGAGTGTCAGCTATACCTTAGATGATAACAATTCACTGACCATTGAGTATGAGGCTATTTGCGATCAACCAACGGTGATTAATCTAACTCAGCATAGCTATTTTAATTTAAGCGGCTTAAAAAACAGCAATGTATTGGATCATCAAGTGCAAATATTTAGCGATGATTATTTACCCATGGCGGCTGACAGCATTGCTACAGGCACCAATCAAAGTGTCGATAACAGTCCATTTAATTTTAAACGACCCACTGCCCTTGCCAGCGTCATTGGCACTAAAAATCAACAGTTAACCTTGGGGCATGGTTATGACCATTATTTTTATGGCGCTAATCACCGTGAAGATTTAATACTCGCCACGGTGACCGATCCCGTGTCAGGCCGTTATCTCACGGTGGCATCCGATCAGCCGGGTTTACAATTTTATAGTGGTAACTACCTTGGCAGTGCCGATGACAACTTTGTTCAATATGGTGGCTTGTGTCTGGAGACCCAACAACCGGCCCATCTCATTAACACCGCCGATCCCAGTGCCATCATATTAAGACCTAATCAACAATATCGCAGTCAAACCCAATGGTGTTTTGGCTGTTAATTATTTTAATAAAAACAAGAGGATATTATGTCTCAACTTTCAACGTTAGATACCAGCATCTTTATTATTTATGTGCTGGGATTAATTGTATTGGCTTATGTGGTATCTCGGGAAAAATCGGGCCACGAAAAAGATGCAGCCGATTATTTTCTCGCCGGTAATAGTTTACCTTGGTGGGCCATTGGCGCTTCGTTAATTGCCGCTAATATTTCCGCAGAACAAATCATTGGCATGTCAGGTTCTGGTTATGCGATGGGACTAGCGATAGCATCCTACGAGTGGATGGCCGCAATTACGCTAATTATTGTCGGCAAGTATTTTTTACCGATATTTCTGAAGCACAAAATTTTCACCATGCCGCAATTTTTAGAGCAACGTTACGATCATAACGTCCGAATGATTTTGGCGTTCTTTTGGCTTGGGGTATATATCTTTGTTAACTTGACCGCTATTTTATGGTTAGGTGCCATGGCGATTAACACGGTGACTGGCGTTGATATGACGCTGGCTATTATCTTTTTAGCCTTATTTTCATTAGCCTATTCATTGTATGGTGGCTTAAAAGCCGTGGCTTATACCGATATTATCCAAGTGGTACTGTTAGTTTTTGGCGGTTTATTTTTATGTTACATAACCCTAGATATGATCAGCGATGGTCAAGGGGTATGGAGTGGTTTTAGCCAGCTAATGCAATTAGCACCGGAAAAATTTGATATGATTTTATCCAGTGATAACCCACATTATATGAGCTTACCCGGTCTATCGGTCTTAATCGGTGGCATGTGGATCATGAATATTTCCTATTGGGGCTTTAATCAATACATTATCCAGCGAGCATTGGCGGCGAAAAACCTTCGTGAAGCGCAAAAAGGGATTATCTTTGCCGCATTCCTTAAATTACTGATGCCAGTCATTGTGGTGTTACCGGGTATTGCCGCTTTCGTATTAATGCCAGATTTAAGCCCAGCCGATAAGGCGTACCCTACTCTGATGAATTTAATGCCTGAGGGGATTAAAGGCTTGGTCTTTGCGGCGTTAGTTGCTGCGATTGTTTCGTCATTGGGCTCAATGGCTAATAGTATTTCTACTATTTTCACCATGGATATTTATGCCTATTACCGTCAGGGTAAATCAGGAAAACATTATGTTAAAGTGGGTCGAATCGTCAGCTTAATCGCGATGATTATTGCGGTTTTAACCGCTCGTCCATTATTAGGTGAGCTCGACCAAGCCTTCCAATATATCCAAGAATTTACCGGATTCTTCACCCCGGGCATTGTGGTGCTATTTTTACTGGGAATGTTTTGGCGCAGAACCACTCCGCAAGCAGGTTTAGCAGCGGCCATTGGTTCTTTTGTATTATCACTAACGTTTAAGTTTTTGCTCCCGACCATGCCCTTTATGGATCGGATTGGTTTAGTGTTCCTGAGCTGTTTAGCCATTGCGATTGCTGTGACATTTATGACCAGTAAGCAACAACAAAGCAGCGGTAGTATTGATGTATCGACCATCAATTTTAGCACCACTAAATCCTATAACGTCGCGACCATCGCGGTTATTTGTATTTTAATCGCCTTTTATAGCGCTTGGTGGTAATCGCCGCGTAAATTAACTATGATGGCGTTTTTTATGCCATCAGGGTTTTTTAAGTGACTAAGCACAAAATTTTTATTATTGGTCTGCCACGCACCTCGACCACCAGCGTGTGTGTCGCGACCTTAGATTTAGGATTTACCACCGCGCACACCGCTTACACTGAGCAAACAATGAGTGATGCTCAGGTTATTGCCGACACCCCGATCTTTTGTGACTATCAACAATTAGATCAGCAATACCCGGGTGCTAAGTTCATTTATTTAACCCGTGATTTGTCAAAGTGGCTACCGTCAATTAGGCAATTACTCGAGCGAATGTTTACTAATTTACAACGCAGTGATGGCGGTTTCAATCCCACGTTAAAACGTTGCTACAATGGAGTATTTTCACCATTAACCCGCGATAATATTGCCAGAGATCAATTTTTGACTGATTGTTATCAACGTCATTATCAGGGAGCTCAACGTTATTTTTCTCAGCGTCCGCTAGATCTGTTAACCATTGATGTTAGCGCGCCCGATAGTTACCAGCAGGTTGCTGACTTTCTTGAAGCGACGACCAATCGCACTGATTTTGTCCATATTAATATTGGTGGTAAAATCACGGCATGGAAACAAATAAAACACCCGTTAAAAATTGAGTCGACCCATCGTGGCAAAATTGATAACTTAAAGTTAAAGATAAACAAATAAGTGCCGATAAAATAACAAGTTACACTTACTGGTATCGGCAATGAAACTTGATCTTTATAGTGAAAAAATGGCAACAACGCTGCGGGTCTCCCCGCGTAAAGTGCTGACTGCCAATGAAAGTCCCGACTCTGACTCCATTAAAAATCAAACATTAAGCCCTGAACGAGTGATTTTGTCTGCCGATGGCTTGCGTAAAGCGCGCGAGTTTAACACCCAATCAACGACTGAAGCCGATGACAAACTACCGCCACATATTCAACGGATAAAGGAGCGAATAACGCAGCTAAAAGTGTTAATCGTGGAACAAAAGCAAAAAATAGTTGAGTTTGAACAGCAAAGTAATATGTCAGAAGAGGTTAAAAAAGAAACCCTCAAGCTTTATCAAGAACAACTGAGCAGTCTACAATTTGAAAAAGTGGCAATGATGGAAATGCTACAACAAGCCTTAAAAGATGCCGGAATAGAAGAGCCAGGGGCGCTAATTTCCGCCATGATGTGATAAACTCGCTTTTTTTATCAATAAGCTCCGTTATGTTTGAATTAAAATATCATACTCCGCCGCAGTGGATTGAAGCGGTTATGGCCGATTTCACCACTTTTTTACAAGATCATGCCTCGGCAGAAAAGAAAGCGTCTGGCATGGCCATGTCGATGCTCTCTAATTATCCTGAGCGAACTAAATTAGTGCGAGCGATGATTGATTTGGCCATTGAAGAACTGATTCATTTTAAGCAAGTGCTTAAGCTATTATCAGCCCGTGATGCCGAATTAGGTAATGATATGAAAGATTCATATATCAAACAAATACGCGGCTTATTTCGCAGTAATCCCGATGACTATTTTATGGATCGTCTGTTAACGGCTGGCGTTATCGAAGCCCGTGGATATGAGCGTTTCTCACTAGTCGCCGAAGCATTAGCACCGGGTAAAGACCGTGAATTGTATGCCGCGATTGCGAAATCAGAAGAAAAGCACAAAAACTTGTTTGTTGAGTTGGCCCATGAGTATTTTGATAACGATAAAGTCGATATCCGCTTAGAAGAAATATTAATAGCTGAAGCTAAAATTTGCGAAGCTCTGCCCTTTAGAGCAGCGTTACACTAATTTTAAGTATTAATGACTAAACTTCATCAGTTCTTTGACCGATAGTCTGCTATTACCACCGATAGCTGCTGCTTGCGCTAGCAACAGTTGCGCGGTAGCAACTGCATCAGCGAGTGCGTTGTGCGCCGCTAGCGGTGGTAATCCATAACGGTCACAACAGGCATAAAGACGCAACAATTGTTTGTTGTAATGCTCACCTTGACGTTGTAAACGTTTTGCTTCTATTAGCAAGGTATCGAGCAGATCAAAGGGTAATTTATGGCCGTAATATTTTTGCGCCGCCTGTTGGATAAAAGCAATGTCGAGTGCGCCGTGGTGGGCGACTAACACCCGCCCTTGCATCGCTTTTAATAATTGTTCTAAGGCTATATCCAAGGTTATAGCATCATTAAGGTGATGATCATGAATACCGTGAATAGTCGCACTATCGCCAACGCCAAATTTCGGTTTGACTAAGATTTTCCGCGCCTGACTCAATACTATTTCACCGTTAATAATCGGCACCCAGCCAATACTAATCACTTCATTTTTTTTGGGATTTAAGCCAGTCATTTCCATATCGACACTTAACATTTCGACTTCACGGTAAGCGCCTGACAAGTCACAACTGGCACCAATATAGTCTTTAATGTGTGACTCTTTTGCCTTAAGTGCCAATATCCAACGATTGAGCTTGTTCCAGCCCAGGTTTGTACTCAAAACATCCCTCGGGTAAATTTCATTTTTAGACCATTTTGGGCACTGTTAACCGCTTCAAACGCGTCTTTAAGTTGATGGCGTAATAGCCCTGATATATCGCCTGGCTTAAGGAAATTATTGGGAGTTTTCCCCTGTTTAACTTGTTCGCCTTGATTATATAACCGCATGTGAGCAATAAATTCGTGGGCGTCTTTAAGGTTTTTGACATCTTTATGACTGAGTGTTTTTCGCCCGAGTAATTTCTCAAGCCGTGCACGTGTATTCACTTCCGATAAGCCCTCGGCTAAGGCATAAATCCGGGCAATGTCATTAATAAGTGCAACGCCGCGGTGTTTTAAGTCCAGCGCTTTGTTTTCTTCACCGTCACGGTCAAGCACAAACTTACCAAAGAAGCCCAATGGTGCCCTGTTCGCCACGGCATTTCCCGCCATCGCTGCGATAAAAATTTGATTTCCACGGGTGGTGCTTAAGACCTTTTGCTGAAGCTGTTCGAACAATGTTTCACTGCCCGCTAGCACCCGCATATCAAAAAATATCGAGGTATTTAATAAGGCTTGTGGTGATGGCGTATTAACCCAGCGGTAAAAATAGCCCTGCCAAGTGGCTAATGACACCCGCCATTTATCGGTTTTCGCCATGATTTCACCGGGACAATAAATGTAACCGCAAGCATCAAGACCATGACAAACAAATTCAGCAAGCTGTTTAAAATATTGATCTTGTTGCTCGTTTGGTTGCTGCGCTAAAATCATGCCATTGTCTTGATCTGAACCTGCGGTTTGATCCATGCGCCCTTGGGAGCCAAACACTATCCAACTATATTCAAATGGCGGTGGACCAAACTCAGCTTCGCCAAGGGTTAATAATCGCCGTGTTAGCGAATCTGAAAGCAAGGTAAGTATCCGCCCTATTTCATCGGCTCGGGCATCGGAAGTAATTAAAGTTTGTAATAAATCGGGGATTTTTTTACTAATAGTTATTAAACCGTCTAGATTATTTTGACGATTGATTTCACCAATTAAAAATATTGGCTGATTGTTTTGCGAGCGCACCAAGTCAGTGGTGGTTATCATACCGACAGCTATATCCCCTTCAACCACCGGTAAATGGTGAATATTGTAGGTACTCATGATCATTGATGCTTCAAACAGTAATGCAGTACGCTCAATGCAGTGAGGCTGCTTAGTCATTACACTCTCAATGAGAGTATCGCCATTAAGCCCAACAGCTAACACCCGAGAGCGCAAATCACGATCGGTTAAAATGCCAACCAATTTGTCATGTTCAATGATAATTAATGAAGAAATCCGATGTTTATCCATTAGTTTAGCGGCATCTACAATGTTAGCACTGGGCGAGATACTGATCACCTGATGCTTTATAATTGATTCGATGGTTTGAGTGATCACTCGCTTTGTATCTGAGCTATCACTAAAACGCTTCATCCGCTTGGCGTGGGCGCGGTTAAAGAAGCGATCAAAATTAATGCTGTCATCACGGAGGTATTTAAATAGGGTTAAGTCGATTAAATAAACCAAACCATCTTCGAGCACCGTCACTTTATTATTAACATTTTGCCCCGTTAACAACGACGGATAACCAAAGTACTCACCTTCGGCTAAACGGTCAAGTAACCCACCTTGCTTATCACGCACCTCAAAACCGCCCGTGCGAACGATATATAGCTGTGGGTTGTCATAATCGATTTCGATGTGACCGCTACTGGCTGCAAAGTAGCTGATTCGGAGCCCTTTGGCTACTCGCGATAAGGCGCTCTCACTTAAACTGTCAAAGGGCACGATGGCTGATAAAAATTGTTTTATTTCGGTGATTTCAATATCTTCAGTCATCTGGTATTTATCCTTTACACTTTGGTCTTAGTTCCCTCGTTTGATTAATTGGCTATAGTAATCAACCGAAAACAATAATAATGATAATAATATATGCTAATACAACTACTTGGTTTTCTTGAAACCTTCTTACTCGTCAGTGGACTCGCCTTGGTCATTGTCGCCTTAGTCAGATATACCAGCCGAACCAAAGACTATGGCAGTATTATTCGGGTGATGGTTAATCAATTAAAAGAAGGCTTTAGTATTGCTGAATTTAAATTATATCGCCTTGGCGTGATGTTGCTGATTGCCACGTTAGTCATTCGCTTTGTTAACCAGTTACTTTTTCCATCCTAAACCATAATTACCTCTTTTCGCACAAGACATTAGTCTAGCGAACAAATATTAATAAGCTCAGAGAGCGGCTCACTAATTTTAAGACTTTTTGAATATGCTAAGCCAATAGTACGCTCAATGATGACATCTGCTATTTCAATGATTCGCAGGTTATCTCTCACCATTGATGCCTGCGAGTTCGGCACTAGTGCCACCCCGACTCCTGCTCCCACCAGCCCTAGCGCGTATTCAACCGTTTGGATTTTGGCACGATTGTTGGTGTTATAACCTTGTTTCTCCATCGCATAAAATAATTGTGTTTGTCCCTCACATGACTGACGGGATATAAAAGGAATTTGATCTAATTGTGCTAGCGAAACTGTTTTTTCTAAACTGAACTGATGGCCCACTGGTACTGCTAGCACATATTTGTCGTGCCAAATGACTTGAAATATTTCATCTTGATGGCTTAATGTTTGCGTGATGATTCGCGCATCATGACTGTCATTATGGTCGACAAGGGTTAGCTCGAGCGACGCTATTTTTTGACTAAATTGTTGCAGTAAACCACTGATCCTCTCAACGCCTAACGCTCGACTCAACCCTAACCGAAATGGCGTACAGACATTAGCTTGGCTAAACTGTTGCTTCATTTTAGCAGCGTCAGCAATTAATTTTTTAGCCAATGGATATAATTTTCGACCATCGCTGGTCGCAACAACACCACGGGAATAGCGCTCGAATAATTTACTATTGAGCTCCTGTTCAAGTTGCTTAACAGCTTGGGAAATTGACGGCTGGCTGATATAACATTGCCGGGCAGCACCCGAGATACTACCTTGTTCATAAACAGATATAAAATAAGATAAAAAGCGTAAATCCATAGCTAAAACCTATATCAAGTAAAGGTATTTAATATTTTACCTAAGTTAGCACAATTAATAAGCTCTATGGCTGTTATTTACTTTAATCAAGAAGGTTAACGATGCAAAGCCGTGCCAGTTTATGTGATGAGGAATTTGCCAAGCGGGTTAAAGACCAGCTTTTACCCCCGGCGCTTAATCAACTAACGCCGCAACAGGTTGGATTATCTGATACCGAAGTTGTGGACTTATTTGAAAGCCAATTAATGAGCCGCCATCTTGATCTGCAATCTCGGGAGCTAGCCAAAAACAAACAAAGTTTTTATACCATTGGTAGTTCCGGTCATGAAGGTAATGCCACCGTCGGTAAAGCTTTTCGATTTAATGACATGGCTTTTTTGCATTATCGCTCCGCAGCATTAATGATTCAGCGTAGCAAACAGCTGCCGGGTCAAACACCGCTTTATGACATGTTGTTATCCTTTGTTGCTTCCAGTGATGATCCTATGTCTGGTGGACGCCATAAGGTATTGGGCAGTAAAACGTTATTTATTCCGCCTCAAACCAGTACCATTGCTTCGCATTTACCCAAAGCCGTTGGCGCCGCCTACTCTATTCCTTTAGCCAAACAATTTAACATTGACACCCCCTTGGCCGATGATGGCGTGATTTTATGTAATTTTGGTGATGCTTCAGCTAACCATTCTACTGCACAAGGGGCGATAAATACCGCTGCATGGGTCAGCTATCAACACATTCCTCTGCCCTTGGTTTTTTTATGTGAAGATAATGGTATTGGTATTTCAACCTCTACCCCGAATCATTGGATTGAAGCGAACTTTAGTCAGCGTCCCGGATTGAAATATTTCAAGTGCAATGGCCTCGATTTACTCGACAGCTGGCAAACCGTTAATGCAGCGCAGCGCTGGGCCAGAGAATATCGCCAACCGGTGTTTTTACACATGAAAACCGTTCGGTTGTTTGGTCACGCGGGTAGTGATACCGAAATAGCCTATCGCGACCGCCAAACCATTGAAGCTGAAGAAGCCAATGATCCGATTTTGCACAGTGCGCGGATTTTACTAAGCCATGACATTTTAACAGCTAACCAAATAATTTCGCTATATCAGCAAGTAAAACAGCGCGTTGCACGTATTGCAGTACAAGCTATTACTCGCCCTAAACTGACCTCCATTGAGCAAGTTAAAGCAGCTGTTGCGCCAATTAGACCGGCGCAATTAAGCCCAGACTTAGTCACGGAGCAAAAACGAGAGCAACTCTTTGGCTCTGAAATAGTAGCAATGACTAAACCGCAAAATATGGCGCGTTTAATCAATTGGACCCTCGCGGATTTAATGGCCCAACAACCGAATATTTTTATTGCCGGTGAAGATGTTTGTACCAAAGGTGGGGTTTATGGGGTGACCAAAAGCCTGCATAAAAAGTTTGGCAAGAAACGCCTGATTAATACCCTGCTCGATGAGCAAAGTATTATTGGGCTAGGCATTGGCGCAGCCCACAACGGATTTTTACCGATTATTGAAATTCAGTTTTTGGCTTATGTTCACAATGCCGAAGATCAAATTCGGGGTGAAGCGGCAACCTTACCCTTTTTCTCTAATGGTCAATTTAGCAACCCAATGGTATTGCGTATTGCTGGGCTGGGTTATCAAAAAGGCTTTGGTGGTCATTTTCATAATGATAATGCATTGGCCGTGTTTCGAGATATTCCCGGCGTGGTCATTGCCTGTCCGTCCAATGGCAAAGATGCGGTTGAGATGTTGCGAGCCTCGGTTAATTTTGCGCAGGAACAACAACGGGTGGTGATATTTATTGAACCGATTGCACTGTACATGACCAAAGATCTCCATGAAGAAGGCGACGGTTTATGGAGCCATCACTACCAATCTCCGCGTCAATCACAGCCCATTGCAGTCGGCGAAATCGCCGTTCACGGTAGTGGTAAGCATTTGGCGATTATCAGCTATGCTAATGGTTTTTTCCTCTCTTCACAGGCGGCAAAAATTCTAGAACAACAACATGATATTCAACTAACCTTGATCGATTTACGCTGGTTAGCTCCTTTTGACGAGTCAGCATTAATGGCGGCGATTGACGGTTGTGACCATGTGTTAGTGGTTGATGAATGCAGAGAAACTGGCTCCTTTAGTGAACAATTACTCAGTGTAATTTACCGCGATAAAAGTCTTGAGCAGCAAGTGGGCAAAGTATGCGGTGAAGATTGTTTTGTACCACTGGCCGGTGCCGCCACCTTTGGCATGCCAAGTAAGGACTCGATCGTCGATGCGGCGTTAACGTTAATCAATAAGGAACATAACCATGACTAAAAAACAACAGGCGTTAGTTATTTGCCCCGGTCGTGGTAGTTATAATAAAGAGCAACTAGGGTATTTATTTAACTATCATCAAGGCAACACCGCATTAATTAATACCATTGATAATTATCGCACTCAGCATGGGTTCGAGACTATTGCGTCGTTAGATCAAGCTGAAAAATTTAACCTTAAAATTCATACCCTGGGCGAAAACGCGTCGCCATTGATTTATGGCTGCGCCGAGGCAGATTTTGAGGCGATTAATCTCGAGAAATACGATATTTGTGCCATCACTGGCAACTCGATGGGTTGGTATATTGCGCTAGCGGCTGCCCAAGCATTAAAACCACCAGCGGCGATTGAAGTGATTAATACCATGGGCGCGATGATGAAAGATGGCTTAATTGGCGCTCAAACGATTTATCCCATTATCGATAAACAATGGCAGGTACAAGGCACGGTTAAACAACAACTGTTAGAGTTAATCACCAGTATTAATCAGCAATCCGATTGTGAATTATATTTATCAATCGACCTAGGGGCTTATTTGGTGGTCGCAGGTGATACCGCAGGATTAAAGCAATTTGAAAGTAAAGTACCGCCAATCGACCAATATCCGATGCGATTATACAATCATGGTGCATTCCATACCCCGATGTTAAAACCATTGGTCGAACAAGCCAAACAACAGTTATCACCGAGCTTATTTTATCCTCCAACTATTCCGCTAATCGATGGGCGGGGTCACATTTGGCAACCTTATTCAACCGATGCTGAGGAACTTTATCAATACACGCTCGATCATCAGGTGTGTGAGCCTTATTATTTTAATCAAGCCATCGATATCGCCATTAAAGAATATGCGCCCGATGTTTTTATTGTGCTTGGTCCAGGCAATAGCTTAAGTTCTAACATTGCCCAGCGTTTAATTGCATTAAATTGGCAAGGCATTAGCAACAAAGATGATTTTATTGCACGCCAAAACAGCCAACCGATCATTATTGCGATGGGGTTAGAGCAGCAGCGTGAATTGGCTTGTTGAATGGTTGTAACAAGTAACATGACTCTCAAATAATGTAACTAAAAACGGTTACATTTTTGATTTTTTCTCTTTGTTATTTTCTATTATTAGACCTAAATGAGCGAAAAAAGCTATCATCATGCAAACAGGAAACCAGAGATAAGATCGATTTAATGAAGCTTCGCCTTTAGCTTGTCGTTCATTTACTAATGTTTTGTAATCGACTATGTTCTTACCATTCTTATTTATTTGATAAATATTTATATTCAACATTAAATCTCTTTTATACCAAACTGTTATATAACCTCCTGCATTCAATTGTTTAGACAATCTGTTATAAACATTGACATCTGGTAGCCTAAAAGTAAATTTTATATCGTTATTGACAACTTTGAGTTCATATTTCACACCTCTATTACTAAGTTGTTCGAACTCTTGAATTGATCCCGAAAATTGAGATAAAGAATCAAAACTTGGTAAGTCGACGTTTAAGGTATAAATAGGTGCAGCTACAGACGTAATAGCCACAGCGAAAGCCAAATATCTCGCTAAATTTAGCTTTTCTTTTTTACTTTCATATTTTGCCCCATTAGTAAAAAACATCAATGTCTGCCTATCATTCTGATTAATATTACAAAGCTTTCAACAACCAGGAGAAGCCTATTTTAGACCTTAAAATAACATCAATAATCTAACAGAGCAATCAACACTCACCACTAAAAAAATTAAACACTCTATTATTGGACAGGCATAAACATGTCAATGATAAATTGGCTAATCGATTATTTAGGCGTAGAGTATAGCTCTGTGTGATAAATGAACAGGTAATTATGATGACACGTGCTAGATATAGTCAAATCGACTTGAGTGCAACGACTTATTACCATGTGATAAATCGTTGTGTCCGAAGAAGTTTTTTGTGCGGTGAAGACCGTTACAACCATCAAAACTATGACCACCGCCGACAATGGTTAATAGACCGAATAAAACTACTGGCTCAAGTCTTTTCCATTGATATTGCCGCCTACGCAATTTTAAGTAATCATTACCACCTTATTTTACATGTTAATCGGCACCTTGCGAAGGATTGGTCATTGGAGGAAGTGGCCGAACACTGGCAGATATTATTTTCAGGTCATCCATTAGTTGATAATTATTTAAAAAATAAGGCTGCTCAAGATGATACCGACAACTGCTCCCCAACAGCGGCAGCCGATGCACATGCAATGGCTGCTATCGTAATCATCGAAAAGTGGCGCTCACGCTTATATGATATTTCATGGTTTATGAAATGCTTAAACGAATTTATCGCCAGAGCTGCTAATAAAGAAGATAACTGCACGGGTAAATTCTGGGAGGGACGCTTTAAGTCACAAGCCCTGCTCGATAATCAAGCGTTACTCAGCTGTATGGCTTATGTAGATTTAAATCCAATCAGGGCGGGTGCCAGCCATTCGCTAACAGGAAGTGATTTCACCTCTATTCAAGAGCGCATTAAACAATTTAATGCTTATCAACAACATATTGATAAACCTATTCCAGATATATCAATCCCCCAACAACCACCCGCACTTCTGCCATTTTCTGGCGTAGATAACACCGATGCTATCCCATTTAGCCTGTCAGATTATTTAGCATTATTACAATGGAGCGGACGACATGTTGATGCTAATAAAACAGATTATATTGACGCTAAAGAGCCTGATGTATTAAAAGAGTTAGGCATAGATGAAGAGACATGGCTTGAGGCTATTATTAATTTCAGACGACAATACGGGAGTTTTGCAGGGAGTGACATGGTATTACGTAGCCATGCTCATTTACATGGATGTAGCTGGCACAAAGGCGTTCATTGACTATTTTTAAGCATTAAATAAACATAAAAAACAATCGCCACGTTACCTATAGCGAACGGTTAGGTGACTTTAAATTTTTAATTGTTGCTGTTAACAATTAAAAAATCACCATATAAAATGACAATTTAAGATAATATTAATGCAGCGGCAGTTCGCAAGCACAATAAAGAAGTCAGTAATCAAATTTTATATCAATGATATAATTATGCCTGTCTAATATTTATTTGTCCAAACTGATATTTGTTTTAAAAAGATGAACCTGGTTGTTTTAAAAATTCAAGTTCTTCCTTCGTAGAACGGCGTCCTAATATACTGTTTCGATGCGGATATCGACCAAATTGTTTTATGATATCTCGATGCCTGACTTCAAAGTTAAAATTGGATTCTGGACAATTTTCTTTAAATAACCCCACTGCAACATCATGAATTGTAATCGACTCACTATGCATTAAAGGCATATATAAAAAGCATCGCTGAGTTTCATTAAGCAACATATCGTCACCGACAGCTATCGCTTCTTGAGCTAAAACCAATGCTAGAGCATCTGATGCGAAAGACTCAGGTTTATCACGGAACATATTACGAGAGAATTGATCCAGGACGATGATTTCAGCTAGCCGCCCTACTGGCGAATTTCTCCATTGATAAAGTTCACATGCATTTGCCGAGGTGTGCAATGTACTAAACCTATCTCGTATTTGTTGGTCAAAATCGAGGTCATTGATCCACCACTGTTTCTGCTCTATTTCGTTAAACCAGAATGTTAGCACTTCAGTTTTCATCGTTTATCCTTTTTCATTTTTTACGAATGACTCAATATCACTCTGTTATAATACCAAGCACACATTAGATTGCTATCACAACTAAAGATCACCTAATATTATGGATTTAATTCTTTCCTTATTGCAACAACTGAGTGTTTATTTAGTTATTGCTTACTTACTCAGTAAAACCCCAATTTTCATGCCTTTATTGACCTTGTCTGGTGGTTGGTCGCAACGCTTGTTGTGTTACGGGATTTTCTCCATATTTTGTATTCTTGGCACCTATTTAGGATTACAGGTGCAAGGTGCTATCGCCAATACCCGAGCCATTGGCGCGGTCATGGGCGGATTAATTGGCGGACCGATGGTTGGTTTTTTTGTCGGTTTAACGGGCGGGCTTCATCGTTATTTTATGGGCGGCTTTACTGATCTAGCCTGCATGATTTCAACCACGACTGAAGGCTTATTTGCCGGATTACTTCATGCCTATATGATTAAGCGTGGTCAACCAGAGCAATTATTTAGACCCAAAGTAGTGTTTATGGTGATGGTTTTTGCTGAAGCTTTGCAAATGATGATTATTTTATTAGTGGCACAACCATTCGATCAAGCCTTTGTTCTCGTTAGTGCCATCGCATTACCGATGACAATCACCAATGCGTTAGGTGGTGCGTTGTTTATGAGTATTATTGAAGATCGTAAGGTCATTTACGAAAATTACTCGACCGCATTTTCCAATAAGGCCCTTAAAATTGCTCAACGCTCAGTCGGTATATTAGACCAAGGGTTTAATAATCAAAGTACCAGTATTATCGCCCAAATCGTTTACGAAGAAACTGGCGTTGGTGCTGTTTCAATCACCGATTGCAATGAAATTTTAGCCTTTGTCGGTATTGGTGCCGATCATCATCTACCCGGTACGCCCATTTCATCATCTTACACCCGAGAAGCGATTGATGAGGCAAAAATTATCTATGCCAATGGTTATGACATTACTTATCGTTGTTCGCTGGATCACAACTGTCGGTTAGGCTCCGTATTAGTTATTCCAGTACTCGATGGTAACGAGCAAGTCATAGGCACCATTAAATTATATGAACCAAAGCAAAAATTATTTTCGACCATTAATTTAAGCCTGGGTGAAGGGATTGCTAAGCTTATTTCCAATCAGGTGTTAAGTGGTCGCTATCAGGTACAACAAAATTTACTGATCCAAGCAGAACTTAAACTATTACGCGCTCAGATTAACCCACATTTTCTGTTTAACACCCTTAATACTATTAATGCTGTTATCAAGCGCGACCCCGATAAAGCCAGAGCATTAATTGGTCATTTATCCCAATTTTTCCGCCGTAATCTCAGACAACAAAGCGATACTATCCCCCTAGAAGAAGAACTCGAACACATTAACGACTATCTTAAAATTGAGCTAGCACGATTTGGCGACAGATTAACAGTCAACATTAATATCGATCCCGCATTACTGTCCTTTAAACTTCCTCCCTTTAGCTTGCAACCATTGATTGAAAATGCGATTAAACATGGCACCTCTTCCTTGCTGGCCTGTGGTAATATCACCCTAAGCTCTATTATTCATCCTGATCATATTAAGTTAGTGGTAACCGATAATGCGGGGAATTATCGAGGTGCTAATAAAGCGACTGGATTAGGCTTAAAAATTGTCGATAAACGACTGAAAAATAGGTTTGGCCAGCAATATGGTTTATTGATGAGTTGTGAGCCCCAGCAATGGACTAATGCAATCATTTCGATGCCGCTGCCATCGACCATCCAAAATAATAAGAGTAAATAGTATGATCAAAGCACTAGTCGTTGATGACGAGTTTTATGCCCGCGAAGAGCTGATCGATTTACTCAATGGGAGTGGTGAAGTTGAGGTTATTGGCAGTTGTCAAAACGCCATTGAGGCACTAAAAAGCATCAATCAATTAAAACCCGAAGTGGTCTTCTTAGACATTCAAATGCCTCAAATCACCGGTATAGAATTATTGTCGATGCTTGATCCGGCGACTATGCCTAAGGTAGTTTTTGTGACCGCTTACGACGAATTTGCAATTAAAGCCTTCGACAGTAACGCGTTCGATTATTTGCTTAAGCCGGTTAATATTCAGCGCCTAGAAAAAACCATTGTTAGGTTGCAGCAACAACGCCCAGCGGTCGATTATAGTCCCTTAACTCAACCGTTATTAGAGTTAGTACCCTGTTGTGGCCATCAGCGTATTTTATTGCTACCGCCCGATGAAATTGATTTTGCCTATTCCGATCAAACTGGAGTGCATATTGCTAGTGGCGAGCTATTAACGACCACACAACTCACTTTAAAAATTCTCGCTGAAAAGACGCCCTTAATTTATTGCCATCGTCAGTATTTAATCCATCCGTTAGCTATCCGTGAAATTAAATTACTCGATAATGGTCTCGCTCAAATCACTACCGCCAATGGCGGAAAAGTCCCAGTCAGTCGCCGCTATTTAAAGGAACTTAAAGACCGTTTTGGCTTAAATTAGTTTTAAGTTAGATTTAACAGAACCACTCCCCCTGAGTATTTGACCGCTGAGGTCGTTATAGTGCCACCGAGTCTATTTTTTACTGTAATGCCCGATATGTTTAATTAGGATGACCTCCTAATTAATATAATAATGGGAAAAGAAGATGATTTGGTTTCTATTTTGTGTTGGCCTGCTGTTGGCTGGCTACTTTATTTATGGTGCATTGGTCGAAAAAATATTCGGCATCAATGAGCAACGAACCACTCCGGCTTATAGTCAAGAAGATGGCGTCGATTTTGTCCCGATGTCCACACCTAAAGTATACTTAGTTCAATTATTAAATATTGCCGGTGTTGGACCAATATTCGGTCCAATTATGGGGGCTTTATATGGCCCAGCCGCGATGTTATGGATTGTGCTCGGCTGTATCTTTGGTGGCGCGGTTCACGATTATTTTGCGGGGATGTTGTCAATCCGCAATGGCGGCGCATCGGTGCCATCAATCACTGGGCGTTACCTAGGTAATGGTGCTAAACACTTTATGAATGTGTTTGCGATTGTGTTATTACTGTTAGTTGGCGTGGTATTTGTGTCGGCTCCAGCAGGCATGATCACCAATTTAGTCAATGATCAAACGGGTGTCGATATGTCGGTTACTACCATGGTTGTTGCTATTTTTGCTTACTATATTATCGCTACTATTGTCCCAATTGATAAAATCATTGGTCGTTTTTATCCACTCTTCGGTGCGTTACTGGTCTTTATGTCGGTAGGTCTGATCACTGCGGTTGCATTCTCTAGTAAGCACTCTCTGTTGGGTAACTATGAAATGAGCCAAATGTTCACCAACATGAACCCTAATGATATGCCATTATGGCCTGCGTTGTTCATTACCATTGCCTGTGGTGCTATTTCTGGTTTCCATGCAACTCAATCGCCATTAATGGCTCGCTGCATGAAAAATGAAAAGAATGGTCGCTTTGTGTTTTATGGTGCGATGATCGGTGAAGGCATTATCGCCTTAATTTGGTGTGCATTAGCCTTATCATTCTTTGGTTCTGTTGAAGCCTTGTCTGATGCTGTCGCCAATGGTGGCCCGGGTAAAGTGGTTTATGATGCGTCATTTGGTTTATTAGGTGTTGCTGGTGGAGTGATGGCCTTTATGGGCGTAATTATTTTACCCATTACTTCAGGTGACACGGCATTTAGATCGAGCCGTTTAATCTTAGCGGAGTACTTTAAGGTTGACCAAAAGCCATTGCTAAATCGCTTATTGATGGCTCTGCCGTTGTTTGTGATTGGCGGTATTTTAACTCAAGTAGATTTCGGCATTATCTGGCGCTATTTCGGCTTTGCTAACCAAACAACCGCGGTGATGATGTTATGGACTGCCTCGGCCTATCTATTACGTCATGATAAATTCCACTGGATTGCGACTGCGCCAGCTATGTTTATGACGACCGTGGTTATTTGCTTTATCTTAAATAATGATAAGTTGGGACTTGGCTTGACCATGGATATAGCGACCGCCATCGCTATTGTTTCTACCATGCTAATCACCGGCTTGGTGATTTACAAATCAAAAGGCAAAGGCGACTTGCCTGAGCCAGAACTAATCAAGGCTAATTAACCAAGCGCATTATAAGTTTTCTAAAGATAAGCCTCATCATTGAGGCTTATCTTTATTCCTTCGTTGTTTAGCACAGAATCTGTAACTCTCATATACCTGAACCATATTCCTTTGTCACCGCATCCAAACTCTGCTTAACTATTTTTCTAAACCAAATCAATGACTGATCTTGATCTGTTTTTTGATGCCAATACAGATGGGAAGATACTTGAGGTAACTCATAGGGTAACGGTTTAATAATTAGATCACTATCGATTAATTGCATCGCAATGAGTCGTGGTAAGGTCAGCATTAAAGCAGTTCCTTTGAGCATCATTTTAGCACTTTGATAACTTTGGCAACGGATATTAATGTCACGATTAATCCCTTGTTGTAACAGGGCTAAATCTTCAACTGAACTACCAAACGCTCGTGACGATACCACTAAATGCTGCGCCGCTATGTAGCTCTCAGGTGTGAGCCCATTGGCTAAGACATGGGATTTATCCATTAACACGCAAAAATGATCACTGGATAAAAACAAATGGTTAATGGGCTTTTTAATCGGTAAAGCAATATCAATGGCGACGTCAATTTGATTTGTTGCTAACTGACGATTCATTTGTGCTCGAATTAATTTAACGCTACTGAGTTTGGCTTGGGGCGTTTCAATCGCCATGGCGTGTTGAATGTTGCGTAATACTGCTGGCTCAATCACATCATGAATCGCTAGTTTGAACGTTTGTTGGGTATTTTTTAATTCAAAATCGCCACAGGTTTGCAATATTTGTCTTAATTTCCCCAGTGTTTCGATCAGTTGCGGCGCTAAGGTTTGGCATAACGGAGTCGGCTGCATTTGTTGCCCTTGCCGGACAAACAATTGATCATTTAGCACCAATCGTAATCGTTTAATAGCGTGACTAACCGCCGATGGACTGATAAATAAAATATTAGCGACCGTGGTCATATTGCGCTCAAGATACAGACTTTCGAACACTTTGAGTAAATTAAAATCTAACTGCTGAATCTTATTCGCTTCAATCATTAACAATCAACTATGAATACAATTCATTACATACTAGCAATATATTTCACTTTATTCATTATCATTATTCTCCTATGCTTAAATTAATCCAATGATTAAGGAATCATCATGAATTTTCAGCCCAGTGAAAAAAGTCAGCAATATTTAAAGCGCCTAATATCCTTTATGGATGAATTTGTCGCCCCGGTTGAGCGTGAGATTATTGAAGAGAATGAACGTTTAAATCAAGGGGGCAATTGGCGAGATTGGCAAGTGGTACCAGCAGTTGAACAACTTAAACAACACGCTAAAGATGCCGGATTGTGGAATTTGTTTCTGCCTGACGATCAACTGGGCCAAGGCTTATCTTGCTTAGAGTATGCACCTTTAGCCGAGCAAATGGGCCGAATAGTCTTCGCGTCTGAAATATTTAACTGTAATGCCCCCGATACAGGCAATATGGAAGTGCTATATCACTTTGGTAATGACGCGCAGAAAAAACAATGGCTGACGCCTTTATTAAACGGTGATATTCGATCTGTTTTTACCATGACTGAGCCTGATGTTGCTTCTTCTGATGCCACTAATATGGCCGCAACTATCAAGCAAGAAGGCGAGCATTTAACCCTAAATGGCACCAAGTGGTGGAGTACGGGTTTAGGGCATCCCAATGCAAAAGTCGCTATTTTTATGGGCCTATCAAATCCAGAGAATAATAAACACAGTCAACATTCAATGGTGCTTGTACCTCTCGACACACCAGGGATTGAAATAAAACGGATGTTAACCGCCTGTGGCGATTATGACGCGCCCTATGGTCATGGTGAAATAGCCTTTAACCATGTCAAAGTGCCAATCGGTAATCTATTAGTGGGGATGGGTAAAGGCTTTGCTATTGCCCAGGGTCGATTAGGACCCGGTCGAATTCACCACTGTATGCGCGCCATTGGAGCCGCTGAACGTTGCTTGGAATTGATGATTGAACGTGGTTTAAGTCGTCATGCCTTTGGACAACCCATTATTAAACTCGGTGGTAATCAAGAGCGCATTGCAAAAGCAAGAATGGCAATTGATCAAGCGCGATTATTGACTTTGCATGCAGCCTGGAAAATTGATAAATCAGGGGTAAAAAACTCAATGACGGAAATTTCAAGTATTAAAGTCGTGGTGCCAAATATGCTGCAAGACGTCAGTGACATGGCGATTCAAATGTTTGGTGGCGCTGGTGTCTCATCCGATTTTCCGATCGCGACCTTTTTCGCAGGCGCTAGAATGCTACGGTTAGCCGATGGACCCGATGAGGTTCATATGGCCATGGTATCTCGATTGGAACTAGCCAAATATAAAAAATAAAGCGAGGATGGATATGTCATTAAGAATATTAATTACCGGTGGTGCTACTGGTTTGGGCAAGGCGTTAGCACGATGCTGGGCAAGTCATCATCAAGCCAATATAAAAATTTGTATTGCCGATATCCATCAATCTCGTGGTGAAGAAACAGTCAACCAATTAGTGACAATGGGTGCTGATGCGATGTTTTTCCCTTGTGATATCACTAATTTAAGCGATATTGAGCAGATGAAACAGCAGATTATAGAACAATGGCAAGGAATCGATATTGTGATTAATAATGCCGGCGTTGCCACCGGCGGCTCTTTTCCCAGCGAAAGTATTGAACAATGGCAATGGATTTTTGACATTAATTTAATCGGAATGGTTCGGGTAAGCCAGGCATTTTTTGATATTTTCAAACGTCAAGGTCATGGTCATTTTATTAATATTGCTTCGCAAGCAGGCCTGACCCCAGTCCCGTTAATGAGTAGTTATAACGCGGTAAAATCAGCCGTTATCTCATTATCAGAGACCATGAGACTCGAATTTATCCCACATCATATCAAGGTTAATGTGGTGTGCCCGAGTTTTTTCAAAACAAATCTTAACGAATCAATTCGCTCCAGTGAATCACAATCACTCAAGATGATGAATAAATTTTTTGAACGAGGAGAGCTGTCAGCGGATCAGGTCGCTCAAAGAATTTATCGTCAGGTAGAACAGGATAAATTCTTAATTTTGACCCACGACGAAGGCAAAAAAGCCTATTTGATGAAAAAAATTCTACCAGTATCATTGTATTTATCATTGATGAGGAAGAAGACTAAGGCCATGCTAACAAAAAGAACAGCCCATACGAGTAAACCATCATGACTAATACCCTACTAGATCAAGCAAAAGCGGTACGCACCGGTGAAGAACTCGATGAAAACGCCGTTGCAGATTGGTTAAGATCCGACACAAAACTTAGCTTAAGTGGGCAACCAATCATCACCCAATATGCAGGAGGAGCCTCTAACTGGACCTATTGTTTAGATTATCCAGAGCAATCAATCATTTTAAGGCGCGGACCTAAGGGCACCAAAGCCAAAGGCGCTCATGATATGGCGAGGGAATTTAAGTTGCAGCAAGCATTAAAGCCCGTTTATGGCTATGTGCCTGAGATGCTCGCTTATTGTGATAATAATGAGATATTAGGCACCGATTTTTACGTAATGGAAAAGCTAACGGGGATTATTCCTCGTAAAAACTTACCCAAAAATCTATTAACGACGCCAAATCAAACCCGTCAATTGTGCCATAACATGCTCGATTGCTTAATAGAGTTGCATCAAGTTGACTATCAGCAAGCGGGCCTTGAACATTTAGGCAAAGGTGCGGGTTATACCGCCCGACAAATATCCGGTTGGAGTGAACGATTCCAACGGGCAAAAACCTGGAATGTTCCTGCTGCTAGCTCAGTCCTTCATTGGTTAAATAGTAATATGCCAACCGAAGAACGTATTTGTATTACCCACAATGATTTTCGGTTCGACAATCTGCTGCTCGACGAGAATGATTACACCAAAATTTTAGGAGTACTCGACTGGGAGCTTGCGACTCTTGGTGACCCTTTAATGGATCTTGGTAATACGTTAGCTTATTGGGTCGAGCATAACGATGATTTTTTGGCGCAGCAATCGCGTCGTCAGCCCACTCACCTTCCCGGCATGCTTACACGAACACAGGTTATTGAATATTACTGCCAAAAGACCAAGATCGACGTTGATGAATTTACTTTTTATGAGGTCTATGGCTTGTTTCGCTTAGCGGCAATAGCACAGCAAATTTATTATCGTTATCACCATGGTCAAACCAATAATCCCGCGTTTAAACATTTTTGGGTTTTTGTTCATTATTTACTGTGGCGCTGTAAAAAAGCGATTAAATCACAGGGTAAACGCTAATGGCTGCTATTTATTTAATCCGACATGGACAGGCAAGTACCGACAGTGAAGTTTACGATAAGCTCTCTGATAAAGGTATGATTCAAGCCAAAATCATGGCGAAATATTTGGCCGAGAAAGTACCACACCCTGACCTTGTTTTAGCAGGTACAATGCTGCGCCATCGCGAAACCGCGCAGCATTGTTTATCACAGTTTGAAGTTCCTGATTTGTATGATCAATTATACTGTGATGAAGGTTGGAATGAATACGCTCATCAAGAAATTTTAGGTGCTTATCGTCCAGATTTCGCAACACCATCTGGCATTAAGCAATACCTAACACTTAATAACTGTTCGCTAGCTAACTTTAAAACTCATTATGTCGCAGCAATGAATCGTTGGATTTCAGGTACTCATAACGATGACTACCCGGAAACTTGGTTACAATTTAAACAACGGGTTTTAAACAGCTTCCTTCTCGTCACAAAACAACATTCTAATAAAGATATTTTTGTTTATACCTCAGCAGGCCCTATTAGCATTATTGCTTGTTACTTACTCAGTTTACCAGCAGAGCAACTGATGACCATTAATTGGACGCTCGTTAATGCGGGGATCACAAAAGTCATCATCGGTAAGGATCAGCGCTTAAGCCTATCGACTTTAAATGAGCATCATTACTTTGAATCGCTCGATCAGCGATACTTACTTACTTACACTTAATTTTGATAATCAAAGTGAGCTAAACATGAAAAGAACCAATATATTAATCACCGGCGCCAGTTCAGGCTTAGGAAAAGGCATGGCGATTGAGTTTGCTAAACAAGGCTATAACCTAGCGTTATGTGCTCGTCGTGAAGATCGCCTGATTGAACTAAAGCAACAATTAGAAACGATTAATCCTGATATTAAAGTCTTTATTAATACCCTCGATGTTAATCAGCATGATGATGTATTCACAGTGTTCAAGTTTTTTTATCAACAAATGGCTGGGTTAGACCGGGTGATCATTAATGCAGGCATGGGGCGAGGAGCATCCATTGGCACTGGCTATTTTGAAGCCAACAAACAAACTGCCGAAACCAATTTTATTGCGGCATTAGCGCAAGCAGAAGCGGCAATGGAAATTTTTCGCGAACAAAATCATGGTCACCTAGTCACTATTTCGTCAATATCAGCATTGCGCGGATTTAGACGCGCATTAACATCTTACGCCGCGTCAAAATCGGCTATTAGTACCCTAACAGAAGGGATTAGAGTGGATGTGTTAAATACCCCGATTAAGGTCAGTTGTATTCATCCGGGATTTATTCGCAGCGAAATTAATGAAAAAGTAGAGAAAGTGCCCTTTATTGTTGATTTAGAAACTGGTAGTAAAGCACTGGTCACAGCAATAAATAAGGAACAGGGCACAAGTTATGTGCCTAATTGGCCTTGGTCATTTGTTCGGTGGATAATGCCAATTATGCCCTTAAGCATGCTACGAAAAATGAGCTAAGTCGAACAGTTTAGGCTTAGCCTGTTGATTTGAATTTACCTCTCCCAACATCGGTGCTGGCATATTTTTAATCAAATAATCAAGGTTGGTTTGATAATAAGGCATCGGTTCACTCAGTTGATTCGCTATCCAACCGATCACATTCAAACCATCATTTTTGACTGCTTCGACGGTCAATAATGCATGATTTAAACAACCGAGTTTCATCCCGACTACGATAATAACATCTAATTTTTGATCAATAACAAACTCACTAAGCCATTGATTATCATTAATAGGTAAGCGCCACCCCCCTGCCCCTTCGATGATTTCAATCTCGTATTGCTGGTCACGCTGCTGCCACCATTGGTTTAATTGCTCAATGCTCATGCTTTCCCCTACCATCGCTGCCGCGATGTGAGGCGCAATGGCTGGCTCATAACAAATAGGATTGATAGTTTGATAGCTTGGATTACCCGAACTGGCTTGTTGCAAAATTAAAGCGTCATCATTACGAAGTCCATCTGGGGTCTGTTGCGCCCCCGCTGCAATCGGTTTATAACCAATAGCAGGTTGCCCTTGTTGATTAAATTGTTTTAATAACAAAGCACAAACATAGGTTTTTCCAACATCGGTGTCGGTGCCGGTGATAAAAATTGATTGAGCGGTGGATTGAATAGTCATTATATTTTCTCTAACACCACATACAACACTTGATAGGTTGCTGGCAGTTTTCCGTTACAACGATAGGGCTCATAGCCTTGCTTTAATGCTTGCAGTTGTGATTTCCCCATCAAGCCCCGCTGGGCATGAGCGGTTTGACTGGCACCAATTGCTTTGAGATCTTTCATTAAACCAACCACACTGTCATACCAGACAACCTGTGGCTTTAGCTCCATGTGACATAGTTTAAAGCCACTGTGATTAATGATCTGTTCGATTTGGCCAAGATCCATAAAACTATTAACATGTTGGTGTTGATCAACCCGCGACCAAGCAGAGGCCAGCTCAGACAATGTGCCATTAAGTAGAGTGGTAAAAGCTATTTGACCTGTTACTTGTAATACACGCTGTGACTCCGCTAGCGCTTGGGCTAAATCATGAGTCCATTGCAGCATTAAGCTCGAAAATACGCCGCTGACACACTCGTTGGCTAACGGAAGATTTTCAGCATCACCCGCTAACCACCAGCAATCTATTTGTTGGTTTCGTGCTTGGGCAAATTGCAACATCGGCGTTGCGATATCGAGTCCAATCACTTGCTGACTACGATCACTTAGCGCCGAGGTAAAATAACCAGGTCCGGTACCTAAGTCCAATAATATCCCTTTGTCACAGGCCTTGGTCAATTCTAATAACTTATTACCCACCGAGCGTTGTAATGCTGCGCCGGAATCATAACTACTGGCGCTAGCGCCAAAAGACTCAGCAATTGATTGCTTGTTAATATCCGTTGATTGTGCGCCATAATGGTTCACGAGATGATCCGTTTGATGTTTATTCATTGGATCTCCAAACTCAGTAAAACGTCACTTAAACTGGTAACTAATCGATCTATTTCTGCGGTGGTATGATTGGCTGAAAGAGTAATTCGCAATCGAGCGCTCCCTTTAGCGACCGTTGGTGGCCTGATAGCCGTTAACCATATACCTTGTTGACGTAATAAATCGGCAGCGGCTAACGCTTTTTCGCTGTCACCAATAATCACCGGTTGAATCGCACTATCTGATGGCATGATATTAAGACCATAAATAGCTGCTTGGTGTTTAAAATGGCCAATCAACTGCTCAAGTTTTTGATGACGCCATGTTTGTTGTGCCAATTTAATACTGGCAATGGTGGCACCAATCACCATCGGCGACAACGAGGTAGAATAAATATAATGACGACAAAAATTAACTAAATACTCAATCACCGCTTGATCCGCCGCGACAAAAGCACCAGAGGTGCCAATGGCTTTACCAAAAGTGGCCATTAAAATATCAGGTTTAATCCCCGCTTGATGACAACTGCCGACCCCTTGCCCATTAATGCCAAAACCATGGGCATCGTCGACCATTAACCAGCTTTGGCTCACTTGGCATAGGGTGTATATTTTTTGTAATGGCGCGCTATCGCCATCCATCGAGAACACACCTTCGGTGATCACCAACCGTTCTTCGGCCGAGGTCACAGGCTTGCTACTTAACAATGTTGTCAAATTAGCGACATCATTATGAGCAAATCGCTTCATTTTAACCGCACTGTCACGGCCAGCAGTCATCAACGATGCATGATTCAATTTGTCTTGCAGTAGATAATCATCTTTGGTTAGTAACGTTGCAATAACCCCGGAGTTGGCTGCAAAGCCAGAGGTATATAGCATTACACCACTTTGTCCGGTCAAATCTTTCAGAAAATCTTCTAAATATTGATGCAAGATACCATGGCCAGTCACCAACGGTGAGCCACCGCAGCCAGCGCCATGCTCGTTCACCGCCGCGATTGCCGCCTGTTTGACGACCTCATCAGTCGCCAATCCCAAATAATCATTACTGGAAAAATTCAAATAACCGCTATGTTGATAACGCAAACTCGGTTGATTGCCACCATCGACACTGCGTCGTAATCGGTAGCCATCACTGGCATGTTGCTGTGCCAGTTGCTGACTAATTCGATGAAAAACCATCGAATTAAGTGGCTTCGTAGAACATGTTATCTTGGCTGCTTAATTTCATCGCATCAATCAATGACGCTTCAAAAGCTTCGTCTGAATACTCACGACCGCGCTCGGTGTTAATACCCAGTTTTTTGAACAGCTGGACATCGCTCGACTCTTCTGGGTTACTGGTGGTGAGTAATTTACAGCCGTAGAAAATTGAATTAGCACCCGCAAGAAAACACATCGCTTGCATTTGCTCATTCATTTTTTCACGGCCTGCTGATAAACGCACGTGAGATTTTGGCATCATTATCCGCGCCGTAGCAATAGTACGAATAAACTCAAAGTGCTCTAAGTCTTCAACATTTTCTAGCGGCGTGCCCTTCACTTTGACCAACATATTAATCGGGACACTGTCTGGGTGCTGCTCTAGATTAGCCAGCGCTTTTAATAAACCGTAGCGATCTTGGGCTTTTTCGCCCATCCCGATAATGCCACCACTACAGACCTTCATTCCTGAGTTACGAACATAATCAATGGTATTTAATCGGTCTTGATAAGTACGCGTGGTAATGATTTGATCATAAAATTCTGGCGACGTGTCAAGGTTATGGTTGTAATAATCGAGTCCGGCATCACTTAGTTGCTGTGCTTGAGCCGCGGTAAGCATGCCCAAGGTCATGCAAGTTTCCATGCCCATGCCACGTACTTTACGCACCATATCTAACACGATTGGCATATCACGATCTCGTGGATTACTCCAAGCTGCCCCCATGCAAAAACGGGTTGAACCAACCGATTTAGCATGTTCAGCCGCTTTAATGACCTTGGCGACTTCCAGTAATTGCTCTTTTTGCAGTCCCGTTTTATTACGAGCCGATTGTGGACAGTATTTACAATCTTCAGGACAAGCACCGGTTTTAATTGAGAGGAGCGTCGAGACTTGTACCTCATTAGGATTAAAATGCTGACGATGAACCATCTGAGCCTGAAACATTAAATCATTAAAAGGTTGATTAAATAATTGGTCGACTTCAGTTAACGTCCAGTCATGACGAATTTCAGATTGACTCATTGCTTACTCTATTATTTTATTGTTAGGGATCTGTTGGCTAGGATACCTTGCTGAGTTAGACTGTCAACTAACTAAATTCAAACAAGTATACATGTGAGTATTTTTTAATCATGAATGAAGATGATTTGCAATTCGACCGAGAACACATCTGGCATCCCTACACCTCATTGATCGAGCCGCTTCCTTGCTATCCGGTTGTTAGCGCCGAGGGTGTTAGATTGACCTTAAGCGATGGTACACAGTTAATAGATGGTATGAGCAGTTGGTGGTCGACTATCCATGGTTATAATCACCCAAGGCTAAATCAGGCAGCTAAAGATCAAATAGACAAGATGTCCCATGTGATGTTTGGTGGGATTACCCATCCGGCGGCAATTGATCTTTGTCGCAGGTTGGTTGCCATGACGGCCCCTTCATTAGACCGAGTATTTCTGGCAGATTCAGGCTCAGTGGCGGTTGAAGTGGCGATTAAAATGGCGCTGCAATATTGGGTAGCCAAAGATGCGCCACAAAAAAATCGGTTAATGACCGTTGAGCATGGCTATCACGGTGATACGTTCGCCGCCATGTCGGTGTGCGATCCTGTAAACGGCATGCACGATTTGTTTAGTGGCGTGCTGACCCAACAATTATTTGCTCCAGCACCACAAAGCACGTACCACGGAGACTGGCAATCATCAGATTTAGACGCGCTTAAAGAAATTTTCGAGAAAAATCATCAACAGGTCGCCGCGATGATTATTGAACCAATTGTTCAAGGCGCCGGAGGCATGCGGATTTATCACCCTAATTACCTTAAAGGGGTGCGAGCGTTATGCGATCAATATGATGTGCTGCTCATTTGCGATGAAATAGCCACAGGCTTTGGCCGTACCGGTAAGTTATTTGGCTATGAACATGCCAATATTGTGCCTGATATTATTTGTTTGGGTAAGGCAATTACCGGTGGTTACATGACATTAGCAGCGACCATCACCAGCCAAGCCATTGGCGAACAAATTTGTAAAACTAAAGCCGGCGTGTTTATGCATGGCCCGACGTTTATGGCTAATCCGTTAGCGTGTGCAGTAGCCAGTGAAAGCTTAGCCATATTGCAACAGGGTGATTGGCAGAAACAAGTCTGTCATATTGAACAACAGTTGATTAAGGAATTAGCACCACTCAAAGATTCTAAAGTGGTTGCCGATGTTCGAGTGTTGGGGGCAATTGGGGTGATTGAGTTAGTGAACGCCGTTCACATGATCAGTATACAACAGGCATTTGTTGATGAAGGCGTTTGGGTCCGACCTTTTGGAAAGCTGGTTTATATTATGCCCGCTTATACCATGTGCCCAACAGACTTAAGTACTTTGACACGCGCAATTTTTCGTGTGGTGACTCAATTAATCTAATTATTACCATAATATCGATTATTTAGTCCTTGATCCGGTCATTTATAATGAAATATATATTTTTCACTGTTAGTATAAGTTAATTACACAATCAAAATAAGAGACAACAATGACAGACGGCAACCAAGCGCTAAAAAAAGCGGGTTTAAAAGTTACCTTACCGCGGATCAAAATCTTAGAAATTTTACAAGTTCCTGAGAACCAGCATATTAGTGCCGAAGACCTGTATAAAATCTTATTAGATAAAGAAGAAGAAATCGGCTTAGCAACAGTATACCGAGTACTTAACCAATTTGACGATGCTGGTATTGTTAGCCGTCATCACTTTGATAGTGGTAAATCAGTATTTGAATTAAGCACTAAACAACACCATGACCACTTAGTTTGCCTAAGCTGTGGCAAGGTTATTGAATTCCACGACGAAGTCATTGAAAGCCGTCAACGTGACATCGCCGAACGTAATGGTATTAAACTAACGAACCACAGTTTATATCTTTACGGTGAGCCAGTAGATGGCATCTGTAATCACTAAGCTTTATGCTTAATGAATAAAGGAAGCTGATAGCTTCCTTTTTTTATGTCTGGATTTTGTCGGAGTAAAAATACCGCAAAAAAAAACCACGAAATAATCGTGGTTTTTTCAATGGTGGATTACTTAAAAGCGATACGTCGCTTTCGCGTAATACTCACGACCCGCTAGTGAGAACGGGAAACTAGCCCAGCCATATTTAAACCCGGCATCAGAAAATTTAAGATTATGTTCTGCATTAAATAAGCTTTCATCGCCCCATTCATCCGGAGTTTCATTAAGTGCATTGATGATCCCAGCACTTAATCTTAGATTATCATTAACATCATAAAACCCAGTAAAATCGACCGTACTTTTGGCACCCCATGTTTTTTCTAACGTGCCATAAGATGCGCTAGTAATCTCACCGAAATAATTAATTCGACCAGTAATGCTATAATTATCCGCAGAGTAAGTTACCCCTAACACGCCTTTTTTATTTGGCTGTGCCTTCTCGACTAATAATTGAGATGAACGACCAAATACGACATTATCAGGAACAATTGATGAAGATGTGTTAATTGCTGCGATATCTGTTTTATTAAAACTCAACGATGCTTCTAATTCGAGTTGGCCTTGGTCAAGGTCATAATTCCACGTATTGACCCATTCTACTCCAGATGTTTTTGTATCAATAGCATTGGTAAAAACTTCAACATTGGCAACACCATCAAGCTGTTTATCGCCGGTGGTTGAGTGCTTATCAAAAAAGGCATCAATAGTTGTATTTATACCACGGCCTATAGAACCGGAATATACAATACGATCATCAATTTCAACACGATAAAAATCTAATGTTGTCGAGTAGCTATCACCGTTGTAAACGATACCAAAGCTATAATTTTTAGAGGTTTCTTCTTTGAGTTCACCAAAACCAAGTTCACTTGCCAAAGAAGAATCAGGACGAATGGTCACTAGATCTTCCAATACTCCGTTGTTAATTGAAATAGACCGTTGAGTAAAGTGCTTTTGTTGTACACCCGGCGCTCTAAAACCTGTAGATAACGCACCGCGAAATGATAACTCATCGTTCACTTCATAACGACCAGTCAATTTCCCAATTACCGTATCACCAAAATCAGAGTAGTTCTCATATCGAACTGCAGCACCAAGAGTAAATTGATCACTAAAATACCATTCACTGTCAACATAGATAGAATAATTATCACGGCTGGTGTCTATTTCCATTTCTGGTCGATAACCGGCAAACCCTTGCATACCTGGAGTTGTCAAAGCACACTGTTCTGATGGTATAGCTGATGTTGGATCAGACGATTCACCACATAACGTATCACCACGCGCATAGGATACTTCATCACCCGCATTAATTGCATAGCCATCTTTACGCCATTCAACACCGATAGCAAGTCCTATGCCATTAGCAGCAATTGAAGAGTCATCGATAAAATGGGTTAGATCCGCATTAAACGTCGTTTGATCCGTGACCAAACTGCCACTTTCAGCGTGAGTCGGACTATCAGGACCATAACTGGCATTTAGTGATTTTACATTTTTAAATGACAGCTCATTACGACCAAAGCTTAAACTTAAATCTAATTCCCATTCGCCTAGTTCTTGTTTATAACCGACGGCAACCGACAGATCTTCTGTTTTAGATCCTAGCTCTGGAGTAATTCCTTGAGGATAAATGTTTGACCAAACACGATTATCACTTGCCGGTCTGAAAAAACCTCGAGATTCACCTTCTTTAACCGTGACACCACCAAAAGAATATAACTCACCCTCACCGACTGGTAATTCCAAGTTATACCACAATGAACGGCTTTCAATCGCTGCTTCGCCCACTAACAGTAATTGCTTTGCTTTTGGAATAGAGCCAAACCACGTGGTTGGTGTTGCGCGGTTCATTTCATCGGCATCTTTAATTTCGAGGGTCAGGTTTAAGTTACCGCCATCGCCAATTTCAAAACCGTAGTTCGCGGCAAAATCAACTGTTTCGCCATCACCTTCACTTGTCACGCGATAACCCGATGCAATTGATCCACCTTCGCTCGACTTAAGTACGATGTTAATAACGCCAGCAATGGCATCACTACCGTATTGTGCAGCAGCGCCATCACGCAGAATTTCGATGCGACCGATAGCTGACAATGGAATAGCACTTAAATCAGTACCGGCATTACCACGACCCACATTCTGTTGCACAGCAACTAATGCTTGTTGATGACGACGTTTACCATTGATTAGTACCAACACTTGATCGGCGCCTAAACTACGTAATGTCGCAGGACGCATTAAATCTTGACCATCGGATGTAGTGGTGTTGTTCATGTTAAATGATGGCGCAACCTTACGTAAAAGATCCATCGTATTGCCCGCGCCAGAATTGGCGATAGTCTCTTGAGAAATAATATCAACCGGCGCCGCACTTTCAGTGTCGGTTCGACCACTGACGCGACTACCAATAGTTGTTATCACTTCAACATCTTTAACGGCTTTATCTGTAGACTCAGCAGCTACGGCTGTTGCTGATAACTGTAAAGCTAACGTGCCAACCAAGCTGGCGATGATTGTTTTCTTAAATTTATTATTATGATTTTGTGTTTGCTTTAACATTAAAGCTCTCTCCCATAGTGTCTTCAGGACCAATGCAACATTTGCAACATTTTAGTAACTTAAATAGAAAGTATCACAGCTGTTACGAATTGTTAACAGTTAAAAACAACTTTATTTGACAGGATAATTGACTTAGCAACCAAAATAAAATAACAATCGAAATAACAATAAGTTAATGAACCGATATTTTTGAATAGATAAGTATATTAGACTAATGTCTTAATGAGATGATAAACGAATATAAATAAAGACATAAAAAACATACAGTTAGTTAATCAGTTATTTTGATTAAGATTAACTAATATAAACAACGGATTAAAAAACAAGCATTTTACTACATTTAAAGCATGTAATAGGTATAAAAAAATTATTCTGACCACGCAACAGTAATTCCGAGCAACACAAGCACAACGCCCATACCGTGATCAAAATGGTGGCCCATGCGAACAAATTGCTGGCGAACACTTTGACGACTAAATATCAGTGCAACAAAACTAAACCATAGTGCGGTTGCTAAGCATAGATAAAGGCCATACCCAAAAACGATAGCTAGTGGGGTTTCTGCACTCACAATCACTGAAAAAATGGACAAGAAAAACAAGGTAGCTTTTGGATTCAAGACATTCGTCATAAATCCTAATTGAAACGACTTTAGCGTTGATTGCCCAGTAACTACCGGTTCTTCGGTGACCGACAGGTCCTGCTTAGCAGGCTTAGCTCTTAGTGCGCCGATACCAATATAGATAAGGTAGGCGGCACATAAGTATTTTAGTAGACTAAACAGCACCACCGATTGTGAGATAATTAGCCCAATGCCTAGCACGCTATACAACACATGCACCAGAATAGCACTACCAATACCAAAACTTGTGACGATGGCATGACGCCGACCATGACTGATGCTCTGCTTGATCACAATCGCAAAATCGGGTCCGGGGCTAACAACAGCGAGTGCATGAGCGCCCGCTAACAGTAAAAATTGAGTAATATAGATTGAAAGCATAAACGGCCTATTGCTTAGTGACCAACGCTTGTTGGGCTATTTTTTTTTTGTGTAAATCAAGACGTGACTCTAATAGTTCACGACGGGCAAAACGATGTTCAACGTATTCATACACATTAGTGGCTAAGGTTAGCTTAAAAAAGTTAATCGCTCGCTCTGGCTTGTCATAAATTCGTGCATAAACCCCTAAATAAAAATAAGCCTCACATAATCGTTTCGCCATTTCTTTCGAATTAGCAATACCAACGCTTAAGCCATCAATAAATTGTGCTTGCGATATTTTCATTGAGAATAACAAACCGATTTGTTTAGCCCAAACACCGTCGTCAATGGCAGCAAGGTTCGTGTTAAGATCTAGAATTGCCTGATGCTTATCGATTTTTTGCTCGCTAATGTAGCGCCATAATACGCGATAAGGGTCTTTAGGGTCGAGTTGATGGAATTGTTTAAAATCTTGAACCGCTAGTTTATCTTTGCCACCATAGTACAATGCGATACCGCGATTAAGATAAACATATTGATGCTCAGGCGCTAATTCTAAGGTCGCATCAAATGCTTCATAGGCTTTATCAAACTGGCCGGCCATGGTGAGATGGATACCAATAAAGTTATAGGCGTCAGCCATTTTTGGATTAATATGCAACGCGCGATTAAAATCACCATAGGCCATATTTGATAAACCAAAGCCATCGAATAATACACCGCGTCTAAATAATGCTTGAGCACGGTGTGCCGGTTTTAATTCTTTATTGAGTAAAATATCACTGATCCGCGCTAGCCTTACTTCATTCTCGAAGCTCACTGGTAAAGGCTCACCAATAATTAATTGTCCCGGCGAAAACTCATGGGCGATCTGAGTATTACTGGTGGTTTTACAAGCTGACAAAGATAAAAGTAGACAGGTTATTGCAACAGATTTGTATGTTTTTATCATTTAAACTATCCGAAAAAGTACAGAAGATAACTATGCCATAGCCTCTATACTTAGGCTATGATATTTTTCATAAAAAATGCCAGTCAGTAAAACTGACTGGCATGACTACATCCGATATATTTTGCTTTAACGCTAAATTAATACTAATTCAACACTGCTGCAGATTAATCTTCAGTTTTTTCTTCAACAACAGGTGCCGCGGGTTTTGCATCTTTAATACTTAAACGAACTCGACCTTGACGATCAATTTCTAGTACTTTAACGTCAACCATCTGACCTTCTTTAAGGTAATCTGTTACTTTTTCAACACGCTCTTCAGCGATTTGAGAAATGTGTACTAGACCATCTTTACCAGGAAGCACTTCAACGAATGCACCAAAGTCTACGATACGCTTAACTGCGCCGTGGTAAATCTTACCCACTTCAACTTCAGCAGTAATCGCAAGGATACGTTCAACCGCATGTTGCGCCTTGTCGTTATCAGTAGACGCGATTTTAACTGTACCATCGTCAGCGATTTCGATAACACAACCAGTCTCTTCAGTAAGCGCACGAATAGTTGCGCCGCCTTTACCAATGATGTCACGGATTTTGTCTTGAGCTACTTTAATCGTAGTGATACGAGGAGCAAACTCAGAAACGTCATCACGAGCAACCGAGATTGCTTCGTCCATTACACTTAAGATATGAATACGAGCAGCTTTTGCTTGATTCAGTGCAATTTCCATGATGTTACGCGTGATGCCTTCAATTTTGATATCCATCTGCAATGCAGTGATACCATTCGTTGAACCAGCCACTTTAAAGTCCATGTCGCCTAAGTGATCTTCATCACCTAAGATGTCAGAAAGAACAACGAATTCTTCGCCTTTCTTCACTAGACCCATTGCGATACCAGCAACAGACGCTTTGATTGGTACACCAGCATCCATAAGAGCAAGTGAAGTACCACAAACAGAAGCCATAGAGCTTGAACCGTTAGATTCAGTGATTTCAGATACAACACGAATTGAATACGGGAATTCTTCAATCGTTGGCATGATAGCCAATACGCCACGCTTAGCTAGACGACCGTGACCAATTTCACGACGCTTAGGTGAGCCAACCATACCAGTCTCACCAACACATGATGGTGGGAAGTTATAGTGCATCATAAACGTATCAGAGATTTCGCCCATGATTGAGTCGATGCGCTGTGCGTCACGTTCAGTACCAAGCGTTGCAGTGACTAATGCTTGAGTTTCACCACGAGTAAACACAGCAGAACCGTGAGTACGTGGTAATACGCCAGTCATTACATCAATAGCACGGATCATTTCAGGATCACGACCATCGATACGAGGCTGACCAGCAAGGATACGTGAACGTACCACTTCTTTTTCAACATCGTGTGCGATTTCAGAAACAAGCTTAGTGTTCACATCAGCATCATCCGCTACTAACGCAGCAGTAACATCGCTAGTGATAACGTCGATTGCATCTTTACGCGCCATCTTATCGGTGATTTGATAAGCTTCAACGAAACGAGCTTCACTTAGCTCAGTGATTTTAGCCACTAATGAAGCGTCAACTTCAGCAGGTGACCAATCCCAAGCAGGCTTGCCCGCTTCGGCTTTAAGTTCTTTGATCGCTTGAATAACAACTTGCTGTTGTTCATGACCGAAAGTAACCGCGCCTAGCATTACGTCTTCGCTAAGAATATCAGCTTCAGACTCAACCATTAGTACCGCGTTAGCCGTACCAGCAACCACAAGATCTAGCTTACTAGTTTGTAGTTCTGTTTTAGTTGGGTTAAGCACGTATTGACCATCGATGTAACCAACACGGGCACAACCGATAGGACCATTAAATGGTACGCCAGCTAGAGAGATAGCTGCAGAAGTACCGATCATTGCAACAACGTCAGGGTTTACTTCTGGGTTTACCGAAACAACAGTAGCAATAATTTGCACTTCGTTTAGGAAACCAGCTGGGAATAGTGGACGAATTGGACGGTCAATAAGACGACAAATCAATGTCTCATTTTCACTTGGACGGCCTTCACGCTTGAAGAAGCCACCAGGGATTTTACCAGCAGCGTAAGTACGCTCTTGATAGTTAACTGTTAGCGGGAAAAAATCACGACCTGGGATCGCTTTCTTTTTCGCTACACAAGTAACCATTACTACTGTGTCATCCATGTTTACAAGTACTGCGCCGTCAGCTTGACGGGCAATCGCGCCGGTTTCGATGGTCACATTATGTTGACCATATTTAAATGTTTTGATTGTAGGATTCACTGATTGAATTTCCTCTGTCTTTTAGTCGTCTTTGAATTATCTCGCCATAGTATACGGCTTGAAGATGGGTTTTAAAAGACCCTATTTTTTATAATACAAAATTACTTATCACCGATAACTTTTAAACCATCGTTTAGCCAAATAAAGATGAAACTCGTCGTCGAATGCTCTTATTTTTTCAAATCAACAAGGGCAAAAAGATACTGATAAACATCGTGGTAC
>JABSRU010000013.1 GCA_013214965.1 Gammaproteobacteria bacterium
GTGACATAATGCTTAAATATTTTAGGTGATGGCAGGCACGAAAAATTTGCCTGACTTGGGAGGGACTTAATAAGTCAGGTATTTTTTGTTGTCGCTTCATCGGTGGTAATAATCGCTCGGTAAACGTGCGATTCAAGACTTCCCGGTAAAAAAAGTTGAGCGCATGAAATGCCTGTAAGCATGAGCTGGTAGATAGCTTTCGCTTCAATGACAGCGACCACAGGTAATCTTTAAGTTGCTGATCGCTTAACGTATTGGGTAATTGATGTGTTTCCTTGACCAGCGCATTAACCCAACGTAAATACGCGGTTTGAGTCTTCGGTGAGAAATGTCGAACCTGCATACAATCAATAAAGACTTTTTTTAAACTAGCCATAACTTGCCTCCAATTATCTATTGAGTTGCAAGTTAAGTGTGCCTGAAATTTCGAGAAAGGTTGAGGGGAATTAATCTCCGCGAAGCGGTTTAGTTCAACAGTATATTATCTGGAATGCGCGATAATCTCGCAAGTCAGATATTTAATTTAGAATAATAATAGTTCAATAAACTCTCAAATTCAAACAGTTACAAACTTAATTTCAATAAAATCATAAATTATACTTGTGGAGAAATTATTTTCCGTGTTTATCACGAATTAGCGTCGTGATAAAGACAGCAACGAAAAAAAATTCTATAAATAAATTAACCACTTATTAAATTCGCCCGTTTTTATCATGACTTTTGTTGGCAATTTCCCACCACAATACTTGCTATTTTTATCAAAAACCATTACACCTGTATATTTACACAGTTCACGAGGTTTGAATCATGAGTATTTTCTTAAACACAATTCGAGATGTAATTAGTACTAAAGGATATAGTAGGAGAACTGAAAAAAATTATTTATATTGGATAAAAGCATTTATCATTTTTAATAATCCGATTTTGACATAACGAAAAATTTACTAGAGCGTTGTCGGTGGCTTTACAAACCTAGATATAAAAACTCGTTGCGGTGAGAAAACATAATTGGATAGCCCGAGGTATCGGGCTCCGAGTTAATCATTAATTTCGCTTCTGATTATCTCTTGCTCATTCTTAAACTGTCGTCTTAGCTGTGACTTGCTATGGTTATTAAACACGCCATTTTTACCGATGGTATAATGGTCGGTTTGTTCAAGGTGAGTTCCTTGATAGAGCATCATCGCCTGAGTCGCCTGAGTACGCTGCTCTTTGGTTAACGCCTCGCCATTAGGCCATTTTCCAATTTCGACACCCTGCTTAAGAATTTCATAAATAGGTGGGGACATTGCTTGGATCAGTTGTTCAATTTGCATGTTTATCAGCTTTTTATTTGTTTGAAATAATTAATCTTGCTCGGTTGACAATATACCATATAAAGCCGACGGCAATCATTCCTTGGCCGAGTATGCTAAACCATGACTCGCTCGGTTGCTCTTCCCAATACCACAACGTAAAACCACCAACAAACATCAATAATGCTAAAAATGTTTGCACTTGAATCGATTGATTGCGTTTGATTTTATTGACCCGCTGTTTTGATGCGAGGTTCTCACTCGTCATATTCGCGATATCAATGTCACAATGACTACAGCAAATACTTTTATCTGAAATCTGTTGATTACAACTGGGGCATGAAATGATAGCCATTGAGCGTATTACTCTTAAAGAATGATGGGAGGATTATATATCTAAATTAAAGGAAAATGCCAATTGTTCAAAATTATTAAACCAAACAATTGGCGATTGGATTATGGAGCACTTACTCCGGCTGCAATAAATGGAATTAAGCGCCTGATTAAGTCTTCAATATCGACTTCTTGATTAAAATCGGACTTAGCAATATCAGTTAATGCTTTGCTTGAGGCCATGGTGAAAACCACAGTACCGAGAGTAAAGTGTAAACGCCAGAATATTTCATCTTTGGACAAATGTGGGTTTGCTTCACGAACAGCCGAATTAAAGGCGATCATCACTTCCCCGTAATGCGTGGTAATAAACCAACGCAAGTGCCCCTGGCTTTCAATATAACCACGACCTAATAATTGTAAAAAAATCGAGGTGCCGCGATGCCTAAAAGCATTCAATTGCAATAATGGATCGATTAAACAACTAAACACTTGATGCTGGTCAAAACGTTCATCACTGTCATTCAACATTTTTAGCGTTTGTTGTAAGTGTGGTACGAATACTTCCAAGTATCGTGCTAAAACTGCTTGGATCAGTTCTTTTTTTGAGCCAAAATGATAATTAACTGATGCTAAATTGACTTCTGCCTGACTTGTGATCAACCTCAAAGAGGTGTCTGAAAACCCGCGTTCAGCAAAGAGTTGTTCTGCAGCATTTAGAATTTTTGTTTTTGTATCTAGTTTTTGCACGCTTCATGCGCCTTCTTATTAAACAGATGTTTTAAATATAACCGTTCGTATTAATCTGTCAAGTGTTGTTCTAATAAGAACAGGATTTAGATTATTTAAATCTATAGTTCAAAATAACGCCAAGACACAGGTTTTTCACTGTTTACCTTGGCGTTTAGCGCTACTTGGTATACTTATTCATCCACGAAAGAACATTGTTATACCATTGAATTTTATTGTCATTATTTAATATCCAGTGATTTTCATTAGGGAACATTAATAGCTTAGAATCGACACCTTTACGCTGAAGTACAGTAAATGCACCAATCCCTTGACCATAAGGTACTCTAAAATCTTTTTCACCATGAATCACTAACATCGGAGTTTGCCAATTCTTGACATAATTTGCTGGATTAAATTTTTCGTAGTTATCTGTTGCATTCAGGTAACTGCCACCAAAATCACGTTCAGGGAACCATAGTTCTTCCGTGACTCGATAAAACATTCTCATGTCAAACAGACCCGCATGATTAACTAAGCATTTGAATTTATCGCTCCATTGACCAGCAATCCAATTCACCATAAAACCACCATAAGAACCGCCTAGCGCACACGCATTATCGCCATCTAACCATGGCTGTTGCTTAGTAACCGCTGCCAATCCTTTTTGCAAGTCTTCTAACGGCTTTCCGCCCCAATCTAAACTAATAGAGTCGGTAAATTTTTGACCATAACCAGTCGAACCATGAAAATCAATCATCACGACGCCGTAACCTGCTCCAGCCCATAGCTGTGGATTCCAACGGGTTGAAAAGTTATTACCAAAGGATCCTTGAGGGCCACCATGGATTAAAAATGCGATTGGATATTTTTTACCTTTTTTAAATCCTGCAGGTTTTAACCAATAACCATAAACGGTCTCGTCATTCCAGCCTTTAAAAGAAAACTGAGAAAATTCACTAAAATCAATTTTCGCCAGTTTGGCTTTATTGATGTCGGTCAGGACACTCAACTTACTACCATCTAACGGCAGTGTGTAGAGGTTTGAAGGATTTGATAAGTCTTTTTTAGCAATGATCAAGTTATCGCCGCTAACACCAACAATGCTAGAACTGCCATCACTGTGTAGGGTTTTGATATCACCAAATTGAATGTTTATCGCAAATACCGAGACTTGCCCCAGATCTTGCGCCGTGACATACAAATTACGACTGTCAGGGGCAAAATAAATACTACGTACTGAGCGATCCCATAATGGTGCGATTTCTTTAACATTGCCAGTAATTAAATCTTTAAGCATAATCGCAAAACGATCTGATTCGGCGACAGGACGACTCATTGCAGCATAGGCCATATAACGACCATCAGCAGAAAATACGGGCTGTGAATCCCACGCTTTATTGTCGCTGGTTAAATTTGTCGCCTTGCCGCCAGTAACAGCAACTTGCCATAGGTCAAAGTTGGTGTGCCAAGCTTGACGATGATCGCCAACTTTAGCTGAATAAACGATATGTTTACTATCAGGGGTAAAACTTACCTCTTCCATGCCTGAAAATGGTTTAGCAGGCACATCAGTCGCTAAGCCTTTGTTGACATCAACTAAGTTTGAGATGCCAGAGGCCTTTAAGTCACCAACAAAAATGTGATTAAAGCTGTGATCACTCCAAGTATCCCAATGACGTACCAATAACTGGGTATATTCACGTCCTTTATCAGGCTTGTCTTGTATTTGTTTGAGGCGATCGCTAGTACATTTTATGGTTTTACAATCATTAAATGTCGTTAATGATAATGCAATTTTTGAGTTATCAGGTGATAATTTAAACCCATGAATATCAATCGCTAAATCAGTGACAGCAATGGCTTCGCCACCAGCAAGGTTAAGCTTCCATAATTGGTTTGAGCCCGTACGGTTGGCAATAAAATAAATACTTTTGCCATTGGCTGCCCACGCGACATCATGTTCAGTCGTCTTGTTCGCGGTCAATTGAATAAGTTTAGCATTGGGTTTAGTCAAATCTTGAAGGTACAAATTAGACAATTTGAGATCTTTTTCCACTTGCTTATGTCCATAAACAAGAAAATTACCATTGGGAGAGACAGCAGCGGAATGAACACTGTCTAGATTAATAAGATCGGTGACATCAAATGGTTTTGCATGGAGAGATGTCGCACCAAAACTCAGTGCCGCTAGGCTGGTCACGAGCATTTTATTCATAAGGAAGCCCTATTGATAAGATAAATAGTGCCTATTGTACTGTTTGATATGTATTTAGCTAGTATTGAGATTGATAAAAAACAAAAAAGCCTCGAATCAAAATGATCGAGGCTTTTTATCAGGAAACCGCTGAGATATTACTCACCCGTTACTTTTTTCTCTAATGCTGATAACTTGCTTGCCGCTTTATCAGCTAACTCTGCTTTTTTATCACCATACTGTGATTTAACATCATTAGTTAAGTCTGATGCTTTTGCTTTTGCGCCATCAACTAAATCGGACGCTTTACTTTTTCCATCTTCATAGATGCCTTCAGCTTTTGCTTTCGCTTCACCGTAAACTTGCTCAGATTTTTGCTTTAACGCACTGGCAGAATCTTTAGCCGCTGCTTTTGCGTTTTCAATCGAGTCATGACTGTGGGCTTTTGCACTATCAACTTTTGCTGATACTTCTTTAGCTGTCTGTTCTTCACTAGCCGTTGTTTTAACATCTTCGCCACAGGCTGTTAATACTGACAGTCCTAATAATACTAATGCAATTTTTTTCATAATTAATTCTCGATAAATAAAAGTTGTGTAAGTTTAATCATTTAAGATTAACCTTATCTTAATATAGTTAATTGAACCCATAAAGAGTTTTTATTACAGCTCTTGTAATTTAAGACGCCACGTTTCAGGGCCAGTCACGTGAACACTTTCCCCGGTAGAATCAACAGCAACTGTTACTGGCATGTCTTCCACTTCAAACTCATAAATAGCTTCCATCCCAAGTTCAGGAAAGGCAACAACACGCGCTTTCTTTATCGCTTTAGACACTAAGTATGCAGCGCCCCCAACTGCCATTAGATACACTGATTTGTTATTCTTGATGTCTTGAACCGTCGCTGGTCCACGCTCGGCTTTACCGATGGTACCAATCAACCCAGTTTCCTCTAACATCATCCGAGTAAATTTATCCATTCTGGTGGCGGTTGTTGGGCCAGCAGGACCAACGGCTTCCCCTTCTATGGCATCAACAGGGCCAACGTAATAGATGAATTTACCGGTGAAATCCACCGGTAAATCTTCACCAGCGGCTAGTATTTCTTGGATTTTCTTATGAGCGGCATCACGACCCGTTAATATCGTGCCACTGAGTAAGACCGTTTCACCGGTGCGCCACGACGCCAAATCTTCTTTGACCAGTTGATCAACATTCACTCGGCGAACGTTCTCGCCCACTTCCCAAGTAATTTCAGGCCAGTCTTCAAGTTTAGGGGGCGTAAGCTCAGCAGGTCCTTGGCCATCAAGATGGAAGTGGATATGGCGAGTGGCCGCGCAATTTGGGATCATCACGACAGGCTTTGATGCTGCATGGGTTGGTGCAGACATAATTTTAATATCAAGCACGGTATTTAATCCGCCTAAGCCTTGAGCGCCAATACCAAGCTTATTGACTTTTTCAAACAACTCTAAACGTAATTCTTCTTCACCAGATTGCGGGCCATTATCAATAATATCTTGAATATCAACGCTCCCCATCAAAGATTCTTTTGCCATCACGGCTGCTTTTTCAGCAGTACCGCCAATGCCTATCCCTAACATACCAGGAGGACACCACCCTGCTCCCATTGTCGGTACTGTTTTGAGAACCCAATCGACAATTGAATCACTTGGGTTTAGCATCACCATTTTAGATTTATTTTCACTACCGCCGCCTTTGGCCGCAATCATCACTTCAACACTGTCACCAGCGACTAATTCAATATGAACCACCGCAGGGGTATTATCTTTAGTATTGATTCTTGAACCCGCAGGATCGGCAACAATAGAAGCACGCAATGGGTTATCTGGATTACCATAGGCTCGACGCACACCTTCATCGACCATCTGTTGCACGGTTAAATCAGAATCCCAGCGAACATTCATGCCTATTTTAACAAAACAAGTCACGATGCCAGTGTCTTGACACAGTGGTCGATGTCCTTGCGCTGACATTCGAGAATTAATTAATATTTGGGCAATAGCATCTTTTGCCGCTGTGCTTTGTTCGGTGTTATAAGCTTTTTCCATCGCATCGATAAAATCTTTTGGATGATAATAAGAAATATATTGCAGTGCATCTTCGATACTGTCGATGAAATCGGCTTTTTTAATTACGGTCATTTATGTTCCCCTGTGTGACTCAGTCATGTAAATAATTGCTCACATTATCTGCAATAACTCTGTGAAACCTCATTGTGTGTTTCAGTCTTATTGTGTAACCGTTATAATACGCTGGTTACTTGTTACTCGCCACTAGCAAAAAGGCGAAAAATCATTGAAAGGTTAAAATGTCTACAAACTTGCATACTAGTTACGTTAATTTGGCCCCAAATGCGCGGCAATACTTTTCTCAATACTCACAGCAAGCTTGGGCCATGCTGTTAGACTCAGGTCATAGCAGCCATGTTGATAGCCGCTATGACATTATTGTACGCGATCCGGTTGCCACACTAACCACCACTGGTAACCAGACTGTGATTTGGTACCAACAAGATCAAACTCAGCAGCATTCAAGTGATGACCCTCTCAAACTCATCGAACAAGTGATGGCACAAATGATAAGTGGTTCGCAAGTGAGTGACTTACCCTTTAGTGGCGGCGCATTGGGTTATTTTAGTTATGATTTAGGGCGTCAATTTGAGTCAATTGACCAACAATCGGCCCGAGATATTGAGCTACCAGAGATGGCTATCGGAATATATCGCCATGCCTTAATTTTCGATCGTCAAACTAACTTGGTCACCCTAGTGAGCCGTACAACAAAACAGCAACATCACGAGTATTTATCACAAATTAAGCCGTCGATTATTCCAGAGACAACATTCACTCTCACCTGCCCTTGGCGTAATCAAATAGATAAAACGACCTACTTAAGTAATTTTGATAAGATCCAAGCGTATTTGCTCAGCGGTGACTGTTATCAAATAAATTATACACAGCGTTTTACCGCCAATTATCAAGGCGATGAATATCAGGCTTATCTCGCGTTATGCCGCAATAATGAAATGCCTTTTAGTGCTTACCTCAAACTTGAACAAGGTGCTATATTAAGTGTATCACCGGAACGCTTTATCCAGTGTCAATCGGGCAATATTCAAGCGAAGCCGATTAAGGGAACACGGCCTCGTGGCCATGATATAATCGAGGATCAGCGGTTAAAAACTGAATTGATCAACAGTGAGAAAGATCAAGCTGAAAACTTAATGATTGTTGACTTATTACGTAATGATATTGGGCGCAGTGCTAAACCTGGTAGCGTTAATGTGCCGGTCTTATTTGATATTGAAAGTTTCCCTGGAGTACATCATCTGGTAAGTACGGTAACCGCTACATTGGTTGATAGTAAAAGTCCGATCGATTTATTACGGGGCGCATTTCCTGGTGGCTCAATCACCGGTGCACCAAAAGTACGTGCAATGAATATTATCGATCAACTAGAGCCTCACCGACGCTCAATTTACTGCGGATCCATTGGTTATATCAGTCAAGATGGCAATATGGATACCAATATTACTATTCGTACACTATTGTGTTTAGATAAGACGATTTATTGTTGGGCCGGTGGCGGTATCGTGGCCGATTCTGTTGCCCTTGATGAGTACCAAGAGTGCTTTGATAAAGTCGCAAAAATTTTACCCGTCCTTTCGGCCATCAAGCAGGAGTAATATGACCAAACAACAATTATTGGCGATGTTTAATTTAAGGCAGTTGCTGCCACTGAATAACCGTTTAAATAACCAATCAAACTTAATTCCCAGTGCGGTACTCATCCCTTTGGTTGAACGCAAAGGCCAATTATTTATCCTACTAACCCAACGGTCGGCGTCGTTGCGACATCACCCTAGCCAAGTAAGTTTCCCCGGTGGCAAGGTTGATCAACAGGACCTTTCTGTGCGGCATACAGCACTCCGAGAAACCGATGAAGAATTAGGAATTAGTGCTGATCAAATTTCTATTTTCGGCCAATTCCCCAGTCACCATACCATCACGGGGTTTAAGGTTACCCCCTTTATTGGTTTTGTCGATCCTAACTACCAAGCAACCATTAACTTAGCCGAAGTCACCACATTATTCGAACTGCCATTATCTGAATTAATGAACAATCCACAGCACTTTTCCATTAACATTAAGCGTGAAAATATTGAGCACCAAGTATTTTTCAAACCAACCAGAGGCTGGCCAATATGGGGAATTACAGCGGCCATTTTAGAGCAGTTAAAAGGGGTTTTAAATCATTAACGGTTTCCAAATGGTTAATACTAAAATAGCGACCCCAGACACCATCAATAATAAGATATGTGATAACCAAGGTTTATGATCTATTGTTTTTCGACGGTACCAGTTGAGAAATAAACTAACAAAGCTAATCACCGCGCAACACACCAACATCACGATCAATTTATCATAAACGATCGATAACCAATGTTGCCTGACTTCAATCTGGTACATTCTGGTTAATATCGTGCTCATTTCTGGCCTTGCCTGATGAAAGATCAGTAATGACCAAAATAAGGTGCCCCAACCCACAATGGTCAAGCCACTTATCACTAAGTGAAATAAATCTGAGCTTTTACGCATATAACCTCCAATAACTATTAATTATAGCTGCTCGTCCTAATCATTGGATATTTTTTGACCTCAAGCCTGTTATATCTCATTGTTTACGTGTTTTTTTAGCCATAGACTCTTGTTTATTCATTATAGATAAGTAAGATTGTCGGGTTAATTAAATTTTGGAGTATTTATCGATGAGTTTGGCGTCTGTTGCCGATATTATAAAGGGAGTTATTCCCGTTGGCGAAATAGCATCTGTAAACGGCTGGGTACGTACCCGTCGTGATTCTAAGGCAGGAATTTCATTCCTCGCCATTTATGATGGATCATGTTTTGATCCTATCCAAGCTGTGATCGAAAATACACTCGAAAATTATCAATCAGACGTATTATCTCTAACGGCAGGCTGTTCGGTTAAAATAACTGGTAAAGTTGTGGAATCGATGGGCAAAGGTCAATCATTTGAGATCCAAGCGACTAAAGTTGAAATTTATGGCTTAGTTGAAGATCCTGACACTTATCCAATGTCGGCTAAACGACACAGCATTGAGTATTTACGTGAAGTAGCTCACTTACGCCCGCGTACCAACATTATTGGTGCTGTGGCTCGTGTTCGTAACACGTTATCTCAAGCGATTCATCGTTTTTACAACGAAGAAGGCTACCTTTGGGTCAGCACACCGATTTTAACCGGTAGTGACTGTGAAGGCGCTGGTGAAATGTTCCGCGTTAGTACTCTAGATTTCGAAAATCTGCCACTTACCGATGACGGTAAAGTCGATTTCAATGAAGACTTCTTCGGTAAAGAAACGTTCCTAACCGTTTCTGGTCAGCTTAACGCTGAAACTTATGCTTGTGCATTAAGTAAAGTTTACACCTTCGGCCCAACATTCCGTGCTGAAAACTCAAACACCACCCGTCATTTGGCGGAGTTTTGGATGGTTGAACCCGAAATCGCTTTTGCTGATCTTGCTGATGCCGCGAACCTCGCTGAAAAAATGCTGAAATATGTGTTCGCTGCTGTATTAGCAGAGCGTCCAGATGATATGGCCTTCTTTGCGCAACGCGTCGATAAAGAATGTATCACTCGCTTAGAAAACATGGTTGAACGTGATTTTGTACGGATGGATTATACCGATGCGATCGAAATTCTTAAAAACTGTGATAAGAAATTCGACTTCCCAGTTGAATGGGGTGTTGATCTCCAATCAGAACATGAACGCTACTTAGCTGAAGTGCATGTTGGCGGCCCGGTTATTTTACAAAATTACCCGAAAGACATTAAAGCATTCTACATGCGCTTAAATGATGACGGTAAAACGGTGGCAGCAATGGATGTATTGGCCCCAGGTATTGGCGAAATCATTGGTGGCGCTCAACGTGAAGAACGTTTAGACGTACTTGATCGTCGCATGAAAGAGATGAACATCGAACCAGAAGACATGTGGTGGTATCGTGACTTACGTCGCTATGGCACAGTTCCGCATGCTGGGTTTGGGCTAGGATTTGAACGGTTAGTTTCGTACGTCACTGGCGTACAGAACATCCGTGATGTTATCCCGTTCCCTCGCGCACCACGTAGCGCAAACTTCTAATTGTTATTTAACAATTAGATATATAAGCACCTAACTATTTAGGTGCTTTTTTTTGATCTAATTCCAGTAAGTCACTTTATCGGCCAACTTAATCGTTTTGTGGCCATGGCTTGGGCATTGATCGGTGCCTAAGTACAAATACCCAATAATTTCATCTTCGGCCTCTAGATTAAAGCTATCACGCACTAATGCGTCTCGTGCAAAATCACCCGTGCGCCAAATACCGCCAAAGCCCATCGCTAATGCCGCTTGTTGAATCGAGAATAACGCACAACCAGCACTGCCAACTTGTTCAATCCACGGCACTTTAGGGTGCTCGACAAATTTAGTGATCACCGTAATCACCACAGGAGCACGCATTGGCATGTTGCGCGCTTTTTCAATTACACATACATCGGCGTCATTACTGGTGGCCGCTGCAGCAAAGATATCACCGAGCTTATTACGTCCTTCGCCGGTCATCACGACAAACTGCCACGGCTGTAAACCGCCATGATCAGGTGTCCGACAGGCAATCTCTAACAATTGGTCGATTTGGCTATCGCTTGGCCCCGGCGCACTTAACTTACTGCTGGAATGTCTGTTTGCTAAAAAATCAATAATATTAGTCATTAATGTTAATCTCCTACCATCGTACCAAGTTGAACACCACCGACGAGGTGCATATGGACATGGTAAACCTCTTGGCGACCATGCTCTTTACAGTTAATAATTAAGCGATAACCATCTTCACTAATGCCTTCTTCTTTGGCTAATTTTGCGGCAACAATGATCATGCGGCCTAAAGCTTGTTCATCCTCTGCGACCACATCATCGACGGTAGGAATGATCTTGTTCGGCACAATTAAGATATGGGTGGGTGTTTTTGGCGCAATATCTCGAAACGCAGTGACCAATTCATCTTGATAGACAATATCAGCGGGAATTTCTTTGGCTACAATTTTACTAAATAGCGTTGGTTCACTCATGGTAATTTTCCTCTTTATTATCTAATAACCTGATATTAACAGCTTTATGCTAGTGCTGATTAAAAAAATAAGTAAAATAGCCTTAACTTATTTCTTGAAGGATTAACCATGAGCAATTGTGTTAAATATACCGTCAATTTTGATGATGCTAACCAGCATATCTATACTATTGAGCTGGCTATTCCAGCGCATTCAGAGCAACAACTGACACTGACCTTGCCCAGTTGGCTACCGGGATCCTATATGATCCGAGATTTCGCTAAAAATATTGTCACCATCAGTAGCACTGATGATATAAAAATTAGTCCAGTGGACAAACAAAGTTGGCACGTTATTACAGCAGGACAAGCGTGTATTATTACCTATCAGGTTTATGCGCTTGATGAATCAGTGCGTACCGCATTTTTGGACCAACATCGCGCCTTCTTTAATGGTACCAGTGTGTTTATTTCCGTGGTCGAAATGCAATCTTTACCGCATCAAGTAGAACTTGAAGCACCAGCTTTTGCGCCAGAATGGCTAGTCGCGACGGGTTTACCTCGGATGACTGGCACCGAAAAATATCAATTTGGTCAATTTATAGCAATCGATTATCACCATTTAATCGATTGCCCTTTTGAAATTACCGATTTCGATCACATCGAGTTTAATGTCGCTGGGGTTAACCATCATTTTATTTTAAGCGGTAAACATTATGCTGATATGCCGCGATTAGCCAGAGATGTCACGAAGCTTTGTCTCCATCATATGGATCTATTCGCCCATCAAGGCGATAACACTCCACCCTTTTCAGAATATTGGTTTTTAACCAATATTTTACCCAATGGCTTTGGCGGGCTTGAACATAAAAACTCAACCGCTCTGTTGTGCTCAACCTTTGATTTCCCCAATGTTAACCAACCGGATCAAACCTCGAGCAACTACCAGACCCTGCTCAGTTTAGTGTCCCACGAATACTTTCACGCTTGGAATGTTTGCCGGATTAAACCTAAAGCGTTTATTCCTTACCAACTCGATCAGGAAAGCTACACCACGCAACTTTGGGCTTATGAAGGAATAACCTCTTATTATGATGATTTCTCACTCTATCGTACCGGTTTAATCACTTTTGAGCAGTATTTAGAGTTACTGAGTAAAACCATGAGTCGCGTTAATCGCGGCGCTGGTCAAACGAAACAAGACCTGTTGCAATCGAGCTTCTACACCTGGACCAAGTTTTATCAGCAAGGTAGTGATGCTCAAAACAATATTGTGAGTTACTACACCAAAGGGTCGCTCGTGGCGTTGTGGCTCGATTTAACCCTACGAACTCACACCAATAATCAATACAGCTTAGATGATGTGATGAGACAACTGTGGCAGCAGTATGGGCGAGTAAATATTGGCACCGAGGCAGATTCCGTGATCAATATTGTCAATCAGTTGATTGGTCAAGACATTAGTGAACCATTTAATCAGTTATTAAGCGCCAAACTAACGGTGCCATTACAGTCTTTATTTGAAAAAGTTGGGATCAGTGAACAAAAGATTGCTTCAGACGTTAACAATCCTCTGAAACAACAAACCAATCCTAATCAGAATTACGTCGGCTTAACCCCTAAAGCCTGTGACTTTGGAGTTAAAGTGCTCAGTATCGCGCAGGACTCTCCCGCAGAATTAGCCGGTGTTAGCGCCGGAGACCAACTGATAGCCATTGATAAATTAGTGGTATCAATGAATAACTATACCAGCGTTATCGACAATTTAAGTGTAGAGACCAGCTACTCGATCGATCTCATCCGTCAAGGGCAACTCGTGACCAAAACCCTAACAGTCAGACCATCAGGGTTAGAATTAACAAAATTAAACGTTAAGGACAATAGTTTAGTTAAGATCTGGCAGCAATAAAAGAGAGTAAAGATGGACTTAACAGTCCATCTTTACTCATTCATTTATTCAGTAGCCGCTGCAGATTGTTTTGACATCGCGTTGATTACCGCTTTGACTAGCGTCGCCAAAGGTATCGCGAAAAATATTCCCCAAAACCCCCACAAACCACCAAATAGTAACACCGCAACAATAATAGAGGTTGGGTGCAGATTAACCGCCTCACTAAACAATAATGGCACGAGTAAGTTGCCATCTAGCGCTTGAATGATGCCATACACGATCACCAGATAACCAAACTCAGCCCCAACTCCCCATTGCAGCACGCCAACCAGTAATACCGGTATAGTCACAATGGCTGCACCGATAAATGGAATCAGTACCGATAAGCCAACCAGCACGGCTAACAACGTTGAATAGCGTAAATCGAGTACCGAAAATGCAATATAACTGACGCCACCTACAATCAAAATTTCAATAATTTTACCGCGAATGTAATTGAGAATTTGACCGTTCATTTCTTGCCAGACTTGAGTCGCCAAGCGACGGTTTTCTGGAATGAATCGGGTAGCGGCATTAACTAATAGATTTTTATCCTTGAGAAAGAAAAAAACCAATAATGGCACCAATACCACATAAACCATTAAAGCCACTAAACTAATCAAAGATTTAAATGATTGCGAGACGATTTCTTGACCGCCGTTAATTAGATGCTCTCGCATGCTAGTCGTTATGCTGCTAATTTGTTCGGCATTAATGTATTCAGGATAACGATCGGGTAATCCCATTAAGTACGCTTGAGTCTTACTTAACATTTCCGGTAATTCTGTGGTAAAAGTAACGGTCTGTTGCCATAAACTCGGTAACACCCCAAAGAATACCAACACTAATAATCCAGCAGCAATCAGTAACACAATAATCAGCGCAATGGTTCGTGGAACTTTTAAGCGCTCTAATACCGCCACTGGCCATTCCAGTAAATAAGCGGTCACAATAGCGACTAACAGCGGCATTAAAATATCCGCAAAGAAATACAATGCCAAACTCATGGCAAATAATAAAAAGCACAAAGTAACGGCGTGAGGATCTGAAAAACGTTTGCGATACCACTGGCTAACCATTTCGAACATTAAAACTTCCTTAAATTTATACCAATCTGACAAAGTTATTGCCCACTTGTGCTGGTTAAAATTAACGAATACTGCGTTGCTTTCAATCCCAATAGCGAGCTATTGCTCAATCAAGCGCCTTGCATTCATTTGTTTTTCCTGCTCACAACAAGATCAAAATCTTAATCACATTGGTATTATGTTATCTTAACTTGATATTTATAGACATTATCACTAGTTTGTTCAATCAGTGATAGCTGATGACCAATTTTTTTTATAAACTTGGGAACATCTTGCACTGAGCCTGGGTCAGATAGTATAAGTACAAAACTATCACCAATAGCAGCTTGTTTAATGTGCAACTTAGTGTGCACTAATGGGATTGGGCAACGCTCATTTTTAAAATCTAAAACAATCAAGTCACGAACCTATATAGGTTAATAGCGTAAAGCAGACTATTATGAACTTTTCTTTATTAAAGCTCAATCTGCGATGAAAAAAACTAGGATTTTCTATTTTGTTATCGTTTAAAAAAACAATTATTGGCTCATTCTTATCACTTTGTTTGATCAATCAGACCTTAGCCCAAAATAACTTAAAATTGCCAGATTTAGGTTCCGCTGCGGCATCAACGTTATCCATAGAGAAAGAGCTGCGGATTGGTGAGGCATATATGATGATGCTTCGAAGCCAACTGCCCATTGTCGGCGATCCTGTGCTTGAAGAGTACATCCAAGATATTGGTCACCAACTGGTAGCCAATGCTAACGATGTTAAAACACCGTTCTCCTTTTTCTTGGTCAACAATAAAGCCATCAATGCGTTCGCTTTTTTTGGCGGTCATATTGGTGTTCATACCTCATTGTTGCAGTTAGCCGACACTGAAAGTGAATTAGCGTCAGTACTTAGCCATGAAATAACCCACGTCACCCAACGCCATATTGCACGAAGTATGGAAGCAAGGGCGCAATCAGCGCCAACCACTACCGCATTACTATTAGCTTCAATCGCCTTAGCAGTTGCTGGAGCACCACAAGTCGGCATGGCCGGGATCCAAACCAGTGTCGCACTAAGTCGACAGTTTGCAATAAACTATACCCGCTATCATGAACGAGAAGCCGATAGGATAGGCATAGAGGTTTTAGCCAAAAGCCACTTTAACCCGCAAGGTGCCCCGCTATTCTTTGAAAAGCTGGCGACCAAGTATCGTTTTGCAAAAAAACAGCCCCCGATGTTACGAACTCACCCGGTGTCAGAGCAACGGATAGCGGACACTCGAATGCGAGCCGCCATATACCCGGTGATTAACCTACCTTTTAAACTCAATTTTCAATTAGCTAAAGCCCGGGTGATTGTGCGTTATACCCAGCAACAATCAAGTGAGATCACGGCCATACTTAACCGAAAATTTAGCAGCAATGACTCTATTATTCAAACGGCTAAAAATTACGGTCAAGCATTATTGTTACTTGCTGACAAAAAACCGGACCAAGCACTCTCAATCATTAATCAATTGCGTTTAAACGATCCAAACAATTTATTTTACATTGATACTTTAACCGATATTTACCTTGAAAAAAATCAAGGAGCTAAGGCGGTCGCCATGCTCGAAAAGTTCTTTGAAATAATGCCAAACAACGCCATTGTTACCTTGAATTTATCCAATGCCTTACTCGCTATCGACAAACCCAAAAGAGCTGTATATTTACTGGAGCAGTTCTTAGTGAAGCAATCTAATAATATGACCGCGTGGCAAATGTTAAAAGAGGCCCATAACCAAGCCAAAAATAATGTCGGTCGTTATATCGCCATGGCCGAGATTGCTGCGTTGTATGGTAATCATAAACAAGGCCTCAAGCATTTGTATAGCGCCCATAACTTAATCAAAAGTGATGATAATATTACAAAATCGAAAGTAGAAGCTAGAGTAAGACAATTTAGATTACTCAGAGATGACTTGAAAAACTTGAAGATTTAAGCAAGAATCCGCCCCTGAAACTAATATTGAGAATTTTTATGACTGCCGTCACCATTTATCATAACCCACGCTGCTCAAAAAGCCGTCAAACGTTAGCGTTGTTAGAGCAAACCGATCATCAAATTAATGTGATTGAGTATTTAAAACAACCTTTGACTATCGCTGAGATTGAGCAATTACTCGTGATGCTAAGCTTTGATTCACCCCGCCAATTAATGCGAGTTAAAGAAGCTGAATATAAAGAACAAAATCTTGAACAGGCCAGTGCCATTGATTTATTGACAGCCATGCAACAAACGCCGAAATTGATTGAACGTCCAATTGTGGTCACTAATGGCAAAGCCGCGATTGGCCGCCCCCCTGAGCAAGTGTTGGATATTCTTTAATGAGCCAACCACAGATGCGAAATAAAACAAAACAAGTGTTAACCATGGCATTACTTGGTTACTTTGGCTTATTAATGTTTTTGCCGTTATGGCATATTGTATTGGTGCCATCAGAAATGGCAAAAGCGACGGTGCTATTATTGACCGTTGGCCCGTTGTTATTACCGCTACCAGGTATTTTAAAACGCAATCCTTACACCTTTGCTTGGGCTAATTTTATTGCCTTATTCTATTTACTCCACGGATTAACCTTAATTTGGGATCGACCAGACGAACGCGTTTGGGTTGTTTTTGAGTTAGTTTTGACTACAATGATGTTGATAGGTTGTATGTATTTTGCCAAGTTCAGAGGGCAAGAATTAGGGCTAAGCATTCGCAAAAAGAAAGAAGAAGATAAGTAATCTGAATTCAGGTTAAGTAATAGTTAAATCAGTAAGTAGTGACTAATATCCCCATTACTTACTGATGGCATATAGCAGGTTGTTTAAACAAAGGGCAACGAAAATAGGGACTTCACTTGAGCCCCTTTGACTAAGCTAAGATATACATTAGATAATCTTAGAACTTTAGAATCTCTTTAATGAAAGGGATGGTAAGCTTACGTTGCGCTTGTAATGAGGCTTTATCGAGTTGATCTAACGTATCAAACAACGTTCTTAAATCACGATCTAAACGATTAAATAAATACCGTCCAACCTCATCTGCTAACACCAATCCCCTAGCTTCTGCTCTACGTTGCATGGCAACTAACTTGTCTTCATCAGACATCGACTTCACATGATAGCTAATACCCCAACTTAATCGAGACACCAGATCTGGTAAATTAAAGCCACTTTGAGCAGGGCTATAATTTGAACTAACGATGAGCTTGCCACCACTTTCTTTAACCCGATTATAGAGGTCAAAGAGCGCCTCTTCCCACATCGGATTACCGGCTACTTGATCAATATTATCAAGGCATAGCATCGACACGTTGTGTAAATCTTCTAACACAGCGCAACTCATACTAGGATGGAGTTCAAAGGGAATATAGAAGGAACTTTGCTCGCGTTTCTGTGCGGCAGCACAGCAAGCATGCAGCAAATGGGTTTTGCCTGATTTCGGCGCCCCCCACAGATAGATAAACGAACTGTTTTCGTCTTGGGATATTTTAGATAGAAATGCTAGCATTTCATTATTATCACCAGGATAAAAACTATTAAAAGTTTCATCATCTGGTAAATACACAGGCAGTGATAACTGTCTCGGATTAGACAAGCTTTATACTCTTTACTAATTTATAACTCGTTAATAATAGCATTGCCGTTATTAGACAAGCAACTAATTGACACCCCTTAGGATGCGTTGGCATAATTAATGGTCTAATTGGCATCGTCAAGGGTAAAAATCAAGCGTTTAGATTGATGCCACCTAAACTCAATCAGTTGACTAAAAGTAAATCGTTGTTGGCTCACTAACTTCTTTTCAAGATTAATTGTATCTAGCAGAGACTTTTCTTCACCTAATATATTAGCAACAAATCTATATTTCCCAGCGATGACTTCAATTAACTGTAACGACTCGATCGCTTTTAACGATGTTAAATAATTGGACACCGCGACATAGGTTTCGATGGTATCGACATCGAGGACATCAAATTGTAATTGTGCCGCTTGTGTTTGAGTATCGACACTAAACTGACGTGAGAAAAAATCTGTACTCTGGTCAATCACAGCTGTCATTGCCAAAGATTGCGTCGAAAATTCATCTGAGCCAGAACCGAAAATGATCGCTGGCTGCCCCAAGCTTTGATTAACCTGATAAATGACCCAGCTCATCCGATAAGAAACACCAGATTGATAGACTTTTGCAAGGATCATAAAATCGGTTTGATAACGCTTATTGGCCTGAGCAACGTTCTCTGAGAACAACCCCCAAATATCCATCATTTCAACCAATAATTGGTCTTCTAAATCCCACACCGGTAAAAGTAAAGGCATGCCGCGAGAACTAGCTTGCTGCTGGACCACGCTAATCAGAGTTTGATCAGAGTTTTCGTTCAATACATTGCGTTGTTGTTGAGAGTCTTCAAATCCTAGCCATAGCATCACCGACGGTCTGCGCTTACCCCAAATTGAAAGACCAGCCGACTTTAATAACTGATCGACCAATTGCTCATTAAACGTCGCCGATAAAAACAATCGATTATTGATGCGATTAAAATTAAAACCTGATGTAAATGTCATTGCCTTTTTTAAGGCGATGACAATTTGTGGGTTATCTAATACTTGTTTGTTGCCTGACACCTTAACTAACACTTGAGAGAATAATGTTTTGATCACTTTATTTCGTTGTTGTTTACTTTGATTGGTTACTGGTAACGTTGAACGATAAAGATCAGTAACAATGCTTGCAAACGCCGAATGAGAACAACTAAAAAGAATAGCGCATAAAGCAAAGATTTTAAGATATGGTTTCACTAAAGATAAGCTCAAGGTAATGGATAACTAATTCTAGCATACTCGTTTAATAAATCACCCAATAGAAATAATGCTCAAGCAAACACCAATAGAGCAAAAAAACGAGAGGCTTATCACCATTTATTAAGCGAATCGATCCAAAAGAGTGAAATAAATCTCATTTTTCGATGTTTTATTTCACGTATTGGGTTAAAATGTGCGGGAAATTTTTCAGCCAATTAGATAGAAGGTTCTTGTGAGCAATTCAAAAACTCTTAGTTATAAAGACGCCGGTGTAGATATCGATGCAGGTAACGCACTTGTTGAAAACATCAAAAGCGTGGTAAAGCGTACTCACCGTCCAGAGGTTATGGGAAATATTGGTGGTTTTGGGGCTTTATGTCAATTGCCAACCAAATACAAAGAGCCAGTGCTGGTATCAGGCACTGATGGTGTAGGGACAAAACTACGCCTAGCTATCGATTTAAAACGTCATGAAAGTGTTGGCATCGATCTGGTTGCAATGTGTGTCAATGACTTAATTGTTCAAGGCGCTGAGCCTCTGTTCTTCCTCGATTATTTTGCTACCGCCAAGTTAGATGTCGACGTTGCGACACAAGTTGTCACGGGTATTGGTAAAGGCTGTGAGATGTCTGGTTGTGCATTAATTGGTGGTGAAACAGCTGAAATGCCTGGTATGTACCATGGCGATGATTATGACATGGCTGGTTTCTGTGTTGGCGTCGTTGAAAAAGCAGATATTATTGACGGATCTAAGGTCAGTGACGGTGATGCCCTCATCGCATTAGCTTCTTCTGGACCGCATTCGAATGGTTTTTCACTCATTCGTAAAGTATTGGAAGTAAGCAATACCGATACTTCAGAATTATTAGCAGGCAAATCTATTGCTGATCATTTAATGGAACCTACTCGAATTTACGTTAAAAACGTGCTTGATGTCATTGCTAAGCATAATGTTCATGCGTTATCTCATATCACTGGTGGTGGTTTTTGGGAAAATATTCCTCGCGTATTACCTGATCATTACAAAGCAGTTATTGATGGTAAGAGCTGGCAATGGCCAACAATATTTAATTGGTTACAGGAAAAAGGTAACATTGAGACCTACGAAATGTACCGTACTTTTAACTGTGGCGTAGGTATTGTCATGGTTGTGCCACAATCAGACTTAACGAGTGCTTTGGCTCAATTTAAAGAGCTTGGTGAAAATGCTTGGCATATCGGCAATATTGCAAGTCGTCAAGATCAAGAAGAGCAAGTCGAGATTGTATAAGTATGACTAAAAAAATTGTCGTCTTAATCTCTGGAAACGGCAGTAATTTGCAAGCTATTATGGACGGTTGTAGTAGTAACGCTATTGCCGGTCAGGTGGTTGCGGTTGTGTCCAATCGTCCTAATGTTTATGGATTACAACGAGCGGCAGATGCCGACATCGCCAATGCTGTGCTCGATCACAAGCAATTTGAAACTCGTGATGACTATGACCTTGCATTAATAGAGTTGATTGATAAATACCAACCTGATGTCGTGATATTAGCTGGGTTCATGCGAATTTTAACCGCTAACTTTGTCAATCATTACCAAGGAAAGATGCTCAACATTCACCCTTCGTTATTGCCAAAATATCAAGGGCTTAATACCCACCAAAGAGCTATTGATAATGGTGACAAAGAGCATGGTGTTAGTGTGCACTTTGTCACGGAAGAGCTTGATGGTGGGCCGGTGGTGTTGCAAGCCAAAGTGCCTATTTTCCCAGAAGATAGTGCCGATGACTTAGCACAAAGGATCCACGTTCAAGAACATCGAATCTACCCGATGGTGACTGATTGGTTGTGTCGAGAACGATTAAAGATGCAGGCACAAGACGGCGAATTTATCGCGATATTAGATCATCATATTTTAGCTAAACAAGGTTATGCAATCGACTAACCGTCAGATAAATATTGAGCAGGAACTCAGCGCTTGAGTTCCTCTTTTTATGCTTTAATAATACTCACTTCAACATCATCAATAGTTTGAGCAAAGCCGACTTCACATTCAACAAAATATTTACCATTGCTAGTTTTCCACTGCCCTTCGACCGAAAACCCTTGGTTACTTTGGTTAACTAATCCTTGCCAATGCTTCGGTGATAGCCCCATTTCAGATAAACTTTCTTCGCTTAACTCTTCACATGCAGCCTTAGCACTCGTGGCCTTTTCAATGGATTCCTCCGCATAAACACTAGGGACAATTAGGCCAAAAACCAACATTAATAGCACTTTATTATTATTATTTTTCATTTGTAGGACCTTATTATTAATTCAATAAAAGAGTACACCGAAAATTTTATATTGACAAGGTTTATGCACTGGGATATAAACATTGTAAAAATAAATATATAAAACAAGTTGAGTAGATTTTAAGATAAAAATCATTTAACTTGAATAAATTAACTAAGTGTAATAACACTAGTGCCTTTCAGAACATACCGCCAAACGACAACAGCTTGCTATTGTTTCAATCATTGTGTAATAAACAATTTGTATTTTAATGCCCAAAATTCAGGCAATTTATTTGGAGAGTATTTTTTCATGTGTTCAATTTTTTCGATTTTAGATCTTAAGTCAGATCCAGTACAACTACGGGCCACTGCGCTAGAAATGTCTAAACTGATGCGCCACCGAGGACCTGATTGGTCAGGTATATATGCCGGTGAGCGTGCTATTTTGGCTCATGAACGCCTATCTATTGTTGATGTTAACAACGGAGCACAACCTCTCTATAACGAACAGAAAAGTCATATACTTGCAGTCAATGGTGAAATATACAATCACAAAGAGCTTGGTGCTGAAATGCCAGATTATCCTTTTCAGACTCAATCTGATTGTGAAATAATTTTAGCGCTTTATCAGCGTGACGGTGTTGAATTTTTAGATAAGTTAAATGGCATGTTCGCTTTCGTACTTTATGATGAAAAAGAAGATCGATATTTACTGGGTCGTGATCACATGGGGATCATTCCAATGTACACCGGTCGTGACGAACATGGTAACTTCTACGTTGCCTCCGAAATGAAAGCTTTAGTACCGGTTTGTAAAACAGTTGAAGAATTCCCTCCTGGTCATTTTTTCGATAGCAAAATTGGTAAAATGGTTAAATATTACGATCGCAAGTGGCGTGATTTCGACGCAGTATCAAGCAACACCAGTTCAGCAAGCGATTTACGTGTTGCTTTAGAGAACTCTGTCAAACGTCAATTAATGTCTGATGTACCTTATGGTGTGTTACTTTCAGGCGGACTGGATAGCTCAGTTATTTCGGCCATCACCAAAAACTTTGCAGAACGACGCGTCGAAGACAATGGGGATAGCGAAGCCTGGTGGCCACAGTTGCATTCATTTGCCGTCGGATTAGAAGGTTCCCCTGATTTAATCGCCGCCCAAAAAGTTGCTGATCATCTAGGGACGGTTCATCACCCAGTACTCTTTACCATTCAAGAAGGATTAGATGCATTAAAAGACGTTATCTATCATCTTGAGACCTACGATGTCACCACGATTAGAGCATCAACACCGATGTACCTAATGGCTCGCAAGATCAAGGCGATGGGGATTAAAATGGTGCTTTCAGGTGAAGGCTCAGACGAACTGCTTGGTGGCTATTTGTACTTCCATAAAGCGCCTAATGCCCGTGAGTTTCATGAAGAAACCGTGCGTAAACTTGATAAACTGCATCTGTTCGATTGTAATCGTGCTAACAAAGCGATGGCAGCATGGGGTGTTGAGGCTCGTGTACCTTTCCTTGATAAAGAGTTTATTGATGCAGCTATGTCGATCAACCCGGAAGATAAAATGATTAAAGACGGTAAAATTGAGAAGAACATCTTGCGTGAAGCGTTCGCAGACTCATTACCAGAAAGTATCGTATGGCGTCAAAAAGAGCAGTTTTCTGACGGTGTCGGTTACTCTTGGATTGACGAGTTGAAAGCTTATGCAGCCACTCAAGTCACAGATAGCCAGCTTGAAAATGCTAAATTCAAATTCGAGCACAACACACCAGATAGTAAAGAAGGTTATTTGTTTAGAACAATCTTCGCACAGCATTTCCCATTAGATGCTGCAGCACAGTGTGTCCCAGGTGGTAAGTCAGTTGCCTGTTCGACTCCTGAAGCCTTGGCATGGGATGAAAGCTTCCGCAACATGAATGAGCCATCAGGTCGTGCGATAGCTGCCGTGCACAACGACAGTTATAGTACATAGTTTACAATAACTAAAAAAGCCCGCATATTACGGGCTTTTTTATTACTATGCTATTACTGTTCCCAGTACGCTTCTTCTAAGCTGTCTTCTTTTTCAGGAAGCCCTTTCGATAATCGTGGTGAATGTTGGTTAAGCATTTCAAAACTGACACGATTTGAGTATTTACAAATTTGAGCAAACGATGAGTAAGACAACGCTTTATCCATATGCTTACTCGAGTTCGGAAAATATTGCTGATGATAATGATTAGCCGCCATATCATGCAATAGAGCAGATAATGCCCCATCCCCCGCGCCATTGGTATTTTTAATGTTAGCAGGACCACCCATATAAGGTTCGATGTGCGAAATGACTAATAACGGTGATGAACAATCGCTTTTCCGCATTGGCCGACTAAATTCGTATTGATTAAAGTCTGTTATCGTTCCTGTACGCAATGGGTTGGTTGTTTGGCGGCGGCTGTCATGCTCGGTAAAACCCGACAAATACAAGCCATGAGCGCCAGCGGTCAATAGCACTAGATCTGCGACTTCCAGAGTTTTCACACTCGCGGCTAACAAGTCTCTTTCGCCCGTCAATACTTCAGCTTCTTCTTCATTCATCGCCACCACACTAATATGTTGATCAATGAAATTTAACCACCACGATGGATCCTGAGCAATAATTTGCTTAGTGCCTAAACTTAGCACAACGGGTACATCATGTTCGTTTGCGTAGTTGACAGCGGTCATAGTCGCTTGATCTATTGTGTCATCACCATCAACCCGCATTAAATATGCACTAATCACTAATGCTGAAGAGGATTTAACAACATCTTTGTCAATAGACCCAGAAGTGAGTGCATTAGACATACCGCGGTTAAATGCAAACGTTCGCTCACCATCACTACAAATTAACGTAAAACAACGACCAATTGGGCCAGATACTGGCTGAAGAATGTCTAAATCAACTTTAGAACTGGTATTACAAAGATACTTATAAGCATAGCCTTTAGCACGGATAGGATCGCTAATGACACCAAACAACACACTACGATCATCAGACAACACAGAATAGTTATGTAAGGTATTACCAATAGTCCCACCGGCATATTCGTGACTAATTAAATTTTCTGATAATAACCGATTATAGATAAGCTCAGCTTGCTGATCATCAACAAGACAAGAGGTCCCTTTAATTAAACCAAATTGCTCAAGGAATTGTTCATTAACTGGCGCTTCAATATCAACTAAGGTTTGATCGATACCACAGATATGACTGGTAATGTCAGCCTTAGTCGCTTCATTGCTCACTTTACGGGTTGTGACCGGGAAATAATGTTTAATTTTACGCTGACCAGGAAATTTCATTTGCAAACCTAAATATTGACACGCTTACCACTACTCAACTTAGTGATAAATAATTGGAATGCTATTTTAAACTAAAGTAGCACGCCAAGTCATAATATTAAGAATTTTTGTGATAAAGCCCGCGCTATCGTTGCTTTTATACTAAACCCAGCTAACCATTTGTTGATCGATCAGTTGTTTTAGCATCAAAATATGATCGCTGTGATCATTTAGCGCTGGAATATAATGATAATTCACTCCACCAGCCTGTTGGAAGATACCTCTATTTTCCTCAGAAATCTCTTCCAAGGTTTCTAAACAATCAACAGAAAAAGCAGGACAGATAATATCGATATTTTTAATGCCATTGACTGGCAAATCGCCAAGCACAACATTGGTATATGGACTAAGCCAAGTGGCTTTACCAAAACGAGATTGATATGATATCGTCCACTGCTCAGGTGTTAGCTTTAAGTTTTTAGCCAATGCCTGTGCCGTACGAAGACATTGTTCTTGATAAGGGTCGCCTGCATCAACATAACGTTGAGGCATACCATGAAATGACATCACCAACAATTGTGATTCACTATGCTTGGCACGGCTGGCATGAACACTATTTGCTAATGCCTGAATATATTGCGGATTATCACAATAATCCATCACCATTCTAACTTCAGGTAAGTAACGAGTTTTCATTAAAATTTTGGCTATTTGATCATAAACTACGGCGGTAGTCGTCGCGCTATATTGTGGATAAAGCGGTAGCACTACAATTTTTTTGATCCCCAGAGTTTCAAATTCTTGCATTGCTGCACGTAAGCTTGGTTCACCATAACTCATGGCGCTGCGCACCAGAATATTAGCTCGTGGTTCTTCACTGTATCGCTGATTTAATTGCTGAGCAATCGCTTCATTATAAACCCGTAATGGCGAGCCCTCAGCAGTCCAAACTTGTTGATAAAGCTTCGCAACTTTCGGACTCCGCAGCGGTAAAATAAGACCATATAATAAGGTTTTCCAAGCAAAAGAAGGCAGATCAATAACCCGTTTATCAGACAAGAACTCACCAAGATAGCGAAACACTGCGCCCGTTGTTGGTTCGCTTGGTGTTCCTAAATTAACCACTAGCACACCGACATCATTATTTTTTGTATCAACCACTCTCACATCCACACTCATGCTAATAATTACTGAGTTAGCCTATCACTGCCATAGGCATAAAAAAAGCCCACAACGTGAGCTTAATCAATTGAACCGTTCAAATATCAGTGTTGGACGGTTACATGGTTAACAATCAACCCAATAGCGATTTAATTTCTGCACTAACAACGGGCACATCATTGGTACCATCAAGTTTATGATACTGATTTAACCCTGCGTCACGGGCTGACATATAATAAGCAATCAAAGGTTTAGTTTGCTCATGATAGATAGCTAGGCGCTTACGAACAGTTTCTTCGATATCATCAGGTCGAATAGACAGATCATCGCCAGTAACATCATCTTTACCTTCAACTTTAGGTGGATTGTAAGTGACATGATAAACCCGGCCAGAACCAGAATGGACACGGCGTCCACTCATGCGCTTAACGATGTTTTCATCTGGCACATCAATTTCAACCACGTGGTCAACAACGATACCATTTTCTTTCATGGCATCGGCTTGAGGAATAGTACGTGGGAAGCCATCAAGTAAAAATCCTTCACGGCAATCGTCTAATGCAACACGCTCTTTAACTAAACCAATAATTAAATCATCAGAAACTAACTGTCCCGCATCCATCACTTTTTTTGCTTCAAGGCCCAAATCGGTCCCTGCTTTAATAGCAGTACGTAGCATATCGCCCGTAGAAATTTGTGGAATCTTATAAGTATCCATCAGATATTGGGCTTGGGTGCCCTTGCCTGCACCAGGTGCTCCAAGTAAGATAATGCGCATATTTATTTTCCCTACTAAATTAATATAATTGATATTTTTTAATTGCCTTGGATGATACAGAAGCCATTTAATAAGTACAGCAGATAGTGATTAGACTTTAGCCAGATAAACGACCTCGGGAGTAAAAGGCAAAAAAAAAGCAGCTTAAGCTGCTTTCTGATACTTAATTGTGATTAATAGCGGGGTAATGTTGGGTAATCAAGGCCTAACATATTGCGCATAACACGAAGAACTTGACAGCTATAACCAAATTCATTGTCATACCAAACATAAAGTACACAACTGCTATCACTGGTAATAGTCGCTTGAGAATCAACCACACCCGCATAGCGAGAACCCACTAAATCCGTTGATACAATTTCTGAAGATGTCGTGAAATCAATTTGATCCTGCAAGGTTGAATGCAAGGCCATATGGCTAAGGTAAGCATTTAAATCTTCAGTAGTAACACCTTGCTTAAGATTTAAATTCATAATAGCCATCGAAACATTGGCTGTTGGTACACGAATAGCATTACCGGTTAGTTTACCACCTAATTCTGGTAATGCTTTCGCCACGGCCTTTGCTGCCCCCGTAGAAGTCAGTACCATGTTTAATGGTGCGCTACGACCACGACGTGGTGATGGATGATAATTATCAATTAAGTTTTGATCATTGGTGTAAGAATGAACCGTTTCGATATGACCATTAATAATACCATATTTGTCATTAATCGCTTTTAAGATTGGCGTAATAGCATTCGTGGTACAACTCGCAGCACTAACGATTTTAGCATCACCAATCATTTCCTCATTAACACCGTAAACGATGTTATCAATATCACCTTTAGCAGGGGCTGTTAGTAACACTTTTGAGGTACCAATCGATTTAAGGTGTTCCGATAGACCAGCTTCATCAGTCCACTTACCTGTATTATCAACAATTAAGGCATTGTTAATACCATATTTTGTGTAATCTATCGAATCAGGTGAATTAGAGTAAATAACTTGAATGTAGTTACCATTGGCAATGATCGCGTTATTGGATTCATCCACTTCAATTGAACCGTTGAATGGTCCGTGCACTGAATCTCGACGTAATAAACTGGCGCGCTTTTCTAAATCACCACCACTGCCACGTACGACAATGGCACGCAGACGTAAGCGGTTAGCGACGCCACTGCGTTCAATCAGTAAACGTGCTAACAATCGACCGATACGACCAAAGCCATACAAAACGACATCTCTCGCTTCACCTTGATCTTCAATGGCATGAACTTCCGCTAATTCTGTTTTCAGAAATTCATCAACTACATCATAATTTGTACCATGCTGAGCATTATATTTTATGGCTAATTTACCTAAATCAATCCGTGCATGTTTAAAATCCAACGCACAAATTGCAACTAATAAAGGAAATGATTCTCGCAGACGCAGCTTTTCACCAGTATGTTGGCGTACATTGCGGTGAGCTTTAATAATTTCAATCGTTGTGGCACTTAACAATGGACGCCCATAAACTGTAATTTCAACGCCTTGCTGACGAAACAACTTACCAAGCAATGGTTGCATTGCTTCAGCAAGTTCTTGTCTTTCTTGCCAGCTTTTTAAATACTTATCCTGGTTCATGTAATGCTATCCTTTGTTTTTGGAATGATCTGTGAGTAAATTTGAAAAATGTATCAACATTGAGTTAAAGTAATTATATTCCCTGCATTTTAAGATGCTTAGTTGTCGTTTCATCAAACTCAGGCTGTACCTGAAACTGAAAGATTACCAATCATGAGACAATATATTGATGTAACCAATAATTATTAACGACAACGTTATGCTTTAGAACGAGTGACATTTTATCGTATAACTTAATTAAACACCAGTAGATACAACGATTAAAGCTGTTGTAATATTACCAACAGGAACCAATATTAATGCGCTTAAATACAAGATTTATCGCCATAATAATCACGGCAATTTTGTCACTCAGTGGTTGCGGTGATTTTGCAGTCAGCACATACACGATATGCAATGAACACCAACAGCTCTGTCAAGACATTGAAACTGAAGGTTGGTGTAAAAATGAACGGGTTGACCTTATTTCTAATCGTTATAAAATCATGAAAACTCCAGATGATCAAGATAATCAATACCGGGCTTTGGTCTCGTGGCGTGACTTTAGCCAATGTATCATGATTGCATCAAACGTTACTCGTAAAACGATCTCCGATCGTACCAGTAAAAAAGCACGAGCGTATTTAACCAGTCTCAGTGAAATTAAGGCAATAGAACGTCTCACCATTAACAGTCATTATCCACAGCTCTTATACTACCACTGGTCTCAGCACCATGATCCAATCAAACTTGAGAAATTGTTAGCACTCGATAACCAACAACAATTAAAGACCACAGAGCTCCAGTTAATGATGGCAAGTTATTACGCAAAAGTTGATCCTAAAAAGCAAATGATCGCCCAATATAAAGCGCTATCCTATCTAGATCCCGATGATTCTGAGTCCGTTGATATGAATTTATATGCGACTATTGCGACTAGTTTTTATCAACAGAAACAATATAAACTGGCCTATGTTTGGTCAATGGTCGCTGAAAGGTCGGGGATGAAAGCCAGTAGTTCAAGTTTATTGTTACAACATTTGAACGCAAAATCTGTCAACTTAAAAAAGCTCCAACGCATTGCAGAACAAACTTTAGATTCCATTGAATCTCATCAATTTGTCAAACCTGAATCGCGTTTTTAACGTTTTTTTGTTTAAATTCCTAACAAATGTAATTTAATTACAGTTTAATGACGTTTTTGGTGTATTATTTTTTATAATGACAATAATGCCGATAAAATAATTGGGGATTATCAATGAACATCTTAGAACAAATAACACTTAATCTCGAAAAGCTCAGTAAATCAGAACGCAAAGTGGCTAACGTCATTCAAGCATCGCCAAAAACAGCGATTCATTCAAGTATCGCCGCTTTAGCCAAAATGGCCGACGTTAGTGAACCAACGGTTAACCGATTTTGCCGTAGAATGGACACCAAGGGTTTTCCAGACTTCAAACTTCACCTTGCTCAAAGCCTTGCCAATGGTACCCCCTATGTCAACCGACATGTCGAAGAAACCGATACGGTAGAAGACTATACCAACAAAATATATGAAGCGACCCTAGCGAGCTTAGATCGCAGCCGACAAATGGTCGACACCGCTGCGATTAATCGTGCAGTCGATATTTTAACCCAAGCCAAAAAAATCTCTTTTTTTGGTTTAGGTGCTTCAGCCGCAGTAGCACAAGATGCCTTGAATAAATTTTTTCGATTTAATGTACCCGTATTGAGTTTTCAAGATGCATTAATGCAACGCATGAGTTGTATTAACTCAACAGAAGGTGATGTGGTCGTTTTAATATCCCACACTGGGCGTACTAAATCATTAGTTGAAATAGCGGCGATGGCCAAAGAAAATGATGCTACTGTTATTGCAATCACTGCTAAAGACTCACCATTAGCTCACGCCTGCCATTTAGTGATCTCGACTGAAATACCTGAAGATACCGATCTCTATATGCCAATGGCTTCCAGAATCGGTCAGTTAGTTATTATAGATGTCTTAGCGACAGGCTTTACATTACGACGTGGTAGTAAATTCCGAGATAATTTACAGAAAGTTAAACAAGGGATTAAAGATTCCCGCTTTACAGCTCCCCCTATAACTAAAACTTAATGTCATCAAAATGAAATATTATGATCATAAAATAAGAATAATGATGAATAAAATCACATTTTGTGTAATTATATTACGAAATAAACTAATAGCGATGGATAAATTTGATGGATAACACCGTAAATTATAGAAGAACAAAGATTCTAACGACTTTAGGACCAGCAACTGACACGCCAGAGATCTTAGAGCAGTTAATCAAAGCGGGTGCCAATGTTGTCCGTTTAAATTTTTCTCATGGTAGTAGCGAAGACCATATTGCACGCGCTAACATGGTGAGAGCCGTGGCTAAAAAATTAAATACCTATGTCGGAATATTGGGCGATTTACAAGGGCCTAAAATTCGGGTTGCTCGGTTTAAAGACAATAAAATTAAGCTAAGCAATGGTGACAAGTTTATTCTTGATGCCGATTTAGACAAAAATGAAGGTGACATTCATCAGGTTGGTATCGATTATAAAGAACTACCAAATGATGTTATAACTGGTGATGTTTTATTACTCGATGATGGTCGTGTCCAACTAAAAGTCACCGCGATTGAAGGCAGTAAAGTCATCACAGAAGTACTTATTGGTGGCCCGCTATCAAATAATAAAGGCATCAATAAACAAGGTGGTGGTTTAACAGCTGCCGCCCTAACAGAAAAAGATAAACTAGACATCCTAACGGCCGCAGAGATCGGCGTCGACTTCCTCGCGGTATCATTCCCACGTAATGGCGACGAAATGCGCTATGCACGCAATTTAGCAGAAAAAGCTGGGTTAAAAACTAAACTGGTGGCAAAAATAGAACGTGCTGAAGTCGTTGCAACGGACGAAGCGTTAGATGATGTGATTTTAGCATCAGATGTTGTGATGGTTGCTCGTGGTGATTTGGGTGTTGAAATTGGTGACGCTGAATTAGTCGCGGTGCAAAAGAAAATAATCCAACGCAGTCGTACCCTAAACCGTATTGTGATCACCGCCACTCAGATGATGGAATCGATGATCAGTGCCCCAATGCCAACCCGTGCTGAAGTGATGGATGTCGCTAACGCCGTGTTAGACGGCACTGACGCAGTGATGCTGTCAGCAGAAACTGCGGCTGGTGACTTTCCCGTTGAAACAGTGCTAGCAATGGCCAATGTTTGTCTTGGTGCTGAAAAACACCCTTCTATCATCAAATCTCGTCATCGTATCGAAGAAGAATTTACCACGATTGAAGAAACGATCGCACTATCAACGATGTATGCTGCGAACCATCTAAAAGGTGTTAAAGCAATCGTCGCATTAAGTGAGTCAGGTAAAACGCCACAAATGATGTCTCGCATTAGTTCAAACTTACCAATCTATTGCTTATCTCGTCATCAATCGTGTTTAAATTCAGCGGCTTTATATCGCGGTGTATATTCGGTCTATTTTGACTCTACTACCGTTGGTAGTGATGAAATAGCGATGTCAGCACTGGCAGAGCTAAAAATACAAGGCCATGTAAAAGCTGGCGACATGGTGCTATTCACCTACGGTGATAGCATGGAAACAATTGGTGGTACTAACACCAGTAAAGTACTCGTGGTTAAGTAATACCCGCATCTAACAATAAAAATTAATGCAGATGAGTTAAGATCAAAGTTCAGTGATTGTAATCACTGAACTTTTTTTATGGGCTTAATATCATTAAGATTCGCATAATGATTAGTTGAATAGCTGTTGATACCAATCTGACAAAGTTATTACCTACTTGTACCGGTTAAAATCACAAATTTAATCAAATTGGTATGACTCACAATAAACATAAACACTTTACAATCAACAATGGTGTGTTGTCGGAAAATTATTAGTAAATGGGCGTAATTAATACATTGACCTTAGTTGTCAGTTAAGAGAATGACTATGGGAATTAACAAAAGTACGAATCGAGAGCATTAGGCCTAGAGTGCCGTAATAATAATTACGATACCAGTAAACTAAAAGAGATACTGTTCTTGAATAAAAGTTCATCTGTGGTATCAATAATATCGCTGCCAAAAGATTATAAACTTTCATACATTGATTTAAACCGTTTAAAAACCCACCTTAATAGTTTATCCCCAATACGACCATTACAAGCTATTCCTTTGTTTTTACGATTAATTATTAACCTTTATTGTCTTTTACGTCAAACCCTGTTTTACTAAAAATGAATATTGCTTCGATAATAATTTTGATGAAGCACAGCTTGATAAGATGATTTCAGAGTTCGAGAATCCAGCTAAAAGACTAGACTTTAACTAGCACGAAAAAATATTAGGTGATGAAAAAATGTTTTCCATTAATGATATTTGCTTAATCTCTTGCAACGTTAAACGAGCCATCAAATCTTTACGAAAAATCTACCGTTACCGTATCAGTCAAACTAAATAAATCTCATAAAAAATAAAAAAATCATAGTGAAAATATCATTTTTAAAGGCTCCATTAACTGATACGCTTTAAAATTTAGATTAATCGTAAATTGTCGGTATCGGTTGACGCTTGTGTTGAGTACGCTGGTAAATGGCGATTAAACGTGCCTCTATATCTGCTCTAACGGTTTTTCCTTCCAGGAAGTCATCAATTTGATCATAGCTAATACCCAACGCTTCTTCATCGGTTAACTGTGGCTTATCGCATTCGAGATCCGCGGTCGGTGCTTTATCAACCAAGAGATTAGGAGCGCCCAAAAAATGAGCCAATGCACGGACTTGACGTTTATTTAAGCCAAATAGTGGCGCGAGATCACAGGCACCATCGCCGAACTTAGTGTAAAATCCAGTAAGATTCTCAGCCGAGTGATCGGTCCCGATCACTAAGCCACCAGTAAGTCCTGCGATATGATACTGTGCTGACATCCGCATTCTTGCTTTGAGGTTGCCTTTAACAAAATCACTGCTGACACCTAGCTTAATTGAAAAATCATTAACCTCGCAAGCATCGACTAAGTCCTGAGTCGCTTTTTCAATGTTAATTGTTAACGATTGACTTGGTTTAATAAAATTTAACGCCAATTGAGCTTCATCTTCATCTTTTTGCGTGCCATAGGGTAAGCGAATGGCATAGAAACGATATGATTGTTGCTCAGCCTTAGCATTGAGTTGTTCAACCGCTAATTGCGCTAAACGGCCTGCTAATGTTGAATCGATACCGCCACTAATCCCTAATACTAAAGAATTTGCACCACTAGCCACTAGAGTCTTCTGAATAAATTGAATACGACGATTGATTTCAAATTCTGGTTCAATCTCTTTTAATACACGCATTTCATTGATAATTTTGTCTTTCATCATGATATCTTTACAGTAAATTAAGCTTGATGCCATTGCGTAAGCGCAGTGGCTATTATCGGATCTTCTGGCGCTACCATTAAGTTGGATGCTAGTTTTTTATCAAAGATATAAGCAACGGCCAATGGGTTGATCTTTTGACTGATCATAGCCTGCTCAATATTAACAAGAAAGTCCCTTTGAGTGATAGCAATTTGATGGACACTTTCAATAAATCGTTTTTGCCCTTTCGCTAATGCCCGAATATCCATCGTTGCGTCATCTTGCGAGGCACCTTGGCGATGCTGACCTGGGAACAAATACAAGCTATTGGGTTTTGGGAAGGTTTTCAGAATAAATTTAGTCAAAGATTTTAAAGGCCCCGATAAAGGAATTATCCGACCGGATAATTTTCCATCACTATTTCTGAGTAGCCATTTGTTGGCTTTAACATCCTGACGATAACTGCGACAAATCACCGCTAATGACTGACCACTTAATATTTGTAACCTCAAGCAATATAAAAAAGCAGGATGGTTCTCTATCTTACTGGCCCGATAATAAATTCCTTTAATTTGTGCCCCGGTCATTTTTGTTAAAGTCATTGACGATTTGATTATCGGTGAGAGCTTAACAACAAAAGGTATAAATTGTGATTGGGATATCGCCCCCTCAGCAACCGCCATTTTAAATAAAGCATTAAGCTGAGCGGCCACGATCCGTAAATAGCTCCTTTTATTATTTTTCAACAACGGTTTAAAAACTCTCAACTCTATTAGCCGCAGATCAATTTGATCCAAGGTAACAGAGCCAATCATGGGTAAAATAAAACCCTCAATATTGCGAATGGGATCTTGGCTATTTTTGTAATATTTTTTAAATTTTTCAAGGCCAACAAATTGCCAAAAATCCTTTAATTTAACCGCCGAAGTTTGTTGTTCAAATTGCATTTTTTCAAGATTTTTTCCAGCCTTAACTAATGGCTGTATTTGCAGAGCAATTCGCCTTGCTTCACCCGCCGATAAGCTAGAACTATTACCGATAAAAAAGTTAACTTGTCGACCATTTTTACCGCCCAATCGATAAAAAAAATAGTAGCTAACCAATCGGTGCCCATCTGTATTTGGCCGGCCGAGGCGAATATGGAAGCCTGGTATGTCAACATCGTTAACTCGAAGGTCTTCAGAGGTTAATGTTCTTAAAAGTGTATCCGTAATTCGATTTTTCATTGAAAAAGTTCACCACCATTGGACAAAAAGCACGTTTGAAGCACAATTAAAATACAACTATCGCACACATAACCCACAAATAATAGATTAAAAACCAGAAGACCCATTTATTAAAAAATAGTGTCATATAATACCCATTGAGAAACAACACCGGAGTTTACCTCGATCAATTAGACAGTTTTTAGATAAAAAATTAGTAGATAAGCCAACAACGAATTATACTGGTGCCCTATTATTTATTCTGTCGGAACACATTTTGTCTTTTACAAATTTTGATTTAGATCAGCGACTCATTACTGCCCTCGAACATTTAAGTTTCGACCAAGCAACACCCGTTCAAGCGCAAACAATTCCAGTGGCAATTGCCGGAATGGATGTCTTAGCTTCTTCACAAACAGGCTCCGGGAAAACCATCGCTTTTTTGCTGCCAATTATGCAGCGTTTATTACGAACCAGAGCGTTCTCTAAACGCGACCCTCGCGCCTTAATTTTGGCCCCTACTCGTGAGCTCGCCAATCAGGTTTATGCTGACTTTAAGAAGCTAGCCAGTGGCAGCCGATTGAAGGCAACATTGATTGTTGGAGGTGAGTCATTTAATGATCAAGCCAAAGTTTTACGTAAAGAACCTGACATCATTATTGCGACTCCAGGTCGGTTTGCTGATCACCTTCAGCATCGTCATATTGCTTTGCATGCCTTAGAAGTTTTAGTACTTGATGAAGCAGATCGGATGCTCGATATGGGATTTTCTGCGGATTTAACCAAAATCAATGCCGCCGCCGATCACCGTAATCGTCAAACCATGTTGTTTTCGGCCACGATTGACGATAATCAAATCACTAATTTAGCCGTAGAAGTACTGCAGAATGCTCAACGGATTGAGATTGGCCATTCAACAGACAAACACCAAGCCATCAGCCAATCGCTTTATTTAGCCGATCATGTTGAGCATAAAGAAAAATTGTTATCAACCTTGTTAAAATCGCCATTTGAGCAGGTGCTTATCTTTACAGCCACTAAAGCTGACTGTGATCGTCTGGCTGCTCTATTGACCGCTCAGGGTCATAATGCCGGCGCATTGCATGGTGATATGGCGCAAAGCGCCCGTAATAAGGCGATGGATGACTTTAAACGGACAACATTAAAGATATTAGTGGCAACGGATATCGCAGCACGTGGTCTCGACATAAAACATATTAGCCATGTGATTAACTTTGATTTACCCAAACACCCAGAGGATTATATCCACCGGATTGGTCGTACCGGCCGTGCAGGTAAGTCCGGTATTGCTATTTCACTCGTTGGCACCCGTGATTGGCAAAGCTTAGAGCGCATTCAGTTACTGCTTAAAACTAAATTTAACTTTGAAAAAATTAACGGTCTCGTCGCCCGTTTTAAAGGCATAAAGCCTAAAAAACCAGTTAAGAGCAAGGTCAAAAAATCGGTTAACCCTAAGCATCATCAAACGAAAATCAAAAAAGCAGTTAAGCGTAAGCCTAAGGTTGACGATAAGTCATTCCAAAACTCGATAGAAGTCGGTCATTTACCAATGATGAAGAAGAAGAAATAGAAAAAAGCCGAGTTGTATCCAACTCGGCTTTTTTAATACACTAACAATTTAGTTAAAATGCATCCGGATCCGATCGAGATCGGCCTGAGTGTCAACCCCTGCAGGTGGCGCTTGCTCAGCAACCCCAACCGCAATTTTCTCACCGTGATACAACACCCGTAACTGCTCTAAAGATTCAATCTGCTCTAATGGTGATGGTTCCATCGTTAAATAACGACGAATGAAGCCAGCACGATAGGCATATATCCCAATATGGCGATGATAATGTTGCTTTATTTTAGCAGGGCTGGCACGGTGAAAGCCGTCACGATCAAAGGGGATCGACGCCCGACTAAAATATAACGCATGACCAAATTTATCGCACACCACTTTAACCGCATTTGGATTATCAATATCAAGGTTTTCATCAATCGGTACCGCTAACGTCGCCATTGGCACATCAGGGTTATCAATTAACAAACTGGCGACTTGAGCGATATTACCATAGGGGATCATAGGCTCATCACCTTGAACATTGACCACGATATGATCAGCACTCAAGTTTAATTTATCAATCACTTCACTTAACCGTTCAGTACCTGATTCATGGTCGCTGCCGGTCATGCAAAATTCACCACCAAAAGCAATCACTGCATCGGCGATGCGCTGATCGTCAGTGGCCACAACCACATGTTGAGCACCGGATTGTAAAGCACGTTCATAAACCCATTGAATCATCGGCTTACCGCCAATGTCTAATAGGGGTTTGCCAGGTAATCGGCTCGATTGATAACGCGCCGGAATAATCACACTAAATGACATAGGAGTTACCGCCTTAATCTTGCGCTAATGGCGTCGCTTGCTCTTCGAGCAATACCGGGATTGAATCATTAATCGGATACACTAATTTATCAAAATGACAAATTAAGATATTGTCAGCTTTAACAAAATCAAGCTTACCTTTACACAAAGGACAAGCAACAATATCCAATAATTTTATGTCAAACGCCATGGGTTAATTCCTTAATTTTTTTAAATATTAATTCTTTCGCCACTAAGGTTATCTCAGCGGTTACTGGTAAGTAGTACCAATTTTTTTGGACGAAGTCTTGGCATTTCACCGCATCTTTTTCAGTCATAATTAAGCATTGCTGCTCAGTGACTAAGCGGGCCAATTGTTCGAATTCAAAGGCTTGATGATCAGCAAATGGTATTTGTGCAATCAACGGAATATTAAGTGTGGTTAACGTATCAAAAAAACGCTGTGGATACCCTATCCCGGCCATTGCGACGACTTGCTTAGTACAAAAGTCCTCAACTGATATTATTTTATTATCATGAAGACGGATAATATTATCAGGGACTAACGTCATGGATTGCTCATTATAATGACTGGCATGGCCATTACAAATAATTAAATCAACGGATTTTAGGCGCGATGGCGACTCTCGTAGCGGCCCCATTGGTAACAATTTTCGGTTGCCTAATCGTCTGACGCCATCAACTACTGCAATTTCAAAGTCTCGGGCCAGTCGATAATGTTGCAAACCATCGTCGCTGATAATAACATCGAGTGGATTGTTCGATGACTTTGCTTTAGCCAAAATTAAATGAGCAGCAGCAATTCGATCACGACCAATGGCCATTAAACAACTGGTTTTTGCGACAATTAATTTAGGTTCATCGCCAGTCAAAGCCACTGACGTTGTATTATCCACTAAGATAGCTTCAGTGGCACTGCCACCGTAACCGCGACTGATAATGCCGACATGATAGCCTTGCTGGGTCAAATGCTGCGCTAACCATACCACCATCGGCGTTTTTCCATTGCCTCCGACGGTAATATTCCCGACAATCACCACTGGCACCGGCAATTTCACTTGACGGAAGATACCACATCGATAACAAAAACGGCGAACTGCAGTGATCAAGGCATACAGTAACATCAGCGGAGATAGTAGCCATAACACAGGATGGCCCTGTTGCCATGATTTTTCAATAAACCGACGCATTAATCAGCTCCAGCACTAAATTGCATATTATGAAGTAAACGATAGGCACCACCCTGAGCCAGTAACTGCGAATGTGAACCCTGCTCGACAATTTCACCCTGCTCCATCACTACAATCACATCAGCATGCTCAATAGTTGATAAGCGATGAGCCACAATAATTGAGGTTTTCCCCTGTTGTAGGGTGGTCAATGCACTTTGGATTGCGCGCTCAGATTCCGTATCCAGTGCTGATGTTGCCTCATCTAAAATTAATACCGGAGCATTACGTAAAATAGCTCGCGCAATGGCAATACGCTGTTTTTGTCCGCCAGATAAATTAGCACCATCTTCACCGACCGGACTATCGAGCCCTAATGGTAAATTATCGGTAAACTCAAGTACATGAGCCGACTTTGCTGCCGCTTCTATCTCTGCGCGAGTCACCTCACCGATCGCACCATAGGCAATATTATTGGCAATACTATCGTCAAATAGCACCACTTGTTGTGATACAAGAGCAAACTGGTTGCGCAAGGTATTTAAACTATATTGATTAATCGATTGACCATCGAGATTAATCTCACCCTCTTGGTGCTCATAAAATCGCATCAGTAAACTGGCTAAGGTTGATTTACCACTGCCTGAGCGTCCGACTAGTGCTACAGTTTGTCCCGCTTCAATGGTCAAATTAATATTTTTTAATGCTAACTGTTGATTTTTTTGATAACTAAAGCTTAAATCCTTAAGCACTAATTGACCTTTCGCTCGCTCTAATGCAAGCTGACCTTGATCCGGTGCATCGGCATGATCGAGTAGTTCAAACACACTAGCACAAGCGGTTAATCCCCGCTGTAAATCACCATTAACCTTAGATAATTGCTTTAAAGGACGTAATAAACTGCCCATTGCCGTTACTAATGTAATGAAAGAGCCCGCGGATAAGGTGTCGCGCATTTGTTCATAACTAACAACATATAACACAACAGCAATGGCTAATGAGCCAATAAACTGAATTAATGGCGTGCTACTCACTCTGGCCATCACTAATTTCATCGCCTGACGTCTATTATTATTATTCACTTGGGCGAAACGTTTCGCTTCTTTGGTTTGACCGGAGAATGACAAGATAATTTTATGGGCTTTAAGCATTTGTTCGCTAGAGGTGGTCACTTGGCCCATCGCATGTTGGATTGACTTACTGATAATTCGAAAACGTTTCGATACCACACTAATAACCACACCTATTAATGGCCCGACGATAAAAAACACCAACGACAGTTGCCAACTTTCATAAAACATCAGTGCCAGTAAGCCAATAATGGTAACACCTTCTCGCACCAAAGTAATCAGCACCTGTGACGTCGCTAAAGCCACTTGCTCAGTGTCATAGGTGATTTTTGAAATTAACACTCCGCTGCTACTTTTATCAAAAAAACGGACCGGTAAATGAAGCATTTTATTAAACAATTGCTGACGCATTTTCAAAATAACATGGTTACTGACCCAAGCTAGGCCATAGCCAGAGACAAAACTGGCAATACCACGAATGAAAAATATCACCAACACTAGCAAAGCGCCGAGTTCTAGCATTCGACCATCGGGACTAACAAAAGCATCATCCACTAAGGGCTGAATTAATTTAACCATCGCAGCATCTATTGCACCATAGATGATCAACGCAAACACCGAAATAATTAATGCGGTTTTAAATGAACGGAAATAGCCTAGTAGGCGAAAGAAGACACTTTTATAATCAATAGACAGTGTTGACGACATCAATAGAGTAACTCGGATAATAAATTCCTTTCTATTCTAGCGCTAAGTGTACTAATGACCAACTGAAAACTAATATAGATGCTTATAAAAAAGACGATTATACCAAAAAGGTACGATATCTTGACGATAACGCCTTATTTTCAAGGAAGAGTGCGGTGCAAATTCAATGGTTACTTGACCATGTTGGGCGGTGTTATAGAGCGCGACATTATAGCGGTGATAGCGATTGACCACCTGTTGAGCAGGAAAGTGCCATTGATTAAATCGCGCGGCGCTTACCACTGCAACTTGTGGTTTTAACCATTGAATAAATGACTTTGAGGAAGATGAACGACTGCCATGATGTGGCACCTGTAAGACCTCGCTGTGCCAATCTATACCATTCAAATGTTTAACCATATATCGCTCAGATTTTTTACTAATATCACCGCTAAACAATACAGAGTGATGCTGATCCGACAGTCGAAGCACACAAGAATTATCATTTTCAGTGGTTGAAAACCCTGGCGGAGTGGCAAAAAAAACCAATGTAAGCCCTTGCCATAAAATCGGTTTTCCAATCAAATCACCGCAAAGAATTATCCGACCTTGTTGCACATTACTGATCACCGTCGCTTGCAGGTATTGTGTCATTAGCTTTTCACTGCCACCGCTGTGATCGCTGTCTTGATGGGTTAAGACAATATAATCGAGCGCTTTAATCGAGTGTTGAGCCAAAAAAGGAATAATAACCTTGTCACTAATACCTTTTTTGCCGGCATCAATCACCATCGCATGACGATTTTTGATAATAACGGCTGCATTTCCCTGACCAACATCTAAAAAGTGCACCTGCCATCTTTCAGTGTCGCTGGTCATCGAGAGGGTTAAAACCACATTGAGCATCATCAGTAACACTATCATCAAGATGACTTTAAAATTAACTTGGCAATACTTTAGTAGCGTGACAAACACTAAAGCCGCCAATCCCAATAACCAAAACTCATAATGAGGATTAGCAAACCAACCCCCCGGCCAAGTCGTTAACCAATCGAGATAAACCATGATCGCCCGTAATAACCAATCCGCTAATGCAAAACATTGATCACTAAACCATGGCCAAATAGTTAGCAACAGCATCGCGATTAACACACAAGGTAAGACCAATAATCCGACCACAGGCACGGCGATAACATTAGCCACAGGAGCAATTACCGCAATGCCACTAAAGAAGAATAGCTGAATCCCCAATAAGCAAACAAATAACCAACACTGCATTCGGCACATTAAATAACACCGATACACCCCATTTTGCCAAGGGCTAGCGTCTTTAAAAAAATGCCCTTTGGCTAAAAATATTAACAATAATAATGAACAAACTGCAGAAAATGATAACCAAAAACTTAACCCTAATCCAGCAATAGGATCCAGTAGTAACATCATGGCTAAACTGTATAAAATCACCTCAGTTAATGACATTTTTTGGCCAACAGTCCAGGAAAACACCAATACCGACAACATAATCAATGCGCGAATCGTCGGTAAACTAAAGCCAGCTAAATAGCTATAACCAACCGATAACACCAGTGCCAAAATCGCGGCAGTCATCGAGGGAATGTCAGTGTTTTTATTATTAAGCCATTGGTTATTAACCCTAACAATGAAAAACAACAAGTAACGCAATAACAACAATGCACACGCAAATACCATTGATAAATGAAGACCCGATATAGCAAAGAGATGACTGGTCCCCGTTTTCGCTAGCAAATCCCAATCATCCTGGTTAAAACCTTGTTTATCGGCAATAGTTAAAGCTCGGATAAAATTCCCAGTTTGATAAGGTGCAGTTGCCTGCTTCATTAATGCGGCCACCCTAGCGCGCGTTGAAACACCAGCGTCAATCACCACGCCATCAACCACCGAAGCTGTCGCCATTACTCCCTGTGATATCAGCCATTTTTGGTAATTAAAACCACCTTGATTGGCATAACCATGAATAGGTCGAACCTTAACCGTTAAGGCTAATCGTTGTCCCTGTTGTAATTGATGTTCGCCGCCCCAATATACCAAAATAACCGCTGCACTTTTTATTGGGCTTTGTCGTGAGTTTTGTTGGCTCGGATCTGACGGCATTATGCTTGATAGTTTAAAAAAGAATCGGTTGTTATATTTTCTTTGCTGTGGCAATGAAATAATAGTGCCTTTTATGCTAGAGTTTCGCAGCTTTAAATACTCGATGTCATTAAACTGATAATTAATCATGATTGAGCAGTATCCAATACCAAGCATCAGACATGAGAGCAATGCTTGGCGTTTAAATAAAGACAGACCGACAGCCATTATTACTAAAGCAATAATGCTAGATGGGACTTGTGGCCAAATTAAACTGGTCAGCACCCCAATGATAAAGCCTGTTAGTCTTAGTTTCATCGGCTCTCAACTGTTGATTTAGAAGGACAATATGCCAAAAAAAATACTTAAACGTTTAATGCCGGATCCGACAAAAATAAAAGAACATAAGCATTTACGTTATCTTGGTTCAAGCCTTCACGACGCTAATTTATGGCATTTAAATCGAAAAAGTGCTTCTGGCGCCATGGCGGTTGGATTATTTTTCGCCTGGATGCCAGTACCTATGCAAATGCTGTTAGCCGCATTTTGCGCGATTTATTGTCGAGTAAACCTGCCACTCTCTGTTATTTTAGTCTGGATTAGTAATCCCATCACGATGCCACCGATGTTTTATGGCGCCTATTTATTGGGTGCCCGTATTTTAGGCGTAGAAACGCAAAAATTCGAGTTTGAAATTTCAGTACAATGGCTAGTCAATAGTATATCGACTATCGGTCCGGTATTTATTTTTGGTTGTTTAGTCTGTGGAGTGGCATCGAGTATTGTGGGATATTTGGGGATTAGACTATTTTGGCGTTGGTCGGTGTTATCACAATGGCGAGCCAGTAGAGCCCGCCATCATAAGAAATAATGTTGTAAGTTCCTACTCCTGAACTTATTGTCCAAGAAGCTATTGTCCTAGAACTTGTGCTGGCTCGATGGTTGCTGCTTTTCGAGCTGGATATAACGTCGCAACAAAACTAATCAATAGCGTTGATAACACCAGTAACATCAAGTCTTGCCATTGGAATTGGGTTGGTAAAAAATCAATAAAATAGACATCGCCTGATAAAAATTGGATCGAGAATGTCTGCTCAAACCAATTCATCACCGCCGATAAATTAACCGAAATAATGTAGCCACTGAGCGAGCCTAACACGCAACCCAATAACGCATTTAGCATGCCCTGAATAATAAATATCCGCATCACGCGTCCCTGAGTCAGCCCCATCGTTATCAGAATAGCAATCTCACTTTCTTTATCTTGTACCGCCATCACTAAGGTCGAGACAATATTAAAGCTCGCGACACCTATCACCAGCACTAATACCAAATAAGTGATAAATTTAACCATCACAATGTCATTATATAAATGGCCCTGGCTCCGGCTCCAGTCACTGATGTAGAGAGGTTCATCGGTCTTAATCGCAACGTCACGAATGATCTCTTGGGCGTTAAAGACATTGGTTAACTTCAGCCTGACTCCGTCAACACCTTGGGGATAATCATTAATTTTTTGAGCGTCACTCAGGTGAATGTAAGCCTGTGAATAGTCAAGTTGGCCGCCAAACTTAAAGGCACCAGCTAAGGTAAAACTAACGGATTTAAGCGCCTTTAACCGGCCTTGGTAATGAGCTGGTGGTAGCATCAAAAACACTTTATCACCAATGGAGAGGCCTAAATCTTTAATAATCCCTTGGCCAAGAATAATCGCCCCATTGTTAGCGGTCAGACTTTGCCAAGCCGCCTTGCTCACATATTTCTTTAGTGACGACACCTGTTGCTCAAACTCTGGCAGCACCCCGATTAAATCAAGACCTTTTAAGTCAGCCCCCTGCATAATTAACGCATTAAGTTTGATATATGGCGCCCCAGCCTCCACTTTGCGATGGTCAGTTGCTTGTTCAATCTGTTGCCGCCAATTTAACATCGGTGGCTTGACCGCACTCATTTCGGCATGTGGCACCACACTAAGCAACCGTTGAGTTAATTCCCGCTCAAATCCATTCATCGCCGACAAAATAATGGTTAACACCATAATACCTACCGCAATGCCTAACATAGAGGACATCGAGATGAATGATATAAACCGATTTTTACTTTTAGCCAACAAAAACCGCAGTCCAATAAAGGCAGACAATGATTGTCGCATTATGCCTCCTGCAAATGATGAGCAAGTTTACCAGCCTGTAATGAGACCACACGGTCAAGGCGATTAGCCAAGTTTTGATCATGGGTCACTACCACAAAGCTGGTACCTTGTTGATCCCGTAATGATTTAAGTAATTCAAAAATTGAACGGGCATTTTCATGATCCAAATTACCGGTTGGCTCATCCGCGAGGACTAATGAGGGATTATTAACAATAGCCCGAGCGATGGCTATCCGCTGGCGCTCGCCACCAGATAACTGCGAAGGTTTATGTTCAACCCTATCCGCTAATCCAACTTTTTTAATCATCGCCAATGCTTGTTGTTTGGCTTTTCCCCGAGACATCCCAGCAATTTGTAATGGCATCATGACATTTTCCAGAGCGCTAAACTCCGCTAACAAATGATGAAATTGATAAATAAATCCCAGCTCTTGGTTGCGAAATTTAGCTTGTTCCCGTGTCTTCATTTGATGAACATCACGACCTTTAAACAGCACCTGACCCGCACTTGGCGTATCTAAGGTGCCCAATATATGAAGCAAGGTCGATTTACCGGAGCCTGAGCTGCCCGTTACCGCTAACAATTCATGGGAGTTTAAACTGAGATCTAAGGTATTAAGTACTTGGATCTGATGTTTGCCATCACGATAATGTTTTGAAATATTTAGACAATCTAATAATGACTCAGTCATGCTTTAACGCCTCAGCAGGATTGACATTGCCTGCCTTAAAAGATGGATATAAGGTTGCTAGAAACGTCACAACAAGCGTTGCAACAACCAGGTATGAAATCTGAATTGGTTTAATTAAAATCGGTAGGCCAGCACTGGGATCAACGGGATTCGCCAATGCTTTAACCCCAAGGAGCGATAAAATATCATTAAGAAAATAAACCATGCCCAACCCTAAAAATAAGCCAATCACCGTGCCAAGTAGGCCATTAAACACCCCTTGGACAATAAAAATATGAGCAATGCGGCGGCGCGTTAAACCCAAAGTAGAAAAAATGGCAATATCGGTTTGTTTCTCGGTCACTAAAATCACCAGCGCTGAGACAATGTTAAACGCAGCAACCGCAATAATGAGACTCAACATTAACCACATCATGTTTTTTTCCATCGTCACCGCGGCAAACAGCTCCCCGTAGGTATGACGCCAACTAATCAGCTTAGCCTGCTCCTCTCTCTCACTATAGTTTTCAACGATCGGCAAAATATTCTGTGCGACTTTGCTGGCATTAAAGGCATCATCTAAATATAACCGTAATGATTCCACACTATGACTATTTTCTCTTAACAGCCGAGCAGCGTCCCCCCGGTGAATCAAAGCAACCTTACTATCAATTTCTGAGCCCAACTCAAAGATCCCAACCACGGTGAACTTACGTTGGCTCGGCATACGACCTAGCGGGGTATAAACACTCCGACGCGCTGATAATACCCTCACTTTAGCCCCAATATACACTCCTAACTCTCGGGCTAAGGCGCGGCCAATAATAATCGAGTACTGCCCGCTCTGTAATAATGATAAATCACCGGTTATCATATGCTTTGCGACCATACTAGCATTAGACTCTTGCTCAGGGTCGATTCCCTGTAATGATACCGCTTTAACTTGTGATGGACCTTGAATAATCGCGCTTGACATGTTCACCATGGTCACGGCTGTAACATGTTCAACCTGTTCTAATTTAGCAATTAAAGGCTGCCATTGTTGTTCGTTTTGTTTGTTTTCAATCAGTAAATGTGGCACCGCACCTAAAATTCGCTGTTTAAGTTGTTGCTCAAAACCATTCATCACCGACAACACCACAATTAATGCTGCAACCCCTAACGCAACACCGGCCATCGAGAAAATAGTAATGAAATTAAGAAAGCGACTGCCTTGACGTGCTCTGGCATAACGCATCGCAATGTAAAATGATATAGACTGCAAAAAAACACCTCAATCTGGTAGCAAAATAGCTACTCTAAGAACAAAATCCCGACAAATGCTCAACTAAACAGCATTTGTCATGCCTAAAGCTTGTTAGCGTCATTAATTTAGGTATATTGGATTGTTAAATATTGATAACTTGCATGATCATAAGCTGAAATAAATGTTTACCCAAGTGTTTTCTATCGTCAAACCCGATAAAGCACCGATGATCATAAATTTAAGGAAAGATAGTGACCGAATCTCCACAGTTTTTTTCAATAACCCATTCTTTTCAAGTCAATGCTATTCCTATGGGCTGTGACGCACAGTTACCTACTCAGGAACAATTTGAATTATCAATCCCAGCTCCCTTTAAATTAGCCTCACAAATTAGCTACATCGACAGTAAAACTTTAGCACCGATTCGAAAAATTGGCGGTATTGCAGTTGAACTTGCCGAATTCCTCAATTTACAAGCACAGAAAATTGATATGATGATGGGCTATATACTGACGGTTCAAGATGATGAAAAGTTCCGTCAACGTGGGGTTAAATTTGGCGGTAGCAGTTTAAGTTACATTGCGCCGCAAGCATTAAATGTTGATCAGTTAGTGACCTTAAAGGTTTTTATTAAAGAAAATAATTGTGCAGTTTTTTGTATTGGTCGAGTCGTTAACGTTTCTCCACATCTTGATGGTTTTTTAATCGAGGTTGACTACGCAATGATAAACGACGAAGATCAAGAACATTTAGTCCGAGCATCCTTACAAGTACAAACCCTACAACTCAAAGAACGGGCGCAACAACGCCACGAAAATAACTAATATTTAAAGCATTGTCGCATCCGTCGTCTCTATAATCACATGGTAGTAAATTACATTGTTATCGAAAATTCCAGCAATTAATCAAGGTCTATTAAACCTTGGTAACCTACAGGGCTCAGCCTTGCCTTTAGCGATCATCGAAACAGCTCAAGAATTTGATGGCTTATCTGTATTAATTTGTGCTGATACGGCTTCGGCGATCAAGTTCGAGTCAGAATTAACCTACCTGGCGCAGGATTATTCACTGGATGTTCTTTTATTTCCCGATTGGGAAACCCTACCCTATGATAATTTTTCGCCCCATCAAGATATTATTTCCCAGCGTTTAGAGACGCTTTATCGATTACCGACAATGAAAAAAGGGATTTTAATTTTACCGGTTGCCACAGCAATGACCCGGGTTGTACCCCCTTCATTCCTAGCCGCTAATTCATTATTACTGGCGCAAGATGAAATTAGTGATCCCGCGACACTCAAAAAACAACTCGACAATGCCGGTTATGCCAATGTCCACCAAGTACTCGCGCATGGGGAATATAGCCAACGGGGTTCTATTTTAGATATTTTCCCGATGGGTAGCCAACAGCCTTATCGTATCGATTATCTTGATGATTGCGTTGACAGTATTCGGCTGTTTGATTTAGACAGCCAACGCTCAAAGGAGCAAGTGTCGAACATCCGAATATTACCAGCCCACGAATTTCCAACCAATAAATTAGCGATCGAACAATTTAGATCGGCGTGGCGAGAACAGTTTGACGCCAGTAATGAGCCTGAATCGCTATATCAACAAATCACTAAGGGTGTTTGGCCAGCGGGTATTGAATACTATTTACCACTATTTTTTAGTGACTCGCACTTAATCAGCGATTATTTCCCCAGCAACAGCCAGTTATTAACCCAAGGAGACCTTCAAAGTAGCAGCGAAAGATTTTGGCACGATGTTAATGCTCGTTATGAAGACCGCCGTTATGATCGAATGCGACCATTGCTGGAGCCGCAACAGTTATTTTTACGGGTTGAACAATTTTTCTCGAGTATAAAATCATTTGCCCGCACTCATTTTGAGCCCGAAAAATTGCGTAAAAAAGTCGGGCAAGCCAATGTCAACTGTCAAGCTATTAGTGATATAGCCATTGACCATAAAAATGAAGTACCGACCGCAGCACTCGATAAATATTTAGCGAAGCATACAAAAAACAAAATCATATTCTGTGTTGAATCCTTAGGGCGCCAACAAGCGCTTCTTGAATTACTGGGTCATTTATCAACAAAACCTAGCAGTGCTGCTAGCTATCAAGCGGCGATGTTAAGTGATGAGCCCTATCAAATTATCGTCGCTCCCTTAGAACACAGTGTTGAATTAACAGATCTTAGCTTATCTCTTATCTGTGAAACCGAATTATTCGGAATTCAAATCAGTCAACGTCGTCGCCGTGAAAAAGCCCGGGCGCAATCGAGTGAAGCGATTGTTCGCTCCTTAGCAGAGTTATCCATTGGCCAACCGGTGGTACATTATGATCATGGAGTCGGACGTTATCTTGGCTTAACCTATATTGAAAATGCCGGACTCAATGTTGAATATGTCACTTTAGCTTATGCCAACGACGCTAAGCTATATGTCCCTGTAGCCTCACTACATTTGATCTCTCGCTATAGTGGTTCTAGTGAAGATTCAGCACCGTTACATCATTTAGGCTCTGAAAAATGGCAAAAAGCCAAACGTAAAGCGGCAGAGAAAATCCGTGATGTTGCCGCTGAGTTACTCGATATCTATGCCCAACGTGCCTCGAAGCCAGGCTATGCTTTTAAACTAGATAATCAACATTACCAACAATTTTCTGCCAGTTTTCCTTTTGAGGAAACCATCGATCAACAAAGTGCCATTTTAGCGGTGATTGATGATATGCAAAAGAAAAATGCGATGGATCGCCTGGTGTGTGGTGATGTTGGTTTTGGTAAAACTGAAGTGGCGATGCGTGCGGCATTTGTTGCGGTTAATGATGGTAAACAAGTAGCAATCTTGGTACCAACGACCCTACTCGCCCAGCAACATTTTGAAAACTTTCAAGATCGTTTTGCGCAAGAGCCGGTAAAAGTCGGTTTACTATCACGTTTTCAATCGGCAAAACAACAAGCTGAAACCTTAATAGACATCGAATCAGGTAAAGTCGACATTGTCATAGGCACGCATAAATTGATCCAAGGTAGCGTTAAATTTTCCGATCTTGGTTTATTAATTGTCGACGAAGAGCATCGCTTTGGGGTACGCCAAAAGGAAAAAATCAAATCATTACGTAGCGATGTTGATATCTTAACCATGACCGCAACCCCTATTCCTCGGACACTTAATATGGCGATGAGCGGAATGCGAGATTTATCCATTATTGCGACGCCACCGGCTCGGCGATTGTCGGTTAATACCTTTGTTAGAGAATATGATGAAGGGATCATCAAAGAAGCGGTCCGTCGTGAAATTATGCGTGGTGGTCAAGTTTATTTCCTCCATAACGAGGTCGATAAAATTGAAGACATGGCACAGGCACTCGAAAATTTGTTACCTGAAGTTCGAATCGGTATTGCCCATGGTCAAATGCGCGAACGTGAACTCGAAAAAGTAATGGCGGACTTTCATCATCAGCGCTACAATTTATTACTCTGTAGTACGATTATTGAAACCGGAATTGATATTCCAACCGCTAACACCATTATTATCAACCGCGCTGATAAGTTTGGCTTAGCCCAACTGCATCAATTACGCGGTCGCGTTGGACGCTCGCACCACCAAGCCTATGCTTACTTATTAACCCCCCATAAAAAACAAATGTCAAAAGACGCAATCAAGCGACTCGAAGCCATCGAGTCATTAACTGATTTAGGTGCTGGTTTCTTACTCGCAACCCACGATTTAGAAATCCGTGGTGCCGGTGAGTTATTAGGCGATGATCAAAGTGGTCAAATTCAAACCATTGGCTTTAGCTTGTATATGGAAATGCTTGATGGCGCCACTAAAGCCCTGCAACAAGGCGACCAGCCGAGTTTAGAGAATTTATTAGATCAAGGTTCCGATGTTGATCTAAAAATTCCAGCCTTATTACCCGATGATTATATTTTCGATGTAAATACCCGATTATCCTTATATAAACGGATCGCCAATTGTGCAACACTAAAAGCGCTTGATTCAATGCAAGTCGAATTAATTGACCGTTTTGGTTTACTGCCCGATGCCGCCAAAAATTTATTTGCAACGGCGCAGATAAAACAGCGGATCCAAATGCTAGGCATTAAACGCTTAGAAGCAAGTGCTAATGGCGGCCAAATCGAATTTAGTAACAAGTCGAAAGTTGATTTAGGCTACCTATTATCGTTATTGCAACAGCAACCCGCAATCTACAAATTAGAAGGCGCAACTAAGCTTAAGTTTTTACTAAAAACAGAATCAGCGAATCAACGTCTTAATTTAATTGATGCGATGTTAAGTGAATTCGAACAACACACAACGGAGAGTTAAGGTGGGTTTAAACGTTAAACAAGCACTATTAACAACAACACTGACACTAGTTAGTTTACATTCCTTTGCCAGTAATTGGTTTGAAATTGAATTAGTTTTATTTGAACGCCATGGCGAAGTAAGTAATGAACAGTGGCGTCAAGATGCGCCAGATATCGACACGTCAAAAACACTGGACTTTATCTCATCATTATTTATTGTACCGGAATGTCCAAACGTTGCTCAGTCTGATATTAGACCGGTCATTGCCGATCTAATAATGATCCCCTGTGCCCAAGTTAACATTCTCTCACAGCCAATTGATATTGAACCCCCAACGGAAATAATATCAAGCGAATACCAAGCGCTAATGTCAGATAGCAGTGAAATAACAACTAAACACCCCTTAAATTTACCACCAATGTTCAGCGTTAACGGCATTAATTATCGCCTTAAAGCTCAAAAAAATAAGTTACCAATCACCATGGCTAGCGAAGCATTAGCCACTGAACTAATCAAACCTCACTTACTCGATCAGCCATCATTACAATTAACGACCTTAGTTAAAAAACTACGTTGGCAGAAAAATTTAACCCCAAAATTACACTTGGGTTGGCGCCAAGAAGTACTACCACGCCACTTGGCTAAACCTATTCGATTAATCGCTGGTCAAAAATTAAATGATGATTATCAAAACACAGCACAGGGTGGTTGGGAATTTGATGGCTTATTTAAAGTTTATCTCAACCATTATTTATTTATTGAAACCAATATTAACCATAAAATGGTGTCTATGGTTGAAGTAGAACAATTGGATCAGGAAATGTTAATACAGTCACCAACATCAATCAGTTTATTACACACCGAGATGGTGACTGCAGCAGAATCCATTCAGCCTGTCAGTGTGCCGTGGCTAATTAATCACAACCTTAAACAACATCGCCGGGTAAAATCAAAGGAGCTGCATTATTTTGATCATCCCGACTTTGGTTTAGTGGTCCAAATTAGACGGTTTACTTTGTAAGATGGTGAACGGACATCTTTGGTACTAATAATTGAGGATCAATGCGTTTATTTAACCAGTTCATTCGCCAATCAAGGTGAGGCCCCGTAGCTCGGCCGCTGCTGCCAACTTTAGCGATAGGTTGACCTTGTTTGACGATATCACCGGCTTTAACTAAACCAGCACTCAGGTGTAAAAAAGTTGAAGACACCCCCATACCATGATCAATAATTAAGGTACCACCAGAATAAAACATATCAGGGACAAACAACCTCACCATACCTGCGGCTGGAGCAACGACTAAAGTGCCTGTCTTCCTCGCAATATCGACACCATAATGTGGCCGACCCGGCTTACCGTTATAAAAACGTTGTGAACCATATACCCCACTAATGGGTCCGGTTACAGGCCAAATGAAATCTTGCTGATAATGATTTAACTCTGAAAAAGTCTTACGGGCTGCCCTCACCTGTTTAGCATCACGGCGAGAACGAGCGACATTTTTTGGATTAGGCGAAGTGATTTTCTTTGAAATACCATTGACCCGTTGGATTTTATAATCACGACGGGTCAATTCAATATAATAGTGGCTTATTTGACCGTTATTGGTAATAACAGTCAACTGGTGCTTTAGCTGAGCATCACGGCCAAAGCCAATCACAAAATGACCATCACTGCTAATAGTTACCACTTGTTTGCCAAGCAGTAATTTCGAGTGATTAGTCACTTGACCGTGAAGCATAGCCCCTTGGGTAAACTGACCAACTAACGAAAGATCGACTCTCGTTTTCTCATTATTATGCGCCAGGCTCCATGTCGGCAACGCAAGCATTGCCATCATCAACAGTGTTTTTTTAATCATTGTTTACCTTGTTATTTAGTGACTTTACAGGCAACCATCGCACCTTTGTCGACCCCTTCATAGCCGATCACTGAAATAGTGTCACCGGGATTTTCATTGGCCAATGTTTGCGCTGCAAATTGGGTTAACTGTTCAACCGTGGTGTCAAAGTCTAAAATTTCGCAATGTTGTTGCGGCATCGCTAATTCAAAACGGCCCTGCGGTGCATCGTAGGCTATCCAATACAGTTGCTGAACATTTTTTAGGGCGGTTAACTCCTCAGGGATGGTAACATCATCAGGCGTGACCATATCTTCCTCAGTAATGAGATAAATGTCCTCCCAACGTTGCGCCCAATATTCCTCCAAATCTGCGGCTTTTTCACCATTGCGCTCAATTTCAATAATAGAACGATGACCATGTGCAATACGTTGGCAATTGCCATCATGCTTTTTTAAACCATGGCTGTAATGATAAAAAGGCCCAAAAATAGGTTCAGCTGCGAGTTTTAACACTAAACCAGTGACATTATCTGGTAACACCTTTTTTATCGCGATGGTTAAATGTTCAATAATCGCATTTTCATCAATCATTGACGTTTCTAATATAGCAAAGGCCTCATTAGGACAGTTTAAATAGATCGGTAATTGCTCAGGGCGATCTAATAAAATTTGAGTGTGGTCGCCAACCAAATTATAAGAGATAGTTGGGTGCCCTGCTGCAACTAACAATTTATGATCTACTTCAAAGTCGATCACCGCTTTAATTTGTTTTTTGACTAAACCAAAGTCAAGTACCATGCATTCATCGTTGAGGCTACCGTCGAGTTCAATATCAACAATTAGACTTTCACCGACCATGCCACGTTCGTGACACAAATAAGAATAATCAATTACTGTAAGATTGTTTACAAAAAGTTTCATACAAAGTCCTGTATCGGCAGAAAAACAGTCCACCAAAAAATAAAATGACCGTTATTATACCTAATAATGGTCACAGTTATGAGCTGTAATTTTTGATTTAGTTCAAAAATCTGATTTTAATCGTCTAGTCAGTTGATCTCGTAAGTTTGGTGGGATACCAACAATGGTTAATTTGTCATTTTCAAGATCGACTATAATCCGCTCTCCCAAATGTTTTTGTTCAAAACCAACGGTGACACCACCACCGGTCCCCGAAAATTTCTTAAGTTGACGTAAGGTTGTTCTATCCCCTGGAATTTCCTTTTCTAACTCATAGCCCTGTTGTTCAGCAAACTGGTAGAAACCTTGTCCAGAATCATCAGAAATCTGTTGTGATAATTGCTTAACGGCGATCTCTTCACCGCTGTCAATCTTATCTTTACAGTAATCAAACACTTTTTCGCGGTAGGATTCTTTCTCGCTACGCGAAAGATCAGAAACATCACAATAATCTTCCACCGCATTTAATAATTTTTTATTTTGTTCTTTGGCATTAAAACCTTCTTTACATCCCATAAAATCAAGAAAGAAGTCAGAAACCTTACGGCCAGCACGGCCGCGGATAAAAGAAATAAAACGATTACTATCAGGCTCGGCTTGCCACATCGTTAAATCAATGCGTGCTGCAAGTTGCAGGTTATTTAATTCTAAATGTTGATTAGAGGTGACATCAAGACTTTCATCAACTGCAATCGAATCTTTTGGTGAGATCAATGCAACAAACAAATAATGACTAGCAACATGAGTGTAGTTAGCCAACATTAAATAACCTTGCTCAGCAAAGTTATATTTAGATAGCTCGGTTTGTAATAAACGAATCGCTTGCTGAGAAAACGCGACAAAATCATTGTCTTGATCTAAATACTGACTGAGGGCTCTGGCAAATACACCTTGGCCTTCTTCATCGTCAATAAAAAAACCATACCCTTTGCCTTGCTTACTATTATAAATTCGATGTAACTCACTGACCAATAACTCGACATCTTGACTCGGTGCCAATACTTGGTCTCGCGCTTCAAATGTCACATCACCTTCGCTGGTGGTATTAATTTGATGTAAAATGATATGCTTTATAGTGACGCTCATTTGTTATTAGTCCAATTTAAATATTTGCTGTATTATATGCGGGTTTTTAAAGATTGGTAACAATCTAATCGCAGATTAGAGCATTTTATCTGCTGTTAGTTCGTAATACCTAATATCATCATTTAATCCCAGAGAAAATAGTACCTATGGCCATCAAATCAAAATATAGCAATCAGCAAGTTGAAGATCTAATCATGCAGTTATTAACGGTGTTAGACAATTCAAATGCCAAAGCAGACCTCAGTTTAATGGCGCTTGGCAATGCCGCCACCACCATTATTAACAATAACGTTGCACCGTCACAACGTAAACAAGTCGCTACAAGTTTTGCTAGTGCCTTAAATTCTTCAATCAATATTGAATTACACTAATTTTAAACGGTTACTTTATTGCTCATTAGCCCCTAGCGTGTGATAATTAAGTGATTTTTTTTTATTATGAGTTGCTATGATTGATGCTGGAAATTCTTACAAAGACCGAGTCTCACGCTTAATTAGTTGGGGTCATTGGTTTTTATTTGCCAATATCATTTTAGCCATCGCAATGTCCGTTCGGTATCTGTTTACCAAAGAGGTAGATGACACGGTGTTAAGTGTCATTTACTTAATGACTAACTTAATCGGTCATTTTGGACTGCTTGGTATTCTTAGTTATATCATCATATTATTTCCACTGACTTTTATTTTTCCTTCTTCAAAAGCGATGCGTGCCATTGGTGCGTTTGTCGCCACAGCGATCATCATAGCGCTACTAATTGATGGTAGTGTCTATCAAAATTATCAACTTCACCTTAATTTGATTGTCTTTGACCTTGCCGGCTTTAATTTAGATAATAGTATCGGTTGGGGAACCATCAGTTTATTTTTATTGGCGATGTTAACCGTTGAATTAACATTAGCTAATTTAATTTGGAAACGTTTAGCCATTATTAGACAATGGAACATTGGCAATCGTTTATCCGGTCTATTTTTTGGCGCTTTCATTATCAGCCACCTCATTCATATCTGGGCTGATGCCACCTTATATCGCCCAGTGTTAGCTTATGATAACGTTTTGCCCTTATCCCATGGCTCGACAGCTCGTGGGTTACTTAAAAAATATGGCTTGGTGGTCGACGAAAATGAGCGACAAGAGCTTAATATTGGTCATAATCCAACAAGCATCAGTTACCCTCTGCGCCCGCTGATGTGTTTTGACCGTCAGGCAATCCCTAACTTGTTAATTATCAATTTAGCAACGGCCAATGCCGATTATGTAACACCGCAATATATGCCAGCACTAAGTCAATTGGCCAGTCAAAGTATTGTCGCTCAGGAGCATATATCAACCAGTTTAGATCAAAAGTTGGCGTCATTTAACATTAATACCGGCCTACCATCGCAATATCATGATGTCTTTTATGCCAAAGATACGCCTTTATTACTTGAACTGAAAAGTGTCGAACACCAGTTAACAACCATCAATTTAACCAGTTCTGTTGCCGAATTAATGCAACGCGGTGCTGCACAGATAGACCAGGAACATACTAAAGCACTGATCACCGCATTGACAGCTGAGTCAGTAAATGGCTTTATTGCCAACATAACCTTATATTCAAGCCAAGAGCTCGCCAGTCCAAGTAACTATGATCCTGCGATTCATTTAGATCCAAAGTCCAACTTAAATCCCCCGGAACGGGTATTAGCTCGCCAGTATTTACGTTCATTAAGCTACCTCGATCAATTAATTAACTCAATCATTACACAAGTAGATTTATCTAAAACAACAGTGGTAGTGACCGCAAATCGAGCGATGGATCTGACGGCTATTTACAACAGTTCAAATCAATTTTCGAAAATAAATTTACACGTACCGTTAATTATTTCCTTACCTAATACTGAGCCAAAAATTATTTCAAAGCTTAGTTCTCACTATGATATTTTACCCACTTTACTACAGCACCACTTTAAATGTGCCAACCCAGCTAGTGATTACAGTGTCGGTAATGATTTACTTGGGACTTATTCCAGCGATTATATTTATATTGGCGCTCATCATGAATTTGCCATTTACCAGCGCCACCAAATAGCTGAAATCAACCGTCGTGGTGACTTTAGGTTTTATACCCCACAATATCAGGCAATCAATAATGGACATTTACCATTCCAAGCTATAATAGACTTAATGGCTAAGCAACGTCGCTTTTCGCGGTAGTTAATTTTGGAGGGCTTATGTCTAATCTGTCATCAGATGATAATGAGCATATTCGAATTCAAGCGTTAGAACAATTAAACTTATTACATAGCCCAGTGGAAGAACGTTTTGATCGGTTATGTAACATGGCTATCAAATTATTCGATGTCCCTTATTGCTGTATTACCCTGATTGATGATAAAGAGGTTTGGTTTAAGTCTGCGCCAAATTTGGGACAATTGTCTCTAGTTCGCGCCAATTCCCTTTATGAATTAACTCTATGTTCTGAGCAGCCGACCATCATCACTGAGCATTATCATCAGTTTAACTCAACGAGCTTATTACCAAATGTTGATGTTACCTTTTATGCTGGGGTCGCTTTAACAATCGATAATCAATTTAATGTCGGTACTTTATGCTTATTTGATACTAAAAAAAGATTAAAAATAGGGATAGATATCGAGCTACTGATTGAACTCGGTAAGGTTATTTCTTCAGAACTTAGTGCCACCTATCATCACAACGTTATCGTTGAACAACGAAAGTCGATTGAAAAACTCGATAATCTGCGAACAAAAACTCTTGAACTGGTTGCCACGGCTCAGTCTTTATACCCGATCCTACTTAATATTGTTAATCAGGTTGAACTGCAATTTCCTAATATGATCTGCAGTATTTTACTGTTAGACAAAAAAAATAAAACATTAAAATTAGGAGCAGCCCCAAGTTTACCTAATTTTTATAATCAAGCGATTGAAGGGATAAAGATAGGCTTTGCCGTTGGTGCTTGTGGTACGGTAGCATTTACCGGAAAAAGAGTGATCGTTGAAGATATTGAACATCACCCCTATTGGCAAAAAATTATCGTTTTGGCTCAGCAAGCAAAACTAGGTTCCTGTTGGTCAGAACCCATTCTGGACCGTAACGGTGAAGTGTTAGGTACCTTTGCGATTTACCACCAACAAAAGTCAACGCCAACCAGCTATGATTTTAAACTTATTGAACAATCCGCTTATTTAGCCAGTATCTCGATTGAGCGCGAATTTAATAATGATTTGGTGTGGCAGCAAGCAAATTATGACGATTTAACCGGGTTACCGAATCGCCATTTGATCAAAGAGCACCTAAAAATTAGCCTTGAAAACGCGAAACGCCATCACACGAAATTGGCGTTATTATTTTTGGATTTTGATTTATTTAAACAGGTAAATGATACGTTTGGTCATGATATTGGTGATCTGTTATTAATTGAATCCGCTAGCCGGATTAAGCAATCACTGCGTAACGCCGATTCTGTCGCACGGTTAGGCGGTGATGAATTTATAATTATTATTAATGAGTTACATAATAAAAATGAAGCCAAACATATCGCTAAAAAAATTCAACAGTCGTTATCTAAGGTCTTTAAATTAGAACAGTATAATGCTTTTATTTCATCCAGTATCGGCATTACGGTATATCCTGACGATGGGATCACTGTCAATATACTATTAAAAAATGCCGACCAAGCGATGTTTAGGGCCAAAGAACTCGGTCGAGCACGTTATCATTTCTTTACCCAGGATATGAAACTTGGCGCGCAATTTAGATCATCGCTAACCAAGCAACTTCACCATGCATTAAGCAATGACGAATTTTTCATTGAATTTCAACCAATTTTTAATATTATCAACAACAAAATCATTGGTGCTGAAGCCTTAATTCGCTGGCATCATCCAACGTTAGGCACTTTTCAACCACAAGACTTCATCCATTTGGCTGAAAAATCAGGATTAATACTGCCAATTAATGACTGGGTCTTTGAACAAATCATTAAACTACTAATAGAGTGGGATCAACAGTTAGATTCAGATTTTCAATTAACCATTAATACTTCTAATGCCCAGTTTAGGGAAAATAATAAGAATATTGAACACTGGATAAAGAAACTGATCGACCTTAAAATTCCACCAAATCGTTTGTGTTTAGAATTAAAGGAAAATTTATTTACTGACCAAAGTAATGTCATTAATCAACAATTATCAGCGCTCAATGACACTGGAGTGTCCGTTGCGATCGATAATTTTGGTAATGGCCTAGGGTATCTCAACAAATTTAAAATTGATTGCTTAAAAATAGATAAATCATTTACCAACAACATCACTCATGACAAACAAGATAAGACGTTGTGTGAAACCATCGTGATGTTAGCAGATAAGCTCAATATTAAAGCCATCGCCCAAGGTATAGAAACAGAACAACAACTACAGAGTTTATTAGAGGCGGGATGTCAATTTGGGCAAGGATTCTATTTGGATAAGCCAATGTCAGCGGCAGACTTAAAACAAAAACTCATTAAACAAACCCGAGATAATACGGGTTTGTTTAAGTGAAATGATTACCAAGGCATTCTATCAAGTTTGATATCTTTACCTATCGCTTTAATAATTCGTGGCACCAGCGTTTCTTGCTCTGGACAGACAAACGAGAAGACATGGCCGCGAATATCTTTAACTTGCTCTTCTGGCGCTTGGTAATAGCCTGAATTGTTTTCACTAACGTCTTTTGATAATGCCTGTTTATTTGCTTGTTCTGCGATGACTTTCTTGCTTTGAAGCTTACGAACAGCGGTTCGTGCCGTTCGACCGACGCGATGAATATAATCATTAGAATTAACAGGTAAGTCATAGTTAATCACATAGTATAAATCATTAATATCGATGCCTCGGGACACGATATCAGTGGCCACTAAGAATTTAAAGTCACCATTTTTAAAGCCAGTCATGTATTCTTGACGCTTCTTTTGCAGCACTTCATTATGGATTCCCTGACTTGCAAAGCCACGATCATTTAAGAATTCAGTTAAACGATTAACATCTTGTTTGGTGCGAGTAAAAATTAATGCCCGGTCGCAATTAAGCATATCGAGTAACTTGAATAGATTTTTTGTTTTGTCTTCGCGATAGCAGCGATACATGGTATGAACTATTTTATCGAACGCGGGTTGTTTATCGGTTGTTTTAACCAATTTGGCATTCTTTAAATGCTGTTCACTGAATTTTGTCAGGGCTTTAGAATCTGTCGCAGAGAAAAGTACTATTTGTTTTTTCTTTGGTAGCGCTTCTAAAATGTAACGCATTTCTTGATGAATACCCATACTAACCAAGCGGTCCGCTTCGTCCATCACAAAATGTTTAATGCTTTTTAGATCGAATGCTTTGGCTTTAAGCAAATCGACAAGACGCTTTGGTGTTGCAACAATAATATCCGCACCACGTTTAAAGCGATTCGCTTGCGATTGTATTCTGACACCACCAAATAACGTGATGGTACGTAGACCTAAGCCTTTACCATACAGACCGATAGCATCTTCAATTTGTTGGGCTAACTCACGAGTCGGTACTAAAAAGACAGCACGGATCGGACGAACGGTGTCGCTGCTGTGATCTTCTTGACTAAGTTCTTGTAATGTTGGCAGTAAAAAAGCTGCTGTTTTACCCGTCCCTGTAGGGGCAATAGCGTAAGTATCAGCACCCGACAACACTGAGCCAATCGACTCTTGCTGAATATAGGTAGGAGTTTTATATCCCAAACAAGCAATGTTTGATTGGATAGTTTTATTAAGGCCAAGCTTGGCAAAATTAGTCATGATCACAAATTCGTAGCGAATAAAGAGCGCATTATACCTAAGGTTTGTTAAGAAATCATATATTGAGGCAATGAAAAACTAAAAGTTGTTCCCTGATGTTCGACACTGGTCACCTTTATTTCACTTTGATGCAATTCAAGTAAGGCTTTAACGATGGCTAAACCTAATCCAGCATTACTACTTTCACCATCTCGCTTATTTGAAGCCCTGAAATGTGCCTCAAAGACTCGAGGCAGTGCTGATGACGGAATACCGACGCCAGTATCGGTAACTTTAATCAAAATACGACGACAATGGTTAATGGTAATTTGTTCAAAGGTTATCTCTATTCGACCACCAGCAGGTGTATGGCGAATCGCATTACCGACTAAATTACCTAATACTCTCTCCAATTTCGCAATGTCAGCATCCACTTGAATCGTATTATCTTTCGGGTTGACTGCTAATGTTACGCCGGCCTGCTCTGCTCTAAATCGAAATGACTCAATAATATCCTGGCTCAATTCAGCCACGGCAATTGGCTCTCGATTGAGCTCGACACTGCCGGTTTCTAAATGGGCTAGTTCAAAGACTTGCTCGACTAGATTACTTAAGGTCCGAGCATTTTTTAACGCAATATCGATATAACGTCCTTGTTCATTTTGCTCGGTTTGTTGAGCCAGCCAAGTTTCTAGATAACCGGTTAGCGACGCCAATGGTGTTCTTAGATCATGGGATATATAAGACAATAGCTCCTTACGTTGGTGGTCGATACTCGCCAACTGCTCAAACTGCTGGCTAATGGTCGTGGCCATCGCATTAATCACGTCGTTAAGTTGCGCGACTTCGTTGCCCGCAGGCGTCACATCATGGTTAATCTTGGTACTCATCACCCGCCCTTCACGCCAACCTTCATCACGGTGATATCCTTTCACTTGCTGGCTCAATGCTCGTAACGGTTTGGTAATAAATAGGATAATCACAATGCTGGTAATCAAGGCGAACAACAGGGAACCGACAAAAATGGCAATACTATGATTGACCACATGACTAGTGTACAAACTGTCGGTGATAACATCCTGTAGTTGCGAGCCGATAATAACGTACAAATAGCCCTGGTGTTGTTCTTGATAATAAATGTTGGCCGCCGAAAATATTTTTTGACGACTGGCATGGCGTGGATCATCACCGAAAAATGGCATGTCAATTTGACCGGCAATAAAGTGTTTAATCGGTTCAATAGCAATGGTTTTTCGTTTAACTATTCCTTCCGCCGCCGAAAAAGCCAAGACATGACCGGTTAAGTCGATGACATAAATTTCAAAAGCAGGCCCTAATAACATCATCGAATGAAATAAGTGTTCAAGCGCAACGGGATCAATTTTAGAGTCCCGCAGCAATTGGTTTTCCTTGATCATGTTTTTAGCCAATTCACGATGTAAAGATTGACTAGCCTGTTGTTGATTTTGTCGACTGGACTCGGTCACAAACCAAGAAAAAACCAACAAAATAACGATCATTAAGCCAATAAAAAGAGCGATAAGTCGCGTTGCAATTGAGTTAATCATTGTTTTGCCTTAAGTGAGAATTTCAAATTTATAACCAACACCCCAAATCGTATGAACATATTTGCTTGTCCTATGACCATGTTCAAGTTTGGCGCGTAATCTATTAATATGTGAGTTGACCGTGTGCTCGTAACCTAAATGATTATAGCCCCACACGGAATCAAGTAACTGAGCTCTGCTAAACACTTGTCCTGGATGACGGGCCAGAAAAAACAGTAAATCGAATTCGGTCGACGTTAAACTAAGTTCTTGCTCATCAACAGTCACCTTATGACTAATTGGGTCAACCATGAAGCCTGGATAAATCAATGCTTTCTCTGTTTCTGGCTCTTGATTGATACCGCTACGTCGTAGCAAGGCTTTAACCCGTGCCATTAGCTCACGTAATCCGAAGGGTTTGGTTAGATAATCGTCGGCGCCAATCTCAAGTCCCATCACACGATCGGTCTCAGTATCTCTCGCGGTCAACATAATAATTGGGGTTTGCTGATCCTGTAACCTGACTTGACGGCAAATTTCCATGCCATCAAGTTTTGGTAACATCACATCAAGCACAATTAAATCAAATTGGCCAGATAGCGCTAGTGCAAGTCCGGTATCCCCTTCCTGTGCCTGTTCTGTTTCATAGCCAGCTTGATTTAAGTTGATCACTAACAAATCCGCTAAATCTTTTTCATCTTCAACTACTAAAACACGCTGGCTCATTTTATTTCCTTACTTAATTCGTTCAATGGTAAATTTGGCAACATGATTATCGAAGCGATGTGACTGATTCAATACTGACATCGTCAAACCATCATCTTTACTCACTATACCACCATGGCGACTAACAAAATTGACATCATCTCTGGTCTTATTATAGCCTTCACCATTATCAACAGGTCCCGGTAACGTACCGGCCTTTTCAGTATTAGCTTCGGTGCCAGCATCATAAACAGGCGCATTCATTGTGATTGATTTACCCACTTCAAGCATTGATATATCTCGCTGCATTAAACCACTAAAGGCATCATTGGTATTGGCTAACATAGTTGCCGCAGAGTACATCAAGTTTTCCCGTGTATTAACGGTCACTTCAATAGTTTGCATCATACCAGGCATCACAATACCCTCACCTGCTTTACCCGCTAAAATGGCTGTATCTTTGATGAAATCGGTAACATCGCCAGATTCCGCAAGTTTTTCAAGCGCATCACTCGCCGGTTCTCCCACTTGCCATGCTTTATAATCGCCGTTATGTAGAACAAAAGCAACAGGTGTTAGTGGTTGATTATTCGTATTATTTAATACAGTTAAGCGATAGGTATATTCCATTGGTACTGGTTCAGGTTTTACCGGTTCATCCATTTTACTGTCGGAACAAGCGGCAAGACTGGCTACTGAAAATAATGCTAATGCAATTTTTTTATGGCTAAAAATATTCATAATCCACTCCTATTTCACGGTGATAGTGACTTTTAGTACTGGGTTCAACCAGCGATGAACGGTATTATTTAAATCGCTCAGCCCTGCCATCTGGTCAGCATCGCCTAAGTTACCGCGATGAATGTGAACCATCATGTTCTCTTCACTGTTTGTGACACCAGAACCACCAGTACCTGCCATACCGCCTGGATCAGCAGGGATACCTATTGCACCGGGACCACCAGCACCTGCAACAATCAACTCATTATTCACTTCAGTGCCTGCATCATAAGCATTGACATTAATGGTATATTTCCCTGGCTTTGGTACGGTCCAGCTATCAAGTCCTGCAAAACCATCGTTGGTCGGTAATAACATGGAGACAATTGACAACATCGAGCCTTCTGCCGCCTCAATGCTAAAACTAGCCACCATTTTTCCTGGCATCAATAATCCCATGTTGGGATTAGCCACAACCGTGGCACCCGATGCCGTGGCATTAGTCATTAAGGCAGAGATATCACCACCTTCAGCCATGGCTTGTAACGCATTAGAGGCACTAGTACCCGATTGAAAAAATAAATGATTATCACTATGGGTTGCCACTAAAAAAGGGGTAAAGACGATAGCTTGGGTGAGATTGGTTATTTCAATGTCTAAGGTGGCACTGTGTGCCAGGGAACTCGTGCCAAGGATTAATGCGACGGCAGTTAGTTTGAATGAAGTTTTGTTATTTTTAATCATGAGATTGCTTCCTATACGTAGTGGATTACTATATTTAGTAAATAGTATAAGAAGCAAATATCTCGAATTTATGGCCTAAATATCACAAATTTATCACAGCATAATTAAACGGGTCATAAACTCAGTGGCCAACACTTGAGACACTAAAATAAGAAATGTCGCAATCCCTAATAATGTATGGCTTTGCGGGTTACTGGACAACGTTGGTAGTAACCATAAAAACATTCCACCGACTAAAAACCCAATAAACCACATAAAATCATTTATTTGATCGCCAGACAATTCAGATGATTGCCCTGTGGTTAAGAGGAACATCATCACGATTAATGTGATGATAGTCGCTGTAACGCCGATCGCAGGTAGAATTTGATTAAAGACCGGAAAACGATGTTTAGCTTTAACCAGTAATAAGTTCGCTAATACTGAGCCAGCAACGATCATGGGTAACACTGATAGCAGACCGCTAAATAGCACAACACCGAGCCCAAAAATGCTTAGGGGAATTAATGAAAAATAGATTGCTTGATCGGGGATCGAACGCTTACCTGGTAGTTTACCCTGCCAAATACTCAGGAGAATGCCATAAACACTGGCAATAATACCAAATATCAATACCCAAGTCGGTACTGATGACTCAAAGCCCATCATGACCGCTAAGCCTAAAATGGTCCAAATGGTGATTAATTCACCTTGAAAACGACTACGTTGCCCGGGACACAATTGCCCTTTTTTTAATAAACAACAAATGATCATTAATGCCCAGATTGGCATTAATGACAGTACTGGAAACACCATGTTATAAAAATTATCTGCAACCAACTTTTTACTTCCTATCGATAAAAATTGGCGCAGATTATAACGGAATTATTCAGGTTTAGAAATGAATAACCGTGCGAATACTTTCACCAGAATGCATTAACTCAAACGCATGATTAATATCTTCCAATCCCATGGTATGGGTAATAAAGTCATCGAGTTTAAATTCGCCCGCCAAATAACGTTCAACATAATCAGGTAACTCACTACGACCCTTAACGCCACCAAATGCCGTACCACGCCAAACACGACCAGTAACCAATTGGAATGGTCTGGTTGATATTTCTTTGCCAGCCCCTGCAACACCAATGATAATCGACTCACCCCATCCTTTATGACAACATTCTAGCGCCGAACGCATCACATCAACATTACCGATACATTCAAACGAATAATCAACGCCACCATCGGTTAATTCCACAATGTAGTCTTGAATTGGCTGATCAAGTGTTTTTGGGTTAATACAATCGGTGGCACCGAGTTTTCTGGCCAAATCGAATTTACGTTCATTAATGTCAATCACAATAATGCGACTGGCTTTGGCCATTGCAGCGCCAATCACTGCTGAAAGTCCAATGCCGCCGAGACCAAAAATAGCAACAGTATCACCGGCTTGTACTTTCGCGGTGTTTATTACCGCGCCCATGCCCGTGGTGACACCACAGCCTAACAAACACACTTCTTCTAAAGGTGCTTTAGGATTGACTTTAGCCAGTGAAATTTCAGGTAATACGGTATATTCAGAAAATGTTGAACAGCCCATGTAGTGAAAAATCGGTTGGCCATCTTTATAAAATCGTGTCGTGCCATCAGGCATTAGACCCTTACCTTGAGTTTCACGGATTTTTTGACAAAGGTTAGTTTTCCCCGATAAGCAAAACTTACATTCGCCACACTCTGGCGTGTAAAGCGGAATAACATGATCGCCCACTTGGACGCTGGTGACGCCTTCACCGATATGGGTCACAATACCACCGCCTTCATGGCCGAGAATTACCGGAAAGATCCCTTCAGGATCATCACCAGAAAGGGTGAAGGCATCAGTATGGCAAACGCCACTAGCGATAATTTTAACCATCACTTCACCAGCTTTAGGGAACATAACATCCACTTCTTCAATCACCAAGGGTTGCCCGGCACCCCATGCAACAGCGGCCTTTGATTTTATAAATTGTCCCGACAGTTGTCCCGACATAGTTTTCTCCAATAATTAGTTATTTCTAGATAATATAACCATTATAAACCACCTGAGATTAATGATAATATGGCAATAATGCAAATAACTATTACTGATGAGTAACAATGCAACCATGGGATGGTATCTGTGAATTTGTCGCAGTCGCCGAAAATCAAAGTTTTACTAAGGCTAGTCAACGCCTTAAAGTTTCAACAGCTCAAGTCAGTCGACAAATTAGTCAGCTAGAAAATAAGTTAGCGGTTAAATTATTTTATCGTTCAACCCGCAATGTCTCATTAACCGAAGATGGCTTAATCTATTACCAGCACTGCCGTGCCATTCTTGATGCACTCGATACCGCAGAAACGGCCGTCACGGAGTCTCATGCCGCCCCAAGTGGCAAGATTAGCCTGAGTGCCCCTGTTGCCTATGGTGAGGATACAATCATGCCATTGATTAACGACTTTCTCATGATATATCCAGCCATTGACATCTCGGTGGAATTAACCAACCGGCAAGTTGATTTAATTGATGAACGCTATGATTTAGCAATTCGCTTGGGGCATTTACCCTCATCAAGCTTAATTGCACGCAAGTTATCCCAACGGCGTATTATTACGTGCGCCGCCCCTAGCTACTTATCGAGTCATTCAACCCCAACTCATATCGAACAACTGACCCATCATAATTGCCTACTAGGCACCATTGATCAATGGCGCTTCATGGTTGAAGGCAAGAGTACTACTAGTGATAAATTTCATAAAATCACCGGTAATATGCGCTGTAATAGTGGTCGTTCATTACTCGATGCCGCATTGAAAGGATTAGGCGTGGTGCAATTGCCTGATTACTATGTCAATCAGTATATATCCCGAGGCCAGCTGGTAGTGATTTTGGAGCAATACCAGACCAACAGTGAAGGAATTTGGGCTATTTACCCCCAAAACCGTCATTTATCTCAAAAAATCAGTTTACTGATTGATTTTTTAACCAAAGAGTTGACGAGAACGGTTTAATCTTGATGCGCAATAGCTCACAATCATATTTAGCAGTGCAGACGCCAGAATAAGCATCATCGCGACATCAAAGAACATCGCTTCAAAGGCCGAGTCAATATAAAACCCTAAGGTGGTGACGCCTAAGATCCCCAACATTGCACTTTCTCTCAGAATAATCTCAAATCGATAACACAAAAATGCGATAAAACTGGGATATATTCGGGGCTGTAACTCATAAGCCCACAGGTTGAGGCCACTGCTTTTGTCGTGTCTTAAGGGCAGCTGATCGGCGGTTCTCGCTAATAAGTAAGCAATGATAGCGCTATTGTGTAATGCTAGGGCAATGATGGCCGGCAGCATTGACGGCCCAATCACCAACATCACCATAAAGGCAATAATAAGTTCAGGGGTCGATCGCAACACAATCAACAGGCCATGACCCACCATATAACCGCGTCGACAAATGGCTTTGCTCGCCAACGGCCACAATATTAGCGTCAATACTGCACTTAACAATAAAGCGGCGAATGATAACATTAGAGTCGCCCATCCCCCGTTAAAGACTTGCTGCGCGACATCAACCCACCAACTATGCCATTCCTGCCAATCTATCAATGTACTGCGCAATGGTGAGGGAACAATATCTTCACTGATAAAGCGCCAAATATATTGCCATTCAATGGATAATTTCCAAGGTAAATATAGTATTGCTAACACGAGGTAAACCGGTATTAGCATGGCTTTAAGCCAATATTTAATCGTCGCAATCACCCCATAAAACAGTAACAATAGCCCACCAGCCTGATGGTATAACCCTTGACTAAAGGCGGTTTCCAAATAATAACCAATGGTTGGTAAACCGATAAACCCTAACACCGTCGCACTTCTTAGTCCGCATTCAAACCGATAACGGGTATAACGGGTTAGCGCAGGCCAACATTGAGCAACGCCACCATATAACCATTTTGATACCCCACTAACACGGCCACAGAAAGCCTGATTAAAATCGACAGAGCCTTGATCTAAAATATCGCGATATACCCGCGCGAAAGTGCCAGCGTATGGCAGCGCTATTGCTAAGACTCCGGTTAGTGATGACAAGCCAAATATTTGGAGAAAAATCAGTGCCCAAAACAACTCATGAATAGAACGAACAAAGGTACAAATACCATTGACCCACCACAAATGATGAAAAGGTGATATTGCTAACCCGACGATTGCCGATAAGCAGATTGCCACTAGTGCAAAACAAAGCGTGGTGGCAATGGTTGCGATTAAATCTTCGGTTTGTGACAAATCCGGCGTTAGGATGCCCCAAAATATTCGGCTTAATTCATCAACGGGATCGGTCTGACTCAATTCAATATCAGCCAGCATAAATGCTAAAATCCCAATGCATGCCAACCATAAACTAAATCGACGATAACCGCTTGCTGTCGACCTCTGATTAATCACAAGCATGCACTGGACTGGATTGATAAATTGTTAATAGCTGTTGCGATGTTAATTGCTCACTTGGGCAGTCGTAAACAATTTTACCAGCGCCAATCGCAATAATCCGGTCGAAGTGTTCAAGCGCCATCTGGTGATTATGTAACGCGACAATCACCGTTTGATGACGTGACTTAATCAATTTAAGTAAGTTAACCCCTTGGACGGGATCAATATTCGAAAAGGGTTCATCACCGATAAAAATAGTTTTTTGTTGGTATAACGTCCGTGCAATCGCGGTGCGTTGTTGCTGACCACCGGATAACTTATCAACCGATACTTTTATTTTATCAGCCAAGCCCAATAATTGAGCGAGCTTGAATACTTGCTGCCAAGGTGATTTTAGTGGCTTAACTAAATTAGCCAAATTATAGAAAAAAGAATGATGTTGTAATTGCCCCATATAAATATTGTGATAAACACTCAAACTCGTCACTAGCATTGAATGTTGGGGACATAGAGCAACTTCATTGGGTTGCTGTTGATACAGCGTATTAAGCAATGATGATTTACCACTGCCACTAACGCCAACAATGGCAACCGATTCGCCAGGAGTAATGGTTAAACTGACCCCGGCCAATACCGGATGTCCTGCATAACCGATATCCTGTGCAGACAGCTCAAATTTTACTGTGGGTTGAGCCTCTTTCATCACTTACAATAACTTAATGGCTTTAGCGACTTGTTTAACCGAGTCATAATCAGCATTGGTGGCTGGTACAAATTTTTGACGAGGAAAGCTCTTTAATAAATCAGGATCATCCATCGTCAATAAAGCATCGGTAACACGCTCAATAAACCGCTTACCGAAACGTTGCTCAACATCACCGCGAATAGTCCATTGATAATCAGGATACGTCGGCGTCGTCCAAATAACATTTACTTTATTTAAATCAATTTTACCGCTCGCAAGTTCTTGCTCCCACACCGCATAATTGACCACGCCAACTTGCCAAGCACCAGATTGCACTAATGCAATCGTGCGAGAATGATCACCACTAAAACCGACCCGGTTAAATATTTTATTCGGCGGTTGGTTAAACCGTTGCCGCAAAAAATACTCTGGCATTAAACGGCCAGACGTTGAGCCCTTAGAACCAAAAGTAAAACTGCTGTCAGCGATATTCAACGGCAGTTGACCAGCCAATTTAAAGCCAGTCGAATGATGAGCAATAAAATAGCTTTTAAAAAATTGATCCTCATAACCTTGGGCAATAGCTACAGAGTTAGGTACTAAATGGCGAGCTTTAACACCCGATAAGCCACCAAACCATGCTAACTGCACCTGATTGTTCCGAAACGCAGTAATTGCCGCACTGTATGATTTCACTGGCACATATCTGACATCCACATTCAATTGTTGTGACAAATACTCGGCAACCTTACCAAAGCGGGTGTTTAGTTGTGTTTCATCTTGATCGGGAATCGCGGTGAACGTAAAAGTAGTCGCATTAGCGCCAAAAACGAGCAACCAAGCGCAGACAATAAAAAATATACTTTTCATCATTTACAACGCTGACAAATATTTTACTAAACCAAAAAAATCCGTGTCAGGACCCGCAGTCACCAGATATTTACCATTAACAATAATTGCTGGCACTCCCTTTAATTGATTCGCCGCCATCTCTTTAACATTTTCAGCAACACGGGCTGAGATTTTAGCGTTAGTATTAATCAATTCGAAAAAGCTGGGTGGCTCAATCTCAATACTCTGTAAAAATTCACTAATCACTTGTTTATTAGGTAATACTTGCTTGCCTCGATACAAGTCAAATAACTGAGGTAAATGAGCCAACTTATTAAGATGTTCCAGTCCATAAAATATCTTGGCATCCAAAGTCCAACGCGCCCCGCCGCCTGCAGGTCGTTTAATCACTTTAAAATCAGGATTAGCTGACAAGAAATGTTCGAGCGGTTGTTCAAATGCCTGACAGTGCGGGCAACCAAGCCAAAAATATTCAATAATAAAAGGAGTGCTTAGTTTATCAACGCCAATTCCCGATACCACACGGTAATCAATACCTTCTTTATAAAGCACCTGGGTCTCAGCATTCTTTGGCTCTGGAGTACAAGCCAATAAGCCGAAGATAAGTGACAACCCTAACAATAAATTTTTAAACATTCTAAGCCTCAATAGCCTAAGTAACCGAAATTAGCGCGATTATAGGACTTTTACCCAATGAAATGAACCTTTATTCATTATTGTTGCCTACTGAGTAACAATTAAAGGAGATTATATGTTTAAAGTCAAAAAGCTACTGCAACAAAACAAAGGATTTATCTTATTTATTATCTTGATGAGCGTGTTTCGAAGTGCTATTGCTGATTGGAATTCTGTCCCCTCGGGTTCCATGAAACCAACCATTGAGATTGGCGATCGAATCGGTATTAACAAACTTGCTTATGACATAAAAATACCATTTATTAACCACTCACTGTTAAGACTTAGTGAACCACAACGTGGCGATATTATCGTCTTCGAATCAAAAGCAGCGGATACTCGGATGGTTAAACGCGTCATCGGCCAACCGGGGGATCGTATCGCAATGATTAACAATCAACTAATCATTAATGGTCAACCGGTTCAATACATCGATCAAACATCCAACGCTGACAAATTGATCCTCAGTGAAAATTTACCCAACAATCCCCATTTGATTGCATTAATCAAAGATCGCGCTAGCCGTTATGATTCATTTGATCTCGTTGTTGTACCACCAGATAGCTATTTGGTATTAGGAGATAACCGACGTAACAGCAGTGACTCTCGGGTTTACGGTTTTATTCCTCGGGCAGAAATAATTGGCAGAGCGGAAAATGTCGTGCTGTCTTTTAATCCTGACAATTACTTCATTCCCCGCGCTAATCGAGTGTGGCAACCTTTACTTTAATCACTCATTGGCATCGGCAATGCGCTGGATCCGCGCTTGTTCTTCATCGAAAGCTGCATTAATTTCATGAAGTACAGAGTCAACATCGGCGATAGACGTGTCGGCATCAACATGGCCGGTTAATATAGTATCTGGGGTTAATTTACCTTGCTGATAAAGCCCCCACATTTCTTTAGCATAATCTGTTTGCAATAATTGAGGCGCGAATTGGCTATAGTAGGTCCGCATATTATTAACGTCACGGGTCAGCATTGCCTTGGCATTATTGTTGGCACTGGCATCAACCGCCTGTGGCAAATCAATAATCACCGGACCATACTCGTCCACTAAAACATTAAATTCGGACAAATCACCGTGGATAACTCCTGCACAGAGCATTCTTACGATATAAACTATCATCAATTCAAAGTCTTCGTTCGCTTGTGTTTCATCCATCATCACATCATTTAAACGTGGCGCAACATCACCCTCCTCATCGGTGATAAGTTCCATTAACAACACACCATCGAAACAACCAAAAGGTTTTGGGACTCTCACTGCAGCATCAGCTAATTTATACAAGGCATCAACTTCGGCATTCTGCCATGATTTCTCTTGTTGTTCCCGGCCGTACTTTGAACCTTTCTCCATTGCTCTGGAACGACGGCTATTACGGCTTTTTCGCCCTTCTTGATATTGTGCTGCCTTTTTAAAACTCCGTTTAATCGCTTCTTTATAAACTTTAGCGCAACGAATCTCTTCACCGCAGCGCACCATATAAACAGTCGCTTCTTTGCCACTCATTAATTGGCTGATAACTTCGTCAACCAAACCGTCTTCAACTAACGGTTGTATTCGTTTAGGTATTTTCATAGTGCCGTTATACATGAGTTAGCTCGTCCATGATATAAAAGAACTAATATATTTTATTTTGGCCCTACAAGGATATGAGAGTGAATATCGAGACAACGCGTTTAACCTTAACAACCATGAACAATGAAGACTGGCCTATATTTGAAAAACTATATCAAAACCAGGATATTATAAAGTTCGTCAGTGACGGTTTGAGCCCAGAACAAGTCAACGATAAATTCTTATCACGAATGACTAACTGGCACATAGAATCAGAGCAATGGTTAACCTTAGTGATCAGAGACAAAGTCACGGATCAAGCCATCGGCATCATAGGGATAATTGCCCAGTGGCTACCTTATCGTCAATCTGAAATCGGCTTTTTATTATTTCCGCAATTTCACGGCCAAGGTTTGGCAAAAGAGGCAGCATCAGCACTGCTTAATTTTGTGTTTAATGACTGTGGTTTTCATAAAGTGACAGCTTGCGTGGTCGATGGTAACAATGCTTCTATCAAACTGTTACAGTCCCTTGGATTTGTCCATGAAGGCTGCTTGCGTGAGGGAATTAAACTACGAGGGCAATGGTATAATGATATTAGATTGGGGTTGCTTCATCATGAATATCAATCGATATAATTAATTAACCTGAACTCGGGATAAAGAGCTTTGTATCAAGATGAGATATAAGATGTTTTAATTTTAAAGTCTGTAATTAAAAACAAAACATCAGCTCGTGTGACCCAGTGACGAGATTTAGGTGGGTATCAAGGCATTTTTACGAGCGAATAGCTGGCTATTTCGAATAAAAATAACGCCGATAACCATTTAAATAGCGTTATTGGGTAAAGTTTCTTATCCCGAGCTCAGGTTAACTAGACTGGAGGGTATTTACAGTCGGTAAAATATTTTTGCACATTGACTGCGACAATGATCCAGTCAATGCATGGTTGAGAGAAATAATTATCAATACTCTTCGAGAGACATCACCTTACGTATCACCCATGAGTTCGCGAAAATAGACATCACAAATAACCCCTACCATAACAACGAAAAACACACTTTAGGGTATTAAATAGAGTAAACTACACCCAAACTGTGAAAACGCTGTACCTAAAACGTGAAAAACTACACAAAATATAGCTTTAAGGGATTAAAAATCACGTATTTGTTGTAGATCTTCAATTAAGTATACCAAAAGCCAAACATAAAAGTTAAAAAGGTTATAAGTCAAATGAGTAGAAACTCTATCCAATGGTTTCCGGGCCACATGCATAAAGCGCGTAAAGAAATGCATGAAATTATGGGCCAAATAGACATCGTTATTGAAGTCGTCGATGCTAGAATCCCCTATTCAAGTGAAAACCCTTTCGCTCAAGAGTTACGTGGTGACAAGCCATTAATTAAAGTACTTAATAAATGTGACTTAGCCGATCCTGAAATCGTCGAATTATGGCAACAGCACCTTGATCAACAGCATGGTGTTTCTTCATTAGCCATTACCACGACAGAACCAGCACAAGTACAAAAAATCATGGATTTGTGCCGTAAATTAGTCTCTCATCGAGATGAACCAGGCAAGGATATCCGTGCATTAATTATGGGGATCCCGAATGTTGGAAAATCAACCATCATCAACATATTAGCCGGGCGAGTTATTGCTAAAACGGGTAATGAACCAGCAGTGACCAAACGTCAACAACGGATAAACCTTAAAAATGGCATTGTGTTATGTGACACTCCTGGGATTTTATGGCCAAAAGTACATAACGAAAACAGTGGTTACCGCTTAGCCATTACTGGTGCAATTAAAGACACTGCTTTCGATTATGATGACATCGCTTTTTATGCCGCTGAATACCTGATGAAGCAGTATCCAGAATTATTAAAGAAACGTTATAAAATGGATAGCCTACCAGAAGGCGATTGGGAGTTTATGGAAGCTGTAGGTGCGGTACGTGGCTTTAAGCGTGCTGGTGGCCGAGTCGATATGCATAAAACTTGCGAAGTGCTACTCCACGAATACCGCCAAGGCATTATCGGTCGTATTTGCCTTGAAACACCAGAGATGACCACCGCAGAACAAATCATCGTTGATGAAAAAATTGCGGCCGACCTCCTCGAAGGCAAAGTTAAAAAGAAAAAACCTAAGCGTAAACGTCGTTAATAGTTACCACTCCCTCTAGGCTATAAGCGAGCTTGTAGCCTAGAAAAATCATCTCCATTTTTTATCATATCTTTAACAGATTGCTTATAAACAGATTTTAAATAGCCCTTTAAATGCGGAAGTACAATGCTATTCTTTATTCCTTTTAATTGGCAAAAAATAGCTAGTGAGTAAATCATTTCTTCTTCACTCAACCCTGTTTGTCGATTTGCCCCACTTTGATAACAACTGCCACAACCCCCTCTAAATTGATACGAAGTATTGGCTAACATAACGCCGAAGCCTAAAAATGTCCCAAGTAACTCAGTCACCGCTATATAATCTTGTTGGCTTGGTTTAATCTTAGTATACGCTAACAACACGGCGCTCAGCTGCTGAACTAATGTCGCCACTAAGGTGTCTGCTTTCGGAAATTTTTTCAAGTCGAGTTTAATATCAATTCTGTTGTTGTCCGAAAAGTCATTGGTCACTATAGTATCGGTGCCATGAAATTGATTATTGAATGTTAGTTGTGGCAAGGGTTTTCGGTCAGCAGCAAGGCTGATGTTGATTGGCCATTGATGCATGCCACAATAAATTTTGACTTGTTCTAACGTGGTGATGGCCATTTGTTCGGCATTATTTTCGTTGGCAGGAAAGAACGCAGGTGTTGGCAGAACCAACACCGCTTCGTTGTTAAAGTGAGCCGTGCCTAAATGGTCAAATAATCGGTTAAATTGTAAAAATAACCATTGTTTAGCATCGGTATCGATCGGTGGTTTTGACTTGAAAAATGTAAACAAAAGATGTATCCGTGATCTTATCTTAATGAAGACTACGGTATCTGCTTGCTCACTCAAATGCAACTAAACATAGAGCTGAATATACCTTTCAAGTTCTGTCACCAATCGGTTAACCGATGAGGTGGTCATTAGTAAAGAAACTTGACCTTTAATTAATTGGTCTGGTAAAGAGAAAGTCATCGATAAAGTAATAACAACCGGCTCTTCACCAAATTGCATCCGATCGATTGACAACACCTCATTAACATTACCACAAACCAACAACGGCACTTCGCTCTCCAGCTCACATCCTAATACTTCAGCAATACTGCCAAAGCATGCATTTAGAATGATATTAGCCACTTCAGTTAAAGTGTCTTGCTCTAGTTCACCCAATGTATCCGCAGCAACATCATCTTGTAAAATACGCCTAACTAGCTCTCTTGATGATTCACCGCTGAAAAATAAGTAAGCACTACCAGAGAAATCACCAACGAACTTTTGCTCTACGGCGTCAATTTGAACATTGTCTTCACTGCCAAACATAGTCATGGCATCACGATAACTCATGCTTTGAAATTTAGGCACAGTCAAAATGACTTCTTCATTCAGCATTTCACTTAAGGAACTTGCTGCTTTACCCATCCCAATATTAAACAGCTCACTAAAGGTATCTCGATAATCTTCGGTTAATATTTTTTCGATCATTAGTGAGCCTCTTCAGCAAAAAAATTGATCAGTACATCTTGATTAATTGGTTTGCTATAAAATTTCGCACCAAGATCTTCAAATTTTTTCCTGACTGAACTCTGAATATTTGCAGTAAAAATAGCTATGTCGGCATCGGGTTGTAGTTGCCTTAATTGCGGATAGACTTCGTACCCAGACGCACCAGGCATATTGTAATCTAGGGTAATAAAATCAAACTGAGTATTCTCTGATTCGATAAGAGCGCTGCTAGAATCAACCGCCTCAACAATTTTCCAATCGCTATATTGAACTGAAATGATTTTCGAGATAATCATTCGAGTTAACTTACTATCATCAACAATCAAAACTTGCTTGCTGGAATCCATGTATTACTCCCTGTAAATAAGATTCAAAATAAATTGCAGTTTATGCTAAAAATCCGTTAGGCTAGTAACTAGCTCTTTGGTATTAGATTTAATCACTATATTAACCAGAAATGATGACAAGGTTCAACCATAGCTTTGAATAATTTTCCTGCCATTAAATGTAGAGGGAACTACAATGCAACAAACGAATGAATACGACGGTAATAATACCATCGAATGGATGCAAACAGGCGCCAAACAATTTTTAACCTTCCACTTAAATAATGAAGAATACGGAGTTGATATACTCAAGGTCAACGAAATTAGAGAATGGACCCCTATCACAACCCTACCAGAGACACCTTCTTATATTAAGGGGGTAATAAACCTGCGCGGAAATATTGTGCCGATTATCGATTTAAGGGAGCGTTTTTCGTTCGAATTTATTGAATATGGCCCAACTACGGTGGTTATCGTGCTTAATATCAATCATAACGGCACAATCATTGTGATGGGAATCGTTGTTGATGCAGTGTCTGATACTCACACCATTAATCAATCAGAAATTAAAGTGTCGCCAAGTTGTGCCGGTAGTATTAATTCCAAATATTTATACGGCTTAGTAGAGATCAATGAAAAGTTGGTGTTGCTCTTAAACATTGACAAATTACTCACCGATGATCAAATTGGTGAATTGAGCCAAGTGTCATAATGCAAGAATAGCCTTAAAGTCATGACCCATGTCCATGACTTTAAGGCTATTTATTCCAAAAAAACACCGCTTTAACCACACTTCCATTTTCGAGATATAGCAGTTTTTTACAAATTTGTCGGACTAACTTAATCCCTCGACCACTAAACTGATTGGTGGCAAGCGACGTCTCTTCGCAAAGGTCATTTTCAATCCAAGGTGAAAATTCAAAACCATTACCTGAATCGACAATAGTAATAGATAACCTCCCTCCTGTTTCAACAGTTTCATGATGGAGCTGAATTTTAACAAAGCTATTTTTATCGATATTTTCCAACCTAAGATCTTTTTCCTCAAAATACTGAGCAAAACCTTCAGGGGAGTTTTTCATCGCAGAATCAAGTTTTAACACACCGTGATCCAAAGCATTAACATACAGTTCTGTTAATACAGTAAACAAGCTGTGCCAATGATCTCCAGGTCCCTCTAATTCTTGCAATTGGTTCATAATTAAAGGAACTGGATTAACATGAGACAATTTATTACCGAGCAAAGACATCTGCCAAGTCCATTGCTCCATGGTTTCGCCATTAAGCTCGATATCAACGTCAGTAGTGTCAACTACCTGTTCTGATGAATTCATATTGGTCAAATCATCGTATAGTGCAACATCACAATTAATATCGACCAATGAGACATCATCATCTTGTGGTAAATCTTCACAAAACACTTCCAACGCTGCAATAATGTGCCCTTGAACATCCCCATCTTCAAATCCCTGTTGAGTCGCTTCGATTAAACGTTGCTCTCCAAAGAAATTACCCGAACGGTTGCGCGCTTCAACAATCCCATCACTGTATAAAATAATCCGATCTTGTTCTCCTAATGGGATCACTTCCGGTTTAATTTCATTAAGTAGGTGAGCCACAATACCTAAAGGAGGATGAAATGAAGCAATACGATGTTTAAGTAAACCCGTGCTAGCATCAAAAATAAAGATATCCTCCATCCCAGCATTCCAAACATAGGCTACACGCTCTGAAATTGAGAATGACACCATCGATAACGCCAAAAACATATGGGTCGGTAGTAAACAGTGCATTTTACGGTTAATTTGCTTCACAATATCGAGCGGACCATATCCCTTATCTGTCATGGTACGAAATGTATCAGATAAAGGAATAGCGCCAATCGCTGAACTTAAACCATGCCCGGTAAAGTCGCCAAGCAGCACGTTGATATCACCATTAGGGCAAAGTGCAGTTAACTGCACATCACCACTAAATGTCTCAGCGGAGCGCTTAAATATTTTTATTTGATCTTCTGCAATATTACCTTTTTCGACCACTTCACTAAACAGCTGTTCCGCTAGTTCCTCATCACTTTCCCGTTGATTTTTTAACGTGAATAACTTCTGATAAAGATCACCAATCCTAAACATCGCATAGATCCGTGCTCTAAATATGGTCATTGAAAATGGTTTAAAAACAATATCGTCGGCACCAGCTTGAATGCAGTCGGTAATTGCCTCATCATTTAAATAACCAGAAATGATAATGATCGGCACTAAACGTTCACTCGAAAGTGCTTTTAATTGGCGACAAGCTTCCAGGACAGACATCCCTTCAAGTTGGTAATCGAGTAGCACAAGATCAGGTTCTTCCTGATAGAACTTAACCATGCCCTTCATGCCATCATTTGCAGTAATTGCCTGGAAACCCTCTTCCGTGATAATTTCAGCTAATCGATTACGGTAATTGGGGTCGCTACCAACAATTAAAATTGTCTTTTCGTTTGTGGCGATAAGATCATTCACCAAATTATCTCACTATTTCCATCAAATGCTGAAACTGAGCAATTTCAAGTACTTTATTAATTGCATCATTTGGATTTTCGATCACGATTTTACCTTTAATTTGGTCAGCATGTTCTTTAAGTAACAACAACATACCCAAAGCTGATGAATCCATATAATTAGCTTTGCTCAAATTAAGACGAAACAGTGTCCCCGCCTGATTACAATCACAATAACTGTCTCTAAACACTTTATATTGCGAAAAATCGAATCTATCTGACACTGAAATCAAAATATTTTTATCATCCACTGATTTTGAACTAATTATAGCCATGTTTATTTCCTTACTTTTGTTAAAATAACTCTACTTCGCCTTCTTCCATGCCATCTTGAGACACAGTTCGGTGTGCTTTAGTACTTGCTGCTTTTTCTCTAACGGAACCACACACTCGCCTAATCATTTCTAGTTGAATGTCAATTGGTTCATTATTTTCTGATAATCGTTTTAACTCAATACTAATGGCATTAAACTGATCGATATTGACACTCACAGACTGCAGTGCTTGGGTCGTAATATCTTCAAACTGCAGCGAACGAACCGCTTCGCCAACAGCATTATCCATCTCAACGCCCATTGTACTAAGGGTAGCAATAGTGTGCTTCATTTGACCACTTACATCACCAACGGATAAGGTCATTTCACTGATTTTTGCTTTGGTTTCTAAGGTTTGAGTCATATCAGATGACGCCATTTGTTCAACAGAATTCCGTAATATATTAATGGTATACTGTGAACTATCGATTGCTGCTTTTATTTCATTATTCAAATTTGATGATGCCGCCGATAAACTTCTCACTTCATCAGCAACAACAGCAAAGCCACGGCCTACTTCACCGGCTCTAGCAGCTTCGATACTGGCATTGAGTGCCAATAAATTCGTTCGGCTTGCTAAGCTTTCTACATTATCGAGTAGTTTAAAAATTTGGTCGAGATTAATGACCATATCATCAATATAGCTCAGTGTTTTCAAACTCTGCTTTGATGTTTGAATCACCACAGTCACAAACTCTTCTAATAACCCAGACGAGCCTTCGATAAAATCTTGAATATTAAGCCCACTATCATTGCCATGGGTGTTTTGAACTAAGACATTTATCATTTCTTGTTGTTGGTCGCTTAGACTCTTCATCTTATGAAATGATTGGCTCATACCAACCACCGCATCTTGGACCAAGTTAGTTGCTCGATCAATCTCACTATTAATCACTTCACGTTCAAAGGAGAAAGTGGCTTCTAATTCACAATATATCTCACTCAACGTGGCATTAACACCATTATCAGGCGAGGATATTTTATTTGTATTATTTTTTAAACTATTTGTTTTATTTGTATATTTTAATGAACGATATTGTGATGCTAATAAAAATAACATCGATAACTGAAGAAAAATCGGGAAATAAAAAGAAAGATCAAACCACAGGCACATGATAGAAAAACAACTAGCTATCATGCCAATAATAAGGATATAAGATTTAAACGGTGACATCGCGACTCCTTGTCGTTGTTGTCATTCCTTGACTTACTCTATTAAGCAATGTTTGAGCAACTTTATCAAGTGAACTTTCTTCGCTATGAGCATTTAATTCAAAAGCACTGCCTGGCATCCCCCAAATTAAGCTGGTTTTTTTATCTTGGATCAAACCATAATTCCCTTTATTTTTTAGCTTTAACATACCATGAGCGCCATCATTCCCCATCCCTGTTAGCAACACACTATAGACATTAGCGTGATGCAAAGCCGCCAACGAATTAAACATCACATCTACCGAAGGTTTATGCCGATTGACAGGGACACTATCGCACAAAGAACAAAGATATTTACCGCTGTGGTAATAAACTTTAAGGTGAAGTCCACCAGGCGCAACATAAACATTGCCTTTCTCAATAGTTTGACCATGAGTTGCTTCTTGCACGGTCATTTTACATTGACGGTTAAGACGTTCGGCAAATCGCTTACTAAAGCTTTCAGGAATATGCTGTGTTATCACGATTGCAGGCGAATTTGATGGCATTTTGATCAAAACATCTCGCAATGCCTCTGTTCCCCCTGTCGAAGCCCCCATAGCAATAATGGTGTGTTCGCTATAATCAGCAGTGAAAGGGACTAGCTCTGGGATGCTTAATTTTGCACGATTAATCACTTTCGCATCGACTGCCGCCGCCACTTTTATTTTATTAATTAACGCGCTATTAAATGCTGATAAGTTACCCATTAATTGCGCTGACTTTGGTTTGGTAATGAAATCCACCGCACCTAATTCCAACGCTTGCAAGGTAACATCAGCGCCTTTTTCGGTCAGTGTCGATAACATCACCACTGGCATGGGTCTTAAGCGCATTAAATTCTTTAAAAAAGTCACACCATCCATTCTGGGCATTTCGACATCGAGCGTTAAAACATCAGGTTTTAACGCCTTAATCATATCCCTTGCTTCAAAAGCATCTTCAGCGGCGCCTACCACTTCAATTTCGTGATATTGATTCAAAATCTCAGTCAGAATTTGCCTCACTAGTTTTGAATCATCTACAATGAGTACTTTTATGACCCTCATCAGCCTCTCCTATTCATTGAACAACTCAACATCATCATTGACAGTCGCTAATTTTCGTTTTTGCTTGGCAATTTCAAGTTCAAGATATTGCTCATGGTGTTGACACTTAAGCTTTTGGACAAATAGACGGCCATCTTGGGCGTTATACATCACTTTACGAGGTTGAAAACCGCCTAAATCCTCGGCAATACTGTGATAGCCTTCTATTTTTAAAAAATCTTTAATAAAATCTATGTTTCGTTGACCGATATCATTCATGCCACCGATCATATTACCGCCACCTACCAATTTAATTTCAAAATTGGCTCGGTGACCACCATATTTAGTAATGGAGTTAATCAACTGCTCCATCGCGAACACACCATATCTATTCGATGATGATAATATGTCACAATCTGAATCCGGTAATATAAAATGGTTGATCCCCCCCACTCCCGTTTTCGGATCTCTAATGCAAGCTGCAACACAGGATCCTAGTACAGTCGAAATCATTTCGTCTTGTTTCGTCACATAATAATCACCAGCGACTACTTTTACCCCGTAACGATGACGCTGAGGCATCCAGAATCTCCTGATGTGATTAAACTCAGGATATTTAGGCATGTCTTGGTCTTTTATTCGTCTTTGGGCATCATTCATCATGCAATTCCTATTTTATTTTTTGATATATCGTGCGGCCCAGTAATTTTAGAGTGGTCATCCCTTTTGGCAGCGACTCAGAATGACCAATGCACAACAGCCCACCAGGTTTTAGCAAGGTGGCCATACGCTCTAATAATTTCCATTGAGTCTCTTTATCAAAATAAATCATTACATTGCGACAAAAAATAATATCGAGCGGCCCGGTTACGGGCCATGCTTCCATTAAATTACACTGATCAAACTTCACCCAGCTTTGTAAGCTTGGTTTAACCATTGCGTAAGATTTGTGCGTGCCTTTGCCCCGTAAAAATCCAATTTTCTTTCTCTTTAGGGATAACCCTTCGATCCGTTTCATTGGATAAACCGCCGTCTTGGCTGTAGCCAAAACATTGGTATCAATATCCGTGGCAAAGATTTCAATTTTCCAATCGGAGATTTTAACACTAGAGTCCAGCAAACTAATTGCTATACTATAAGGCTCTTCACCAACAGAGCATGCAGAAGACCATACACGTAAAGTCTTCTGGCCCTGCTTGGCTAATGCCGGTAAATAAGTGTTACTAATGTATTCAAAATGATGCGCTTCACGATAAAATGACGTTAAATTAGTCGTCATTGCGTTAATAAAATGATTAAACTCTTCAGGAGAATTATCAAGAGCAATGAAATACTCACGAAAGCTTTTCACTTTTAGTGCTCTAATGCGTCTAACCAACCGGTTATAAACTAAGTCCAGTTTATGATCCGCCAATGCAATACCCGCATGATCGTATAAACGATTTTTTACTTGCTTAAAATCGCTCAAAGTAAACGTGAACTCACGGGCATTGTCTTGACGCGGAGCTAATGGTCTAGCTCCTTTTTCTGTAGTAGTCATCACTAATCCTAGAATTCTTCCCATTCCATTGCATTTGATGCGCTAGTTATACTACTCTTTGTCGCGGTTTTCTTTCTGGTCACAGGACTCGGTCGGCTAACCGCCTTGAGCGGTTCCGTTATGATAGTTTTTGTCTTTACACCATGATTTGAAAAGAAACCAACCAATTGACGTAGTTGAACGGCTTGTTCTTCCATTCCTTCTGAGGCAGCTGCAACTTCTTCAACTAACGCCGCATTTTGTTGTGTTCCTTCATCCATTTCAGACACCGCAACGTTGACTTGATCGATGCCCGTTGCTTGCTCACTACTCGCCAATGCTATTTCACCAACGATGGTTGAAACCTCATGGATTGCACTGACAATTTCCGTCAGCGCTTTACCTGATTCATCAACGTAACGACCCCCTTCTTCAACTTTAGCCACACTGTCACTAATCAGGCCTTTAATCTCTTTAGCAGCACCAGCACTACGTTGTGCCAAATTACGTACTTCAGCAGCAACCACGGCAAAACCACGACCTTGTTCACCCGCTCGAGCCGCTTCAACAGCTGCGTTTAGGGCTAATAAGTTGGTTTGGAATGCGATTTCATCGATAACACCAATAATCTCAGATATTTGCGTACTAGAACGGCTAATCTCGCTCATAGAATGGACAACTTTGGCCGATATTTCCCCGCCCTGTTCAGCAAGGACCTTGGCATTTTCAGCCAATTTATTGGCATTTTGTGCATTTTTCGCATTTTGACGTACCGTAGCGGTCATTTCTTCCATACTGGCAGCGGTTTCTTCAAGACTCGCAGCCTGTGCTTCGGTGCGCGTACTTAAAGTACTATTACCTTTCGATATCTCTTCAGCGCCCGAGGCAATAGAACCACTAGCGTTACGAATTTCACCAACAATTCCCTCTAACTTCACCATCGCGATCTGTAGTGAATTATCAAGTTCTGCGAATTCACCTTCAAAATTACCGTCCATGCGAGCACTTAAGTCTCCCTCAGCGAGGGCTGCCACAACGCGATTAATTTCGCTGACAGGTTCGACGATAGCATCAAGCATCTCGTTCATGCCACCGGCAATTTTAGCAATAAAACCATCATATTTTTCGGCATCTAATCGGGTATCTAAAATACCTCGTGACGCGTCACTGATAATCCCTTCAACTTCTGATTCGGCGGCAAGCTGTTGAGTAATATCAGCCCACTCAACCACACTGCCAAGGCGTGTGCCACTATCATCAATCACCGGTGAGGCAATTAAGGTGAAGTGACGCGGGCCAATCTGAATTTGACTTTTAAAGGTCGACTGTAATCCTTCAAGCATCCGTCGCTGCTGCGAAGGGTCTTTATGGAACGTATCAATCGAGGTACCAATTAGCGCATTCGCGTCAAAATTCGGTAAGTCTTGTCTAATGTCATCTTGTGCGGCACTTAACATATCAACCACCGCATTATTGCAATACATAATGGTTGCATTGTTATCAGCCATCATCACATTCGAGGTAACTCGATCCAATGCCACTTTGATCCGCTGTGCATTTTGAGCCATTTCATTGGCATTATTCACCTCAAACCCTAAACTTATTTGGATTGATTTAACCATCCGCATCAGCTCACCCGTTTCACCAGGCAGCTCAACATTAATATCCGCGGCATAATTACCTTGAGTAATTAACTCCAATTGTTGACGTGTGTTTCGCATACCGCTAATCACTTGATTTTCTAAAATGCGGTTCGCACCGTAGAATAAACCAGCAAAACCAATGAAAGGACCCGCTAATGCAAAGAGTGGATTGATTGGAGCGAAAGCCAACCCAACAGAGCTAATAGTAGAAAGTGCAGCACATGCCCCGCCGAGCGCAAACATTTGACTTTTTAGATTCTCAGATTTAATCATTGATGGTGCTGGGATAGACGCTTCATTGCGATTAAGTTGGGCATATAAACGCTCGGCATCGCTAACCTCTAAATCGGTTGGCTCACTACGCACAGACATGTATTCAATCACACGACCGTCTTTTTTTAACGGCGTAACATTTGCCTTAACCCAATAATAATCACCATTTTTACATCGATTTTTAACTAACTTAACCCAAGGTCGACCGAGCTCTAAGGTTGCCCATAAGTCTGAAAATGCGGCTTCTGGCATATCAGGATGACGGACCAAGTTATGGTTCTCACCAACGAGTTCTTTTTCACTGAAACCACTAACATCAATAAAACCTTGGTTTACATAGGTAATACGTCCTTGTAAATCTGTTTTAGTCACCAAGTTTTGACCTGATGTTAAACGAACCCGACGATCCGTGACTGGCATATTTGTTCTCATTCCTAAGCTCTCCTTGAACTTGTGGGCTATCTATCTTTTTATTGATTATTTTTTATGCAACTGCTAGTTCATCTGAACTAAGTAACTGATCGACATCAAGTAAAATAACGAGTTTTTTTTCTAATGTTGTTAAACCGACAATAAATTCATTATCAATAACACTACTACTGGGCGGCGCTGGTTTTACGTTGTCCATGTTGACATTGTAAGTATCTGCCACAGCGTCTACTAATAGGCCCATTAATCGTTGTCGACCATTGGTTTCAATGTTAAGGACAATAACAATCCGGTTTAGCAACTGTTCACTGGGCGCTAAACAAAAACGGGTCCGTAAATTGATAATAGGGATAATATCCCCCCGTAAATTTAACACCCCTTCAATATAGGGTGGGCTGTTTGGGATCAGCGTTGATGATGTCCAATCTCTAATCTCTTGAACTTTTAGAATATCAGCTGCATATTCCTCACCCGCTAATATAAAGGAGAGATATTGATGCATGTTCCCCTGCTCACTGTTGTCTTCAAATTCAACGGTTCCTGTTGTCATGCAATCTCCTGTACTTCATTGGCCAAGATTAGCTGAGCTTTGACCGGTCTCGATTTTTTCAACTTCAACGAGGCTAATCCCTTAATATCAACGATTAATGCGACTTCGCCATCCCCTAATATGGTGGCACCAGAAATCCCTTCCACCGACATATAATTTCTTTCTAAACTTTTTAACACCACCTGTTGCTGGCTCAGTAGTTCATCAACCACCATTGCAAACTTGCCACCGCCATTCTCGATGATAATAATCATGCCTTCATCATGTTCTTTGGGGGTATTTGGAATAGTAAATAATTGCCTAATGTTATATAGCGGAATGTATTCATCTCTAAATAGATACAAACTATCACAACCGGCTAATTTCTTAATTGCGTCTTTAGCCACTTGAACCGATTCAACAATAGAAATCAGGGGAACAATGTAAATTTCGCCACCAACATTGACCAATTGACCATCTAATATTGCAAGGGTTAATGGCAAACACACACTGAAAGTCGACCCTTTACCTGCCTCTGATGTTAACGAAACATGACCACCGAGTGATTCAATATTTCGCCTGACCACATCCATCCCCACACCTCGACCAGAAAGGTCACTCACCGCATCGGCGGTCGAAAATCCAGGTGCAAAAATCAAAGCATTAATCTCATCATCGCTTAAGTTATGATCAGCACTAATGAGTTCTTTCTCAATCGCTTTTTGTTTAATTTTTTCAGTATTGAGGCCACGACCATCATCACTAATATCGATGACAATATAGCCACCTTGATGGTAGGCATTTAAATGGACCGTGCCGGTCTCGCTTTTTCCCGCCGCTAAACGCTCTTCAGGGGTTTCAAGACCATGATCCAGTGAGTTTCTCACTAAATGAACCAATGGATCGCCAATTTTCTCCATCACTGTTTTATCAAGTTCTGTTTGTTCACCCGTTAACTTGAGCTCAACTTTTTTAGCCAATTTAGCGCTAATATCGTAAACCATTCGAGGAAATCGATTAAACACAAAGCTAATAGGAAGCATTCGAATCCGCATGACATCTTCCTGCAAATCGCGGGTATTACCTTCAAGTTGGCTTAATCCCTCCCGTAATTTACTCACTAAATCATGTTCATCATCGAGTAATTCTTCACCAACTTGCTGTAGCATCGCTTGAGTAATCACTAGCTCACCGACCCGATTAATTAAGGCATCAACTTTATCAATTCCAACTCGAATCGAACCGCCGTCAGCGACAGGTTTAGCCTTAATTTCAGTTTTGGGTTTATTTTCTGTATTTGAATTTTCGGCAGCACTCGTAATGATTTGGTTGCTCTCCTCCGCCACTGATAAGGCCTCTGGCGTCATGCCTTGATTAGCGTTTATACCATCAACTGACACTCTTTCTTGATCTAGTTTGATAATCGACAATTCGCAATCATCTTCTACCCATTCAAAGATTTCAGAAATATCTTCAGCTTCACAAGGGCTCTGTAGTGTCAATTGCCAAGTAAAATAACACTCTTCTGGGTGTAACACCTTTAAGGGGGGTAATTCACTAACGTCAACTTCAACCAGTAAACTGCCGAGCTCTTCCAAGGCATTAAAGATATGAATAGGATCATTGCCTGTCTGTAACATTTCATGATTAGGTTTAAAGCTAATAAACCAAGAATTATCGCCTTTTCCCTCACTGCTAGACTGTTCTGACTCTTGAGGGTTTTCGACAGCCCTACTTGAATTGAGAGTATGTTCAAGGTCTATATGCACTTCATTAATTGAAGGATCGTTACATTCTTGACCATCTCGAGCGCATTCAATTAACAGTTTAATACAGTCGACTGATTTAAGCAGGAGATTAACATCGGATTGATTGACACTTCGACGACCATCTCGCATTTCGTCAAGTAAAGTTTCAACTTCATGGGTAAAATCAGTGACCTTATCAAAGCCAAAGGTGCCAGCTCCCCCTTTTATCGAATGAGCGGCACGAAAGATGGCATGAATAGAATCATTATCACCTTGCTCTAAGGTCAATAAGCTTGATTCCATTAACTCTAAGCCCTCAAAACTTTCTTCGAGGAATGTTGGAATGAACTGCGAAAGATCGATGCTCATAAATAACTACCTAATAACACGTTTAATCGTTGATAGAAGTTTGTCAGGATTAAAAGGTTTGACCAACCAACCTGTCGCTCCCGCTGATTTACCTTTCATTTTCATATCTGTCGAACTTTCCGTTGTTAACATCAGTACTGGGGTAAACTTGAATGCGGGCAACTGTCTTAATTCTCGACATAAAGTAATACCATCCATATTCGGCATATTGACGTCGGTAATCACAAGGTCAAACTTCCCCGCTTTAGCCTTTAATAAGCCATCGACGCCATCAACAGCCTCTATTGTTTCGTATTTTTGTTGTTGTAGTGTAAAAGAAACCATATTTCGTATTGATGCTGAGTCATCAACTACTAGAATCTTTGCCATTAGGCTCTCCTTAATTCTGGGGGGCGGCGTAATTTAAAACGTCGAATAACCCTAAGCGTGTTGCACACTCTTTGAGTTCATCAGTTATGTCATGCCAAGTAATAGATTTGTTTTGAGATGATGCTTCGTCAACCAATGAGACCAATAGCTGAATGCCAGCGGTATCAATACGCCAAAGGTCACTTGCATCAATTTTAATTTCTTGTTGGGGATCACAATCGGTAAGCTGTTTGAGAATGTCCGAATGACACTGGGTCACTTCAGAAATTTCGAGCTCAGCGGGAAGTTTTATCGTTAATGCATCCATGCGACATCCTTGTTTTGTACTTATATTCTACGCCAATCCTCTGGCTACGAAGTGGTTTAACAAACCTATGATAGTAATCATTTTGTATTAGAGTCAAGTTTATTCTGATGAAAAATCATTTGTGGTGATAAATTGATTAAATTGCACCCGTGATTTAGATCAATGAGTGATTCTGATGGTGGCGTACAATCTTGATATATACTCAATGAATAGAGATTAAAATGAAGCGTAATCGTTGTAGTGGCTGTGGTATTCCGCTGGTACATGCAGGAGTTTGCCCAGCGTGTGAACAAGAAATGATTCAGTATAAAATTAAAGCACCGACAAAAAATAACTCAAAGTTTATCGTATTTTTTGTCGGCTTAATTGTTTTTTGCGCGGTCATGATCCTGTATTTACCGCGCTAAACCTACCGAAAATTGTAATTACGGCTGCGCTTTTCGATATAATATCGCATAACCAACCAGACCAGAAAGGCATGAACCGACTAAAATGGCCAATTTATCGGCAAACATAAACTGTGTTGGATCAGTAAAAGCTAATGAGTTAACGAATAAGCTCATGGTAAATCCGATACCAGTTAACACCGATACGCCATAAAGCTGTCGATAATTACTTGAGTCAGGCAATTTAGCTAAACCCAGTTTAATCGCAATAAAACTAAAGCCGAACACTCCAATTTGCTTACCAACGAATAACCCGAATGCAATGCCCATAGGAACCGGGGTTAAAATCTGATCAGCAGAAATGTTTCTAAAGTCAACGCCGGCATTAACAAACGCGAATAATGGCAAAATAAAGAAGGCGACCCAATAGTGTAAATCATGCTCCATGGTTTTGAGCATCGATTTATCACTCCCTTTGGTTGTCAGGGGAATAGTAAAGGCTAAAGCGACGCCTGCTAATGTTGCGTGAACTCCCGATTTTAAAACACTGACCCACAACACAACTCCGACTAACACATAGGCGGCCTTTCGTGTCACCCCCAAACGATTCATCACGATTAATCCGCTGAGTGCGGCTGCGGCAATAGTAATCGATAAAGTTGATAATTCAGCGGTATAGAACAGGGCGATAATCACGATGGCGCCTAAGTCATCAATGATAGCTAAGGCCATCAAGAATATTTTTAGCGACACAGGGACACGTTTACCCAATAAAGACAGCACGCCCAATGCAAAGGCAATGTCCGTTGCTGTTGGTATAGCCCACCCTTGCGTACCCGTACTATCTAAGCCGACAAAATAAAGATAAACCGCGGCAGGAACGACCATCCCACCAATCGCAGCGACACCCGGCAATATCACCTGTGATATTGAAGATAAGTGTCCTTCGAGCAGCTCTCGTTTAACTTCAAGGCCGATTAACAGAAAAAAGACCGCCATCAAGCCATCGTTAATCCACAATAAAAGCGGTTTATCGATATGTAAACCGCCAAAGCGAATTTCAACCGGGGTATTTAAAAAGGCATCGTAAAATTCCGATAAACCGGTATTTTTTAATACCAGTGCAATAAAGGTCACAAAAATCAGCACCAGGCCCGCTGACGATTCCTTTTTAATAAACTCTTCAATCGCTGTCATAGAGTATCTCCTAAACAAAAAGGTTAGTTTAGGTGAAACCTGATAGAATGTCGACATAATATGTCGACATTCTCAATCCAAAATATTACCTTTTAGAAAAATCATCCATAAAATTAACTAGCGCCTGAACACCAGCGATTGGCATGGCGTTATAAAGACTTGCTCTCATGCCTCCAACACTACGATGCCCCTTCAGTGCCAACAAACCAGCGGCGTCAGCTTGCGCTAAAAACTCGTCATTGAGTGAATCATCACGTAACAAAAAGGTCACGTTCATTCGCGAACGTTGCTTTGGAACAACCTTATTGTAATAAAAGTCACTATTATCAATGTAATTATAGAGAAAATTAGATTTTTCAAGATTAATCCGTTCAATGACCTCAACACCACCGAGCTCTTTAAGCCATTTAAATACCTCCCCAGCCAAATACCAAGCATAGGTTGGTGGCGTATTAAACATCGAGTCATTATCACTCATCAGTTGGTAATCAAATATGGACGGGGTTGTTTTAAGTGCATGACCAATCAAATCATCACGAACGATCACAATAGATAAGCCAGAGGGTCCAATATTTTTTTGCGCGCCAGCATAAATTAAGCCGTATTTACTCACGTCAATCACCCGTGACAATATAGTCGACGACAAATCGGCAACTAAAGGAACATCGACCTGCGGTTCGTCAAACATCTCGATACCATCAACGGTTTCGTTAGGGCAATAGTGAAAATAAGCGGCATCGGGCGAGAGCTGCCATTGACTTGGATCTGCGATACTCGTTAAGCCATCAACCACGGTAGGCTCGGCAACCACGTTAATTTCACCGTATTTTTTGGCCTCAACCACAGCTGACTTAGACCAAGATCCCGTCACTAAGTAATCAGCCTTACCCGTTAAGCCAATTAAATTGAGTGGCACGGCGGAAAACTGGCCGCGTCCCCCACCGTGACTAAATAGCACTTTATAATTATCGGGGATATTCATTAAGTCGCGCAAATTTTGCTCGGCTTCCTGAGCAACTTTGACAAAGTTTTTATCGCGATGACTAAATTCCATGATCGAAATGCCATGACCTTGCCAGTCTACTAATTCCTGTTGCGCTTTCGCCATCACAGCAGTAGGTAGCATTGCGGGACCGGCACAAAAATTATAAACAGTTTTCATTAATTTGTTCTCTCAAAAATTGGTATATACCAAAAAAAAGAGCGCCGAAGCGCTCTTTTAAATGGAATGTCTAGTCCTCGGTCGGAGGCTCAGTTGCTTCAGGCTCTTCGCCCGTCGCATCGACATCTGTTATTGGTGTTTCACCTGTCGGTTGTTCACCTTCTAGGGCCTCACCATCTGTTGGAATAATTTCTTCAGGTTCTTCCATTTCATCAATTCGCTGCAGCGCGACAACTTTCTCGTCTTCTGCGGTTCTGATTAATGTCACACCTTGAGTGTTACGACCTACCGTTGATACTTCACTAACCCGAGTACGAACTAGCGTACCGCGATTAGAGATCATCATGATTTCGTCGTTTTCTTCCACTTGGACCGCGCCAATCACTAAACCATTACGATCACTAACCTTGATTGATACCACGCCTTTCGTTGCACGACTCTTCGCCGGATAATCTTCAAGCACTGTTCGCTTACCGTAGCCATTTTCAGTCACGGTCAAGATTGGACCATCGTTTTGAGGAACAATCAGTGATACCACTTTTTGGCCTTCATCGAGTTTCATGCCGCGTACACCGGTCGCGGTACGACCTAAGGTTCTAAATTGCGATTCAGAACAACGAACCACTTTACCTTCATCAGAGAATAACATCACGTCTTGACCTTCGGTGGTCAATGCAACGCCAATCAATTCATCATCGTCACGTAGATTGACAGCAATGATGCCGTTAGCACGTGGACGTGAGTAAGCTGATAATAATGTCTTTTTAACCGTACCCGCAGCCGTAGCCATCAAGATACACTTGTCTTCTGAGTATTCACGCACCGGCAAAATAGCGGTAATACGTTCGTCTTTCTCTAGCGACAACAGATTAATAATCGGTTTGCCACGAGCTTGGCGAGAAGCCAACGGTAACTGGAACACTTTAAGCCAGTATAGTTTGCCACGATTCGAGAAACATAAAATTGTGTCATGGGTATTAGCTACTAACAAACGTTCGATGAAATCTTCGTCTTTCATCTTAGTTGCTGCTTTACCCTTACCACCACGACGCTGTGCTTCGTATTCAGACAATGGCTGATACTTAACATAACCTTCATGTGACAAAGTCACCACAACATCTTCTTCCGTGATTAAATCTTCTAGCGATAAATCATGGGTTGAATTTGAAATTTCCGTCCGACGTTCATCACCAAAGTCTTCTAGGATTTGATTCAACTCTTCACGAATAACTTCCATTAAACGTTCAGGGGTACCAAGGATATAGAGTAACTCAGCAATAAGATCTAACAACTCTTGATATTCAGCAATGATTTTTTCGTGTTCTAAACCGGTTAGCTTATGTAAACGAAGATCTAAAATCGCTTGGGCTTGGGTCTCTGTTAGGTAATATTTACCATCACGGATCCCAAACTCATCTTCTAACCATTCTGGACGAGCGGCATCATCACCGGACTTTTCAAGCATTGGTGCAACATTGCCAAGCTCCCAACCTTCTGAAACCAACGCGACTTTGGCCAAGGCTGGCGTTGTTGAGTTGCGGATCATTTTGATGATTGGATCAATATTAGCTAAAGCAATCGCTAGTGCTTCAAGGATATGTGCACGGTCGCGGGCTTTGCGTAATTCGAATACCGTACGACGTGTCACCACTTCGCGACGATGACGAATAAAGCTATTGAGCATTTCTTTAAGGTTAAACAATTTAGGACGTTGGTCTTCTAACGCCACCATGTTAATACCAAAAGTCACTTGCATTTGAGTTTGGGCGTATAAATTGTTCAGCACTACTTCGCCAACATCGCCACGTTTAATCTCAACCACCATCCGCATGCCGTCTTTATCAGACTCATCACGTAAGGCACTTATTCCTTCAAGTTTTTTATCGCGCACTAACTCAGCCATTTTTTCAATCAGGCGTGCTTTATTCACTTGATAAGGTAATTCATGAACAATAATGCTTTCTTTACCCGTAGCACTCACTTCTATATCAGCTAGTGCACGAACTTTGATTTTACCACGACCGGTGTGATAAGCGTCAATAATGCCTTTACGGCCATTGATAATACCAGCCGTTGGAAAATCTGGGCCTGGGATGTGTTCCATTAATTGATCAATAGTGATTTCACTATCATCCATTAATGCTAAACAGCCAGCAATCACTTCATTGATATTATGAGGTGGTATATTAGTCGCCATACCAACCGCAATACCCGATGAACCATTAATGAGTAGATTCGGGATTCGAGTTGGCATCACCACAGGAATATGTTCAGTACCATCGTAGTTCGGCGCAAAATCAACGGTTTCTTTTTCTAAATCGGCCAACAACGAGTGGGCGATTTTTTTCATTCGGATTTCGGTATAACGCATTGCCGCAGCAGAATCACCATCAACCGAACCAAAATTACCTTGGCCGTCTATTAATGGATAACGCAATGAAAACGGTTGAGCCATTCGTACAATGGTATCGTAAACAGCAGTATCACCGTGGGGGTGATACTTACCAATAACATCACCAACCACACGGGCTGATTTTTTGTACGGTTTGTTCCAGGCATTCCCTAAAACATCCATCGCGAACAATACGCGGCGATGTACTGGTTTTAAACCGTCCCTTACATCGGGTAATGCACGACCCACGATTACACTCATGGCGTAATCTAGATACGAAGTTTTAAGTTCGTCTTCGATATTTATCGGCGTTACACTATTGGCCAATTCAGTCATAAACAGCTATGGTCCCTGTGTCTATTAAAGATAGTACCTTGTTAGTCGAATTATTGTATTAATATTGAGCGACTAATAGGCGTAAATAAGAAAATTATTCTAGCATAGTTAACCAGACTTACTAGCCTTCAATAGCCTTATTTTGCCTAAGGTTGATTTTTTATTCAGATATCACATTTTTGCGCCCAACCATTGACCATAAAACAGCCGTAACTGATTAAAAACCCTTGTTTCTAACCACCTTTCGTATAAAGATAACAATTACAAGATATATTGATTGTTATCGACAATCTTTAAACCTTATAATGCTTATTTTGACCCTGAGAGCTAGTAATTATGTCCAATGCTGAGAATGTTGATCATCAGGAAATCGCTAAATTTGCCGCCATTGCCGAAAGTTGGTGGGATCTAGCGGGTGAATTTAAGCCTTTACACTTAATGAACCCAACGCGTTTAAACTACATTAGTCAGGGCAGTGATGGCTTATTTGGCAAGCGCATTGTTGATGTTGGTTGCGGTGGCGGTATTCTTTCAGAATCGATGGCAAAACTAGGTGCCGACGTCTTAGGCATTGATATGGCGCAAGAGTCATTGCATGTTGCCAAGCTTCACGCCTTAGAAACCAGGGTGACGGGGATTGAATACCAGAAGATAACCGTTGAGCAATTAGCATTAGAACATCCCGGTGCGTTTGATATTGTGACTTGCATGGAGATGTTAGAGCATGTGCCAGATCCACAATCAATTATTGCCGCTTGCATTACACTATTGAAGCCCGGTGGACAGTTATTTATTTCAACCTTAAATCGTACACACAAGTCTTATTTACTCGCGATTTTAGGGGCTGAACATATTTTAAAATTAGTGCCTAAAGGTACCCATCAACACAGTAAATTTATTCGGCCAAGTGAGTTGATTCGCTTCGTTGACAACAACGAGGCTCATTGTATCGACGCCATCGGTATTCATTACAACCCATTAACGGAACAATTTAAAATTAATAACGATTTATCAGTCAATTATATTTTACATTGCCAACCTAACCCATAAGGAATATTGATGTCACTGTCATTAGCGTTTAAGCAACACCCTATTAAAGCAATCCTATTTGATCTCGATGGTACGCTATTAGACACCGCTAGTGACTTAGGGGCCGCAGTGAACGTGTTATTGCAACGAGACAACTTGCCCCTGCTTGATAAGTCGACAATTCATCAAACGGCTTCTCAGGGGGCTAATGCATTAATTAAAGCAGGTTATGGACCAGACTTATCAACCATTGAATTAGCAAAATTACGGATAGAGTTCTTGGCTTATTATGAAAATAACCTCGCCAATCACACCAAATACCTTGCTGGGGCATCATTACTACTAGAGACCCTAAATCAACATCGAATCCCTTGGGGTATCATCACCAATAAGCCTTACATGTATACCAAGGCGTTACTACAACAGTTCCCACTGCTAGCAACATCCCACGTGACATTAAGTGGTGACAGCATGGCGGTACGTAAACCCAACCCACTGCCGTTAATTGTTGCCGCCAAATCGTTGCTCATTAACCCAACCGAAATAGCATACGTTGGGGATGCATTAACAGACATTCAAGCAGCCAATAGTGCAGAGATGATATCGGTAGCAGCCAACTATGGTTATATTCCAGATGGTGATAATGTGAGCCATTGGCATGCGGATATGATCATTGATCATTGTAATGACATATTAACCGTGTTAAGTCATTAATGATGCAAAATTCTGCGATTAAGCCGTGCCAATTATGCGGCTTATTAAGAAAAAAAATAAATTAAATTTTGTGTTTTTAAATTGATTTTTTGTAGCACTAAGTAGCAATTTAATTTTATTGATAGTCTTCACTAACCAAAATAATCACCCACACTTTATCCACAACTTATCCCATTTAATAAACTTGCAAATGCAACCAAAGCACACTATCTTGTATCTCATAATAAATACAACCCTAGATGTTGTGTATTTTATTGGCAGCTGACACTAGTCAGTGTATTATTTTTAATACTGAGCCGATGTAATAGCAATGTTTAAATCATGGAATATGAAAAATGAATTCGAATCTTTTAGTCACCAAACGCAGTGGCAAGCAAGAACCTATTGATCTAGAAAAGATCCATAAAGTGATCACCTGGGCCGCCAAGGATCTTGAAAATGTCTCAGTGTCGCAAGTGGCTTTAAAAGCGCATATTCAATTCTACACTGGAATTAAAACCGAAGACATTCATGCCACGATTATTAAAGCCGCTGCCGACCAAATTTCCGAAGAGTCTCCAGATTATCAATATTTAGCAGCGCGCTTAGCGATATTCCATTTACGTAAAAAAGCCTACGGCCAATTTGAACCACCACACCTATTTGCTCACACGGTAAAAATGTGTGAACAAGGTCGCTATGACCAACATTTACTCAATGATTATACCGAAGCTGAATTTGATGTGATGAACGAAGCCATTGACCATTGGCGCGATATGTCCTTTAGTTATGCGGCTGTCAAACAACTTGAAGGTAAATACCTGTTACAAAACCGTGTTACAGGTGAAATATACGAGAGCGCGCAATTCCTTTATATGCTTATCGCTGCCTCATTATTTGCTAAATACCCAAGTGATAGCCGGATGGATTACATTATCCGTTTCTACCATGCGGTATCACAATTTAAAATTTCGCTACCAACACCAATTATGGCCGGTGTACGTACTCCAACTCGTCAGTTTAGCTCATGTGTCTTAATTGAATGTGATGATAACCTCGATTCAATCAATGCCACTTCTAGTGCAATTGTTAAATACGTGAGCCAGCGTGCTGGTATTGGTATTAACGCAGGTCGTATTCGTGCCTTAGGCAGCCCAATTCGTGGCGGCGAAGCATTCCACACCGGTTGTATTCCTTTTTATAAACACTTTCAAACGGCGGTTAAAAGCTGTTCTCAAGGTGGCGTTCGTGGTGGGGCTGCGACCTTATTCTACCCACTGTGGCATTTAGAAGTTGAATCGCTGTTAGTACTTAAAAATAACCGTGGCGTCGAAGAAAATCGAGTTCGTCATATGGATTACGGGGTTCAATTTAACAAATTGATGTATCAACGTTTGATCAAAGGTGGCGATATCACCCTTTTTTCGCCAAGTGATGTTCCAGGGCTCTATGATGCTTTCTTTGCTGATCAACCTAAATTTGAAGAACTTTACGTCAAGTATGAAAACGATCCAAGTATTCGTCGCTCAACCATCAAAGCGGCAGAGTTATTTTCGTTATTCGCCCAAGAGCGTGCTAGCACTGGTCGAATCTATCTACAAAATGTCGATCACTGTAATACTCACAGTCCATTTGACCCAGCGGTTGCACCGATACGCCAATCTAATCTATGTTTAGAAATTGCCCTACCGACCAAACCATTACAAAGCTTCGATGATCCTAATGGTGAAATTGCACTTTGTACCCTATCAGCCTTTAACTTAGGCGTGATTAAATCTCTTGATGAATTAGAAGAGTTAGCAGAACTAGCCGTTCGCGCACTTGATAACTTATTAAGCTACCAAAATTACCCAATTATTGCCGCCGAGAAATCAAGCCTAGGTCGTCGCACGTTAGGGGTAGGTGTCATTAACTTCGCCTATTACTTAGCCAAGAATGGGGTTAAATACTCAGACGGTAGTGCTAATCGTTTAACCCATGAGACCTTTGAAGCAATTCAGTATTACTTGCTTAAAGCGTCAAATAAGTTAGCCAAAGAAATCGGTGCTTGTGATTTGTTTCATGAAACAACTTACTCCCAAGGTATTCTGCCGATTGACACCTACAAGAAAGATGTTGATAAATTATGTTCTCCAGCACTAAATCTTGACTGGGAAGCACTACGTAGCGACATTAAAGCCCATGGCTTACGTAATTCAACGCTGTCAGCCTTGATGCCATCGGAGACCTCATCGCAAATATCTAATGCCACCAATGGTATTGAGCCTCCACGTGGGCTCATCAGTATAAAAGCCAGTAAAGACGGTGTGTTAAAGCAAGTGGTACCGGAATATAGCCGTTTACGCCAACAGTATGAATTGTTATGGAATATTCCATCGAATCAGGGCTATTTAGAACTAGTTGGGATCATGCAAAAATTTGTTGACCAAGCTATTTCAGCCAATACTAACTACGATCCTTCACGCTTTGATAGTGGTAAAGTACCAATCAAGCAATTGCTCAAAGATCTATTGACCGCCTACAAACTCGGGATCAAGACCCTTTATTATCATAACACCCGTGACGGCGCTAATGATGCTCAAGGTGATATTGTGATTGAGCCAGAGGATGATGGATGTGCTGGCGGCGCATGTAAAATATAAGGGCAGCAAGAATATTGCCACGCTATCAGGCGTGGCATTAAGATATAATTTTTAAGGTTTATAATGACATACTCAACGTTTAACCAAGTGAAAAACGACCCCCTTCTTGAACCAATGTTTTTAGGGAATGCGGTCAATGTTTCACGCTTCGATCAACAAAAACTGCCAATCTTTGAAAAATTAATTGATAAGCAAATTTCATTCTTTTGGCGCCCAGAAGAAGTAGATATTTCAAAAGATCGGGCTGATTGGTTAAAATTGACCGACAGTGAACGTCACGTCTTTATTAGTAACTTAAAATATCAAACGCTACTCGACTCAATCGCAGCACGTAGTGTTAATGTCGTGTTGTTACCTCTGGTCTCTTTACCAGAGATTGAAACATGGGTTGAAACGTGGGCTTTTTATGAAACCATTCATTCACGCTCATACACCCATATTTTACGTAATCTATTTACTGATCCTAGTGAAGTGTTTGACGATATTTTAATTAACGAAAATATTATGAAACGTGCAACCAGTATCTCGGCCTATTTTGATGAAGTGATATTACTGACTCAATTATTGCAATCACAAGGTGAAGGTACCTATCAGGTTGAAGGTCGAACTGTCGTAGTGACTCGACGGTTATTAAAAGAAAGTCTGTTTTTGGCCATTTGTTCGGTCAATGCCCTCGAAGCCATTCGTTTTTACGTTAGTTTTGCCTGTTCTTTCGCTTTTGCTGAGCGAGAATTACTCGAAGGTAATGCAAAAATAATCAAATTGATTGCCCGTGATGAAGCCGTGCATTTAACCGGTACTCAACATATTTTAAATTTATGGGCCGAAGGTAAAGATGATCCAGAAATGGCGCAAATTTCCATCGACCTAAAAGACCGTGGCTTACAGGTCTTTTTAGATGTGGTTGAACAAGAAAAAGAATGGGCTGATTACCTATTCAAAGATGGTTCGATGATTGGTCTTAATGCAGAAATATTAAAGCAATACATTGAATATATCAGTAATCAACGACTGATCGCCATTGGCCACAAACCTCCTTATTCAACGTTAAGTAACCCATTACCTTGGATGAATTCATACTTAGTCAGTGATAATGTACAAGTAGCGCCACAGGAAAGTGAAATATCTTCTTACCTCGTTGGCCAAATTGACAGTGAGTTAGATAACGATGAATTTGATGACTTCGATTTATAGCCCTTAACGATGAAAGCGGTTATTTATAATAATGTACTGTGCAAACAAACCTTTGCACAGTCAAAAGCGACCACTACCTTGGAATACCTCGAATCCCAAGGTAAGGTTATTAACTATCATTGTCGCGATGGCACGTGCGGCGCCTGTCGCTGTAAGCTTAATAGCGGCATGGTTGAATACACCATCGAACCGCTTGCTTATATTCGTCAAGGTGACATTTTAACCTGCTGTACTCGCCCTATCACCGATATCGATCTATCAGATTTATAGCCGTTTACCCTAGCTTATCGGCAAAAATTATTGTTATAATCGAACATTGTTAAAATCTGGATCAGAAATGGATAATTCACCTCGTATTATTAATTTTTCAACGAATCACTCCCCTGTTTGTTTATCGAAATTAGACCAACTCGATCATGTCGTTGCGATTGGTGGAGGACATGGATTAGGGCGCGTATTATCAGCTTTAAATCATCTTGGTGAACGGTTAACCGGGATTGTTACAACCACTGACAATGGTGGCTCAACCGGTTTATTACGAGTCACTGAAGATTGCATTGCGTGGGGAGATCTACGAAACTGTATCAACCAACTTATTACTCAGCCTTCCATTGCCAGTTCGATGTTTGAATACCGCTTTAATGGCGACAGCGATCTCGCGCCCCATAATCTCGGTAATCTAATGTTGGTAGCCTTAGACAAAATGAGTGTGCGGCCACTCGATGCGATTAAATTAATCCGAGAGATGTTAGATGTAAAAAGTCACATTATTCCGATGTCAGAAAGTCCAACGCATTTAGTCGCAACCACACAGGATAATCAACAAATTTTTGGTGAAATTGGCGTCGACAGTATGAGTCATATGCCAAACAACTTGGCACTTGAACCTCAAGTGAAAGCAACGCCAGAAGCGATTGAAGCAATCAACAAAGCGCAATTGATTATCATTGGCCCCGGCAGCTTATTAACCAGCATTATGCCACCGCTATTAATGCCCGATTTACGCCAGGCCATTGCTGATAGCCCGGCAAAAAAAATATTTATACGTAATTTAATTGCCGAACAAAGTCCCGCAGGCAGGTTATCAAACAAAGAATTGTTGAGTTGGACTAAAAGAACAACCTGCTTAGAGCTCCCTGATGCCATTTTAGGTCATCATGCGCAACATAAAATATCAAAACCGTTTTATCTTTATGATATCGCCAGCCAAACATCAGTTTATCATGACCGTTTAAAACTCAGAGCCGCACTCACTGATATTATCGAAACGTTGTTGACTCAAAATTAATCGTTGATAGTAGCGCTGAGCACCATCGGCGTTATTACTGACTGTCCATAACCAACAAAGACCGCAATAATAATCAATCACCACCTCAAAATAATCCTCATCAATAGGCATATTCGAACACTCAGCATACTTAGCTAAAAATACACTTTTCTGGCTTGCGCAAAAATCAAACTCAACAATGACGCTAGCTAAATCAATATAGCGGTCACCATAATCTCCATATTCCCAGTCAATAAAGATAACGTGATCGGTCATCATTATGTTGCTCGGATTCAAATCACCATGGATTAAGCAACAATCAACTGGGGTTATTACAGAAAGCCGCTCTTTTAACCGTTTTATAAGGCGTTTAACAGACTTAGGTACCAAGGGTGTATTGTTAACATAATATTGCCAGTAAAGACTCAGCTGTTGCGACAATGGTACGGTCGTTAACCGCTTCGCCTTCTTCTCTATCGAAATAGCATGTAATTTAGCGACAGCCATCGCTAACATCGATAATTCTCGCTCGTTAATATTAGTGACTGATCCCCAATCATCACCTTGAACAAATTCACTCACCATCACGCCACTAAACATCGACTCGAACGCTGACCAAACATCTGAATTTTGGTTAATGAGCTCAGTTAGCTCAAAATGAGAAACCACCAACGGCGCTAATTGATTGTCTGCTGCGAGTTGCTGCATCAGACATTCTTGTTGACGGTCGCGAGGATTAATACGGTCAAAGTGTGATAGGAACCGTACCACAAAATATTGTCCGCCCTGCTCGACTTTAAGGTTAACATTGCATTGACCGCTGGTGAGTTGCTGGACTTGTTTAACATTGACATTATCAAATAGCGATAATGTGTTCATTGCTGCTAAATAAGTCGCTATCTCAACCCCATTTATCTCAACCCCATCCATGGCTACGCCATTACCGCATTATTGTGTAATTGACGACGCCATTGTAAATAGCCAACCACGGCTAATACACAATAAATCATAAACAAACCAGCCGTTAAATTGAATGATTTTTCGAGATATAAATAGATTGATGCAGCATCAATTACCAACCAATATAACCAGTTCTCTAATATTTTCTGGGTCACCATCCACGTGGTAAAGACACTAAATACTGTAGTGGCGGCGTCTAAATAGGCAAAATCGGCGCTGGTGTAATTTGACATAATGTAACCTAACACTAATGAAGTTAACGTCAAAATTCCAATTATTTTCAGATGTTTGGTTAATGACCAACTCGTGATTATCACCGGTTTCTCAACCCCTGGTAACATGCCACCGACATTTGTCGTTTGATTACGCCACACGAGCCAGCCATAAACAGCCATCAACAAATAATAGCCATTAAGGACCGATTCCATCAGCAATGAGACATTCCAAAAAAGCACCGTATAAATCATGGTGCTAAAGAATGCGGCGGGCCAGCACCATGAGTTTTGGCGCATCGCTAAAACCAAATAAGCAATCGCTAAAACTACCGCGAGCAACTCCCAATGAGAGCTAGCGCGTAGTTCGGTGATCACCGTATTAATAAAATCTAACACTGTGATTTACCTTATTGTTATGGCGCCAAGTCGGCATTAATAAACTTAACCACAAAAATCATTTTTCCAAAACGCTCAAATGAAGCTTTCATTTCTTGGTTTAACAATGTCATCACGACATCATAATCACCAAACACCTGGGTACTCATGGTATTACAACTGGTGGTGACATCTGGGTTTGCCGTTAAACGATCAATAAAATCCTTAATCGGTGGAATATATTGCTCGTTGAGCGGGTAATTACTAATTTCAATTGATAATTTCATCTTAAAAATCCAAATCGAAGGTAATTGCTAAGACGCGCGGCTCACCATGTTGGACATAATTATGCGCCGTCCAACCATCACGAGGATCATTGCCAAAGTAGAAACCTCGGGTCGCATAAATTTTATCGAACACATTACGGGCTGACAAATTAATGCGCCAATCATGACTCTGGTAACCTAAATGTACGTTTGTGGCTGCATAAGAATGAGACTGCTCATTGTGACCATCAGAAAAGTAGAAACTGTCTTTACCATTCACGTCAACCCCAGCAAATAAACCATTGTCCGCGACATAATTGGCACCGACCGAGAATTGATATTTAGGTGCATGGGCCATTGCACGATTGTGCATATTAAAATCACCATAATATTTAGTTGATACCACATAATCTTTAATTTTAGTACGTAAATACCCAAGATTAGCAAATAATTCTAAATTTTCAGTGGCTTGATAGCTGGTTTCAATCTCTAAGCCATAGGCACGGCCAGAACCCGCATTATCGATATATTCAATGAACTTATCACTGCTACCAGCATTTTTCTCAATAACCCAGCCTTTTAACTGTGGGTCTTGACGGTAATTATAAAACGCGGCTAATTTAATATTTAACGCATCATCTAAACTACGCCCTTTAACCCCATATTCAATGCTATATAAAGTTTCCGGGGAAAATGCCGTATTAGCAGCAAGTGTTTTCTTTAAAACAGGATCTGATAAATCATTGATTTTAGCTAGGGCTTGACCATTAATACCGCCCGCTTTATCACTGCGTGATGCTGTTAAATAAATCAGTGCTTGCTCATTAAGTTGATGATTTAAGCTGGCATGGAGACTGTATAAATTATCAGCGACATTAGTGATGATATTAGCGCTGTCTTGATAATCTATATCATAGCGACCCAAGCGAGCACCAACCACTAACTCTGTTTGGATTGATAATGCGATATTAAGTTGGCCGTATATCGCCAAATCACGGTGATCGTTACTGCTAGTAAAGTCACTGCTGTTATAGGTATATTGACGCACTAAATCAGCATCTCGTTGATTAAAGTAAATGCCAGCAACCCAAGCGGTTGAATCATTGAACAGTGTAGCGCCTTTAGAGACAATTTTTAAATCAGCGGTTAACTGACTACGGTCACGTAAATAGGCATCAAAGGCTTTATACTCATACTCATCTTTAGATGCATCTTCATCGTAAGAATAAACGTTAGTCCAATCTTCGTCAAAGCTATATTCCATTTCAGCGTCTAAACCACTTAAGCCTAACGATACGGTAACATTATCAAAGCCATCATAGGTCGGCGTTAAAGCAAATGCATAGGTTTGTTGATTATCATTACCGGGTTCATCTGCCTGACTACGGCCGTTACGATCAAGACTAAAGGCATCGTAACCGTTTTCAATATCAATAATATGGAAAACGGAATCAATCACTAATGCTTCAGTGGCTTGCCAATTCAATTTTAGTTTAATACTGGTTTCATCGCGACTGTTGGTGTCATCACGCTTAAGATAATCATTGGTAATATAACCATCACTTCCTTGGTTTACTACCGCAATCCGTAGGTTTAAATCATCAGTTAATGCACCACCACCTGCAATACCGGCACTGTAGGTTTCATAGTTGCCATAGCTTAATTGTAGCTTACCACCATCATTGTCGGTCGCCGCAGTCGTATCGATCTTGATAACACCCGCTAACGCATCGGTACCAAACTGAGTACCTTGAGGGCCACGGTATAATTCAAATTGTTCAACATCAAATAATAAACCAGCACCACCTAATCCTGAATAATTAATGCCATCGATCACTAAAGCAACAGAGGGATCAACCGCATCGGTAAACTGGCTGCGCAGCCCCATACCACGAATTTGGACAAAACGACCACGAGAAGCGCCAGCCGAAAAATTAACATTGGCTAAGCCATTAAGTACTTCATCCATATGCTGTGCATTTTTAGCCGCAATCTCTTCGCGTCCAATCACCGAAATACTGCCTTCAACCGACATAATATCTTTTTGTCTAAAATCAGAAGTCACTTCGATAACTTCGATTGCGGCTTGAGACTCAGCGGCAACAACTGTTGGGAACAATACGGCAATAACGGCCGCGCAAATATGGCTAACTACAGGTTTTGACATAATAAAAATTCCAAAATTTAAAAGTATTTAAAATGGTGCTCATGCTAATCACTATTTTTTTGTTTGGTTGCCCGCTTAGGCCTAAAGTAATTGTCGTTAAGATAAAAATCAGGATCAATATTGTCATCCCACCAATGCGGCACGCCTAAAATAGGGAGTGGATACAAATGGCGGTTATCCACCATCAATGGTTCGAGGTCTTGCGCCAATACCTGATCTAGTTCACGATATTGTGCTAATTTTTCTAACTGAAAAAATGAGGGCTTAACTTTGACATATAACGCTTTTGCGGTAAAACCCAAATACGGCGCGAGGGACTTTTCATAATTGGCATGGCCAAAGATAAAGCCATCAATCTGCTGACCCCATTGTTCACGATGATCGACAAAACCTTGTTGCCATTCTTGATTGATTAATGCCTGCTTTATCGAATCGTCACTATAGGCAACAATTACACCACACTCATCAAACAAAGTTAATGCATTACGCCGTTTAGTTCGCACTTTTTGCCCAGCGTCTTTAATGTCTTGAAAATGTAACCGATTAACCTCTTGCTTGAGCTTGGGAAACAAAATATAGATCATCGCATTAAAAAAATCGTGCCAATTGGCGTTGCGTGTCGGAACTACCGCTTCAAGATAAATCCGCTCTTCATAATACAAGCCATCACTGAGTAATTGTTCGGTTTGCTCAACTAGGCACAATTTATTGCCTTTAGGATTAACAACACTATCATCAAGCAATTGATTTAATTGGTAACAACTAGGCCATTGCTGCCAGTTGTGTTGCGTTAATAACGGTTTAAGATCATTAAATAATGGATTTAATTCTAAAAAATTTGGTTGCCACTGTTGCATCAAAAGACCAAAGCTATTATATATTTAGTAGTGATTTCAATTTTATTGAAATAAGAAGCGTTATTGTAACGGTTTTTATGACCTCAGTTCTAGATAAAAACAACCATTATCGGAGATAGATGATAATAATGATTAAAAAAAGACTACTCCTCATCGGTACTACCCTACTTTTAAGCTCCACCCTGCTGCTTGCTGAAAATTCAGATTTAAATGACAGCAATGCCTTAGTCCCCTTTAAAGCCACTTATAAAGTATTTAGAAAAGGCAGTGAACTCGGTGAAGCTTATCGCCATTTGACCAAAAATAAACAGACTTACACCTTAGAAACAGACAGTAAAATAAGCTGGTTATTTTTATCTGATAACCGCCATGAAGTCAGTAAATTCAAGCTTGAACAAGGAAAAATAGTACCACAAAGCTATGACTACAAACGCACAGGTACAGGACGCGACCGGGTAACGCACACCCAATTTAGCTCACCAACTATTAGCACAAACTATAAAAGTAAAGACTACCAATTAGCTTGGCAAGATAATGTCTTAGATCCACAGCTTTATCAGTTAGTGATGCAACAACAATTAATCGCCGGAGGCAAAGAGTTTGACTATTCTTTAGTGAAGCGTGGAAAATTAGTGCAGTATCGGTTTAAGATCATCGGACAAGAGCAGCTATCACTACCCTACGGTAAATTAGACACGGTAAAAATTCAGCGGATCCGTGAATCATCAAAGCGTAATACCTTGATGTGGGTTGCCCCTTCTTTAAATTATGCGATGGTTAAGCTCACTCAATACAAAAATGGTAAAGAGCAAGCAGACTTACAATTAAGTTGGCTCCAATTTACAAGCGATGACGCGGCTGAAGAATAATCGCCATTTAATCAACCATTAATTCGCCTTGGTGAGAAAATTCAAGCTCACCTTCGCAAAACATTACCATTGCTCCCGTGGTCATTTTTTGCCACGCTTCGTCGTTAGTTAGTGGTTTGGTCGCGATCACCGTTACCACATCAAATGGCGTGGTTTCTTGCTGAAAATCGATCACAACATCGGTATCGATTAATTTTGCCTTACCGAAGGGAGCACGCCTCGTGATCCACGTTAAGTTATTAGTGCAATAGGCAAACACAAACTCGCCATTACTAAGCAGCATATTAAATACGCCAAATGTGCGTAAAAAATCACATTGCTGAAGTAAAAAATCAAATAATAGACGAGAATCGGTTGGCTGAGTCGGGAACTGCTGCGCCATTTTTTCCAATAGCCAACAAAAAGCTAACTCACTATCGGTTTGCCCAATTGGGATAAAACGCTCAGTGGTAATGGCTTGTTCGTAATCACTTAACTGACCATTATGGGCATAAGTCCAATTACTGCCCCATAATTCACGACCAAAGGGATGGGTATTTTCCAACGAAACACCGCCACGATTAGCCTGTCTAATATGACTAATAACCGCTTTGCTTTTAATCGGATAATTTTTTACAAGTTTTGCGACTTCAGATTGACAACTTGGTAAATGATCGCGAAAAGAACGACAGCCTTTACCGTCGTAAAAAGTAATACCCCAACCGTCGGAATGAGGTCCGGTCACCCCGCCCCGTTCAACTAATCCGGTAAAACTAAAAACAATATCCGTGGGCACATTTGCACTCATCCCAAGTAATTCACACACTAAATAAAACCCTTTTATTAACAATAGATTAAAACAATTTACAGTAAAGGCTTAATTTACAGTGTCTGTAACAGTGTCAGTAAGCACAAAATTTAATAAACATATTAGAACATTGCTTTATGGTAACAGATCAAGCCTACAGTGGTCTACGAGCGACTTACAGAGCAAGCGAATTACTCAGTAATCGGTGACAAACGACTCGCAAGGTTAAAGGCTGAGCTTTTAAAACCACTAAATTGACTGGCTTGTGGCGATGTTCCCGCCCCTACGTGGCCTTATCGATTTAACGACAAGTGTTTGAGCAATATTTATGGTCAAAATAAACGTCTTTTGCAGAATCTTCAACGATGTTACAACTTGATAATTTACAGTGTTGTGGTTTTTCTATGGTATTCATGTACTCTTAACCTTATTTCAACTACGTTTAATGCTTAAAACAAGTAAAACCAGACTAGCCTCCACTTACTTAATTAATTTAAAAACCTAACGTCTACTGATAAACTATTGCTTCCAAACAAAACAACAATAACCATTGAGGTAAATATACATGCAACCAGATATTTCGAAATTTAATAACATTGCAACGCCAGTTTTAAAAAATATGGCTGCGCATTTCCCAAACGCAATTGACGTAAGCCCTAACATTGATTTAAGTGGTGAAGAAAAAGCCACACATCAGGCTGTTATCCGATTCCTTGTAAGCGAAGGATTCATCAATTCAACACATAACGCTAAATTGATGACACTTACCGCTAAAGGCTTAGGGCTCTTCAACTGTAATATTGCACAAGCTCTTAATATCGCCTTGTAGCTCCCCACTCGCGTCGATATAACGTAAATTCCTAGTCCATCGTTAATAGGCGGCAACTTTATTGTTCGTTGCCTTTTGTATCTTGCCGTTAGCACCATAACCACCAATTGAAATAGCTTTAAAAGTAACATCGGCATAAAAGCAGAACCTCTATTTAAACCATCTAATTCCATTGCTTTGGCTTCTTGATGAATATATTCAACCTATCTATCAGTTCGCTCACACAGGCAGTAAAAACCTTAAGAGTGATTGAGTCCGAACCAAATAATTTTAATG
>JABSRU010000014.1 GCA_013214965.1 Gammaproteobacteria bacterium
CCGCCGAACAAGAACATCAGAGTTATGCTGTTTTTGGCCAATTTGATTATCAATTAACTGATAATTTGATCGTCACCGCTGGCTTGCGCTATACCAACGAAACCAAGGATTTGTCGACTATATTTTATGAAAACATGCCTAATGGTACGGAATTTCCGACTTATTTTTCAGCGATTGGTGATCCCAACACGCCTGACACTATTGTGCCGGGCACGTTACTTTATGGCGCCGGTGTTGCTGGTGCCGTCTTAGCTGGTATATCGGCCGGTCAAATTGATATCGCGACTGCCGAAGGGCAAGCTGCACTGCAAGCATTAATTCCTTTTCAAACCCCAGGTTGGGGCTTTAACCCACTTGGTGCATCCACGGCTGCTCGACCTGACATCATTGAAACGCTTAAGGATGATCAAATCACTGGCACCCTAAAATTAAGTTACCAATTTAACTCAGATACGATGATGTATGCCTCCTTTGGTACTGGTTATAAATCAGGTGGCACTAACACCGATAGGATTAACGCAAGTTTTAACCCAATATTTGATGCTGAAACATCAGAATCTTTTGAGTTGGGGATTAAAAAGGACTTTGTTGAACATAATGTTCGTCTGAACGCCGCGATGCATTACACCAACGTAGATGATTTTCAGGCCAATACATTTAATGGCACTGGGTTTAATTTACAAAATGCCGGTGATTATGAAGTATCAGGCTTAGAGATCGAAGCCACTTGGTTACCGACCGAAACGATAGAAGTTAACGTTAGCTATGCCCGAGTGGATGCTGAGTATAAAACGTTTGAACGTGGTAATTGTTGGAATGCTTACACTTGGCATACTGGTATCGTCGATCCCGGTCAAGAAAGTACCGATCCTATCAAGCCAAATCCCTATTGTAATCGCTCCGGTGATCGGCCATCTGGCGAGCCAAAAAACAGCGGTACAGTTAGTATCAAAAAAGCCTTTAATTTAACGGACAATATATATGCCTATGTCCAGAGTAGCTATAGCTATAGCGGTAATATGATTTCAGATGGTAGTAACGACCCATACTCTAAGCAAGATGGCTTTGGTTTAGTTAATATGCGCTTTTACATTAATGTGATGGACTATGATACTGATATCATTTTCTGGGGCCGCAATATCCTTAATCAAGAGTACATTAACCGCACTAATTTCAATACCACCATTCAAAACGGTAAGTTAAATGCTTATGTTTCTGAGCCAGCCACATTTGGTATAACGGTTAAAAAGCGTTTTTAACCGTTACACCAATCTAGGCTTTGAATTTTCAGACGAATGATGCCCCAGCATATGCTGGGGCATCACCGTAAAATATCATATCAATTGTAGAACCAGTCACTAAAAGGATTATTGGATGAAACACTTTAAATTAGTTATCACCGCCGTGCTGCTGTTCGTAGCGCAAGCGAGCTTCGCCACTGTTGATCAAGCTGAACTCCGAAGCACACTCGATGCTTTATATGTCCAGGATAAGGTCGCCTCGATTAATGATGGTGACTTATTTATCCGTCAAGATCTTGGTGAAAGCTGGCTTCATGGCAGCAAAGAAGCCGAGCTAGCAGTGGTAAGAGATATCATTAATCAGCTAGGTAAGCTCCAGTTAGGTAAGTTTGTCGTCGATGACAGCCCATCGCTAGTGACTAATATTCGCGATGAAGTCCTTAGCGGACGTCAGGATTATTACATTTTGCGCGATGCCCATCCTAAGGCGCATCAGTGTGTCAATGCGTCCTTCACCGTTGAAAATAACGACTTTTTTCCGATCGGTTCTTTCTTAGGTGACAGTAATATACAACATGACGCGATCGTCCGTTTCTCAAGTTCTAACCCAGATCCAAGCAGTGATACCGTTCATACCGTACGAGGTGCTGCGATTAAGGTGCTGATGGGTGATCAGACTCACGACTTCGTGATGCAGAGCGCTGCCAACTTTCCGACCGATGATCTTGAACAATTTTCCAATCTGATTAAGGTCGGGCGTACACGTAACTGCTTGAGCATCATTGCTGATCCGGGCCACGATTCTATTCTAGGCCCTGCACTTGATTTTATTTATCAGCTGCAACAAGCCACTCAATGCCTGATCGAATCAGACTTTAACCTGCTTGACCTACCTGAAACAGTCAGAGCCATCATGCGCTTTCGACAAGGGTTTGAGGACAGTGAGATTAAGTCGGTCTTTGACTTCGATTACTTCAGTGTGACTCCTTATGCCTATGAGAATATCGTGTTTAAATATGAAATATCACCAGCAACTTGTCCCGAGCCTAACAGCGAAAACCGCTCATTCACCGCCGAAGAAGCGGCTGACAGTGAAGGGCTTGAAAATAACATTCAACGGGTACTCAGTGGGGGGGCGGCCTGTTATGACTTAAATGTTGTGGCTCGTCCTACGGATATTTCTGATGAGCAAGCCATTGAATTTTTAATTGAAACCTGGGATCAAAAATCTTCACAAGTTCTTGAACGGATCAAAGTAGCCTCTGTTGTTATTCCGATGCTAACGCTAGGGGCTGATATTACTTCTTTAACCTGTGATGAAATGAGCTATAACAATGGTCGTAACGCCGATGGTTTTAAACCGCTAGGGTCTATTAATCGAGGCCGTATTCCAATATACGATCGCTTATCAGCCTTTCGGCTGGAAGCGAACGAACACCTTCGTCATATGAATCAGTAAATAACTTGGACTCAAGCTACATCGATTTCATGTATTCAAGTAGGGCTAATTTGTCACTGGCAGATAATTGGGTACCATAGGTGTGGCCTTCTTTACCGTTACCACGAATAGTTGTATCGAGTAAGAAGCTACCAGCGTTGACATAACCTGCACCGCCGACATCGTACTCAGTGGAACCGATGAGGAAACTGGTAGGGCGGTTTTGAGGGGCTTTTAGTAAATCCTTAAGGGTTCTCACGGATCCGTTGTGAAGGAAGGGGCCGGTGAAGGCAATACCGTTCAGTGGCTTGGCGCGATAATCAGTTGCTACAAATGCTGGGCGATCGGTGTGACCCGCAATATTATCCAGATGCAGCGCAGCCTTGGCATCGTCTACTGATAAATTAGGATAAGTCTGCGTCGCCTGATCTCTAAAATCCAGTGTGCGTTCATGATTATTGATAACAATATTGGTCGCAACGCCAAGTAACGCCAAGCCACTGAAGCTCTCCGGGATCACTTCATTAAAACTAAGGCCCGTCGCCGGATCAATGGTATCTCCTGCACGCTGTTTGATGACTGCACCTAGGATACCGGTTTTATCTTGGCGCATGCCATAATCAACCGCGAAGGCTTCGTCGGTGCCCACTACGTCGTAAGGTACACGTATCACCTTGGTGAAACGCCGGCCAATTGAGTTCGGTTCAGTGAGCTCAAATTGGTCAACGCCATCGCTGGTGTCCATGTGACAGCTGGCGCAGTTGGTGGAGTATAGCGTCTTGCCCTGAGCTATCAGTGCGGTATCTAGGGCAGGGAAGGTGGCAGGCCATTTGGGGGAGTTAGCCCGGTTAATGGCAACTTCAAGTTCGACCAGATTTCTGACCTTAGGAGTCGCCTCAAACAGGAAACTTAACCCTAATTGCTGAGTAACAAGTTCCAATATATCAGGGATATTTTCATCTTGATCAAGATTAATATAGCCAAAGACCCCTAGTACTTCACCCGAATTACGCGTTAATGGGTCAAAGCCAACACAGTTAGTTTGAATGCACTCAAGGCTGGTTGCATCCCAGATATAAGGATAGGTCACCGGAGCCGTTAATAGTGGTGCTTGGCTAATATCCTGACCGGTATGGCCGTAATGCAGCTTATTTAAGATAGCACCGATGGCATCTAGACGAGTTGGACCGTTGACAATACTGCTATGAGTGGTTGCTACGTAGTCAGATACATATTTGATTGATTGATCGAGGTGTTTTTGTGCCGCCAATAAGCTCACCGGTGCGGTGACATCGAAGTTTAACGAGACGTACTGCGCAAAACGGGTTTTAAAGCGGGCAAATTTTTCGGGATTATTTTTAGTGGCTAGCAGTGCCGCCTTTAGTTGTTGTAAAAACTTAAACATGTCAACATTGGCTTGACCGCCTTCAACATAGTAGGTATTGGCGCCATAGGTCACTTTTCCAGTGTGGCAACCCGCACAAGTCAGGCCCATGTAGCTGCGATAAAACAGCTGTCCCTTATCTTTCCTCTGATCTTTTACCATGCCAATCGGTAATTGGTGATTGCTAACATATTGCTCAACACGCTCGCCAGCCGAGCCATCATACACAGCTGTTGCTTCATAATAATTATCGGCTTCCGGATATAAAAATCCGTATTGAGATAAAGAATAACGAGCAGAAAAAAGTTGTTCAGAATCTTCGCTTTCAAGGGTCTTGAAAACTTCCCATCGTATTAAATGAGATCCCTGCGCCAGGGTGTACCAGTTCTCGCGGCAGGTGTTCGTGTTATTCTCATAACAAGCTGGATCCCAGCTATTCATCCAGTAGATGCCGTCGCTTGCCTTAACAGGCATCGACAGAGAGATTACACATAATAAGAGAGTCATACGGATCTTTGTTGGTATTTTCATGGTGTTCCCCATCAGTTTTTTATTTTATCAAGCTACAATCGGGTTTTTTAACCAATCTGATGCTAACGAGTCGCTATAAAAAAAACCAATGAATAATATTTATCCGATGCTATTCATATTTGATATATGGCAGGGTTTATCTAACATATTTTTGTGCAAACTATATGAATTTAGAATAGATGGTTAGTTTAATTATTCATTTGTTTAATGAGTTGGTTGGTATTAGGCTATATTGATAACCGAATAAATAGCTGAGATTAACATGCAAGACACTGAATTAATTACTTTTACTAACACGCAAATCATCCCGGTTGGTATTTTTATCATTATGATGGGAATGGGATTATCGCTAGTTACTGATGATTTTAAGCGGGTGGTTAAATATCCTAAAGCGGTAACGGTCGGGCTAGTTAATCAATTATTGTTGTTACCTATCATAGGCTTTTTACTGGCAAATATTATGCCATTAGAGCCAGAATATGCGGTTGGAGTGATGTTGTTAGTCCTTTGCCCAGGAGGAACGACATCGAACATGTTCACCCACCTAGCTAAGGGCGACGTTGCTCTCTCAGTGACCATGACCGCTGTAGCCAGTATTGTTACTGTGTTTAGCATCCCCCTAGTATTGAGTATTTCTTTGACTCATTTCATGGGCCAAGGCGATGAATTTCAATTACCGATAGTGAAAACGATGTTTAGTTTAATGGGGCTGACTTTAATACCGATCGGGATAGGCATGCTTATTAAGGCGTTTGCTCCTAAAGTCGCCACCGCTATTCAAGTACATGTCTCCAGATTTGGCATCCTATTTCTGACGTTATTACTGATATTTTTAACTTATATTCAGCAAGATATTTTACTGCCAGCCTTGATTGCCACCGGTCCAGTTTCTTTGCTACTAAATGTATCAACCATGACATTGGGTTATTATTCAAGTAAATGGTTTAGATTAAACGCCGCTCAAACAAGCTCAATCACCATTGAAGTCGGCTTGCAAAATAGTACCCTATCAATGTTTATGGCCTTAACGCTGCTCGATAATTATAAAATGTCATTTACTCCTGCTATTTATACTCTGATCATGTTCTTTAGTGCCGGTATTTTAGTCAAATTTCTGCGGGAAAAATTTAACACACCGCTCCTGAAAAGCGATCGGGACAATACTAGCGACGCAGCGTTGGCACACAAAATCAATAGATCTTAGGCTTGTTTGCTAGCGGCGGTCATCATCATTTGGTTTCTTAACCATTTGTTTGCTGGATCTAAATCGACATTGACATGCCAATATAAATGAACATCTATTTTTGGTAACTTCACTGGCAGTGGCGAAATAATCAGGCCTAGAAGATTGCTATACATCTGAGCTGCTGTTTTTGGTAAGGTTAATAACATATCACTGCCTGCGATTACCTGACATGCTGCGAATAGATGTTGACACCTTAGCCCTATTTCTCGATGGACTCCTAGCCGAGCTAATTCAAAGTCTTCAATGCCTGGTCCGGTTGAGCGAGAAGAAACCAGTACATGATCTTGCCCAAGGTATTTATCTAAACTAAGTGGCGTTATCAATGCCGGGTGTCCTTGACGCGCAACGACCACCAGTTGATCTTCTTCTAGTTGGGTATGCATAATATTTTCACTAACGGGTAATAACGTATCGATGGCTAAATCTATATCACCACTGGCGAGTTTTATTTCTAATTCATTACGGTGGACCCGTTTTAGACTTTTTAACTTAGTATAGGGGGATTCTTTATGCAGACGTGTCATGAGTAAGGGTAAATATGATGCTTCTACTGAACCGTGCAATGACAGGGTAAAATGTTTACGTGATGTTAGTGGTTCAAACTGTCGTGACTGTACTAAACAGACTTGAAGTTGATGTAAAGCCTCTCGAACATCGGCAATCACATTATTTGCGACAGCTGTCGGGCGCATTTGATTTCCTTGGCGCACAAACAAAGGATCATCAAAATAATTTCGTAATTTCCCCAGTGAGTGACTCACCGCCGGTTGTGATAGGTTGAGGGCTAACGCCGCTTTTGTAATATTACCTTCACAATAAATAGCATCGAACACAATAAACAAATTTAAATCAATTTTCATTAATTTCTTTCCTTATTTTGACCAAGAGTACTGTAACTACAATATATCAATTTATAAATAATATGAATAGTAGGGCATTAGAACTATTCATTTGTTTAATTTATGACATAGCATTAGCATAGTCAATGTCTTAATAAGTTGATTAGAAAGTAAACGAGGTGAAGGGCTAATTCAAGCCAATAGAAGCTCAATAGCTAGTAAGGCTATTATTAAAGTGCTTAAATAATGTAAAAAAAGCAATTAACAAATTATTAAACAATACTTATTGAAACATTTTTGACCCTGTAGCGAATTTGATTAATTTAAGAGTATTTATATTATGTCGCCATTTACACCGTCTGAGTTTATAACGTTAACTAAATATCTCGAACAGCACGTGCAAGATTTTGAAGGTCCAATGACCATGGATAAATTTCCTGGTGGACAGTCAAATCCTACTTTTAAAGTCACCGCTAAGTCTGGTGTTTATGTGTTACGTCGCCAGCCTGTGGGCCAGCTATTAAAGTCAGCCCATGCGGTGGACCGTGAGTATCAAGTATTATCTGCGCTTAGAGACTGTGATGTTCCGGTTGTTAAGGTGTTTCATCTGTGCCAAGACACTTCAATAATAGGCTCATATTTTTACTTAATGGAATATTGTCAAGGTCGGGTTTATTGGAATGCTAAACTACAAGAAATTGATAGCAAGCAAACAAGAGCGGCGATGTACGATGCGATGAATAAAACCCTCGTGGCATTACATAATGTCAATATTGAGGCTTGTGGTCTGGCTGAGTTTGGTCCTCAAGGCGATTATTTTAAACGCCAGCTCAAACGTTGGACCGCCCAATACCGCAAGACCCAATTGCAAACCATCACAGCAATGGATCAGTTAATCGTTTGGCTCCAAGATCATCTACCAGCAAACGATGGTCGTTTATCGCTGGTCCATGGTGATTACCGCTTAGATAATTTGGTATTTGACCTGAAAAAACCTCAAATAATTTCGGTGCTTGACTGGGAATTATCAACCCTAGGACATCCATTTTCCGATTTAGCTTACCAATGTATGCAACTTCGAATACCGCAAGATTTAGGGAGTGTCGATGGCTTAAAAGGGATTGATCGCGCCAGCCTCGGTATTCCAACTGAAGAAGAATACGTTGCGACATATTGTCAACGCATGGGCATAGAGAAGATTGAAAACTGGGCATTTTATTTGGCGTTTAGTTTTTTCCGCTTCGCCGCTATTGTGCAAGGGATTGCTAAACGTGCAGAGCAAGGTAATGCGTCCAATGAAAATGCTAATAAAGTCGGTAAATTTGTCGAACCCTTAGCAAAAATGGCGTTAGATATTATTGCCCAACAACGATTATCTTTAGGCTCTAGCAGAGACCGCAGTGCGGTCAAAGAAAAAATTCCACCCTAAATGTCATAGTTTTTATATTTAATTCCAACACAATCAAAAAATACAATCCTTCACAGGAGGTTTAGTCATGGATTCATTATTAGATTTTAGCTCAAAAGTAGTGGTTATTACTGGTGCGGCTCAAGGATTTGGACAATTATTAGCCGAATCATTGGCCCAGCGAGGTGCAAAATTAGTACTGGGAGACATTAATGAAACAAAGGTTCAACAAGTGGCCCACTCGTTATCAGACCAAGGGTTTGATGTCATTGGATTAAAATGTGATGTATCAAAAAATGCCGACTGTAAGGCCTTGGTTGACATGGCGGTCGAGCAATTTGGGTCGGTTGATATTGCGGTGAATAATGCCGGTATTAGTCAGCCTTTTTTACCGTTACATGAAATTGATGAGTCACTGTTAGATCAGCAGTTTGCCGTTAACATTAAAGGTGTGCAGTTTGGAATGCGTCATCAGATCACGCAAATGTTAAAGCAAGGTCAAGGCAGCATACTTAATGTCAGTTCAAGAGCGGGGATTGGGGCCGCAGCCTCATTAGCTGCTTATGGCGCGGCTAAACATGCGGTTATTGGATTAACAAAAACCGGTGCTGTTGAGTATGCCCGCCATAATATTAGGATCAATGCTATCTGTCCCTCATTCGCCTTAACACCAATGGTGACTAAGGTGGCCGATGATGCACTCCAAAGTCAGATGAGCAAAGTTGTGCCAATGAAACGTCTCGGCGAACCAGCAGAAATTGTAGTGATGATGGTCATGATGTTATCACCACAAAATACCTATTTAACCGGGCAATGTATTTCGGTCGATGGCGGTGTTTCAGCGGCGTAAAACTGATATTGCTAATGAGCTGTAATCACTAATAAAAGAGAAGACTATGACCGCACCTATGATGAATGAACGTGATCTTGAGTTTATGCTTTATGAATTGTTTGACAGTGAATCGCTGCTCGAGCGAGCACGATATCAAGATCATGATCGCCTGACGTTTAATCAGGCGATCAACACCGCTAAAACCTTAGCAGAGAAATATTTTTTACCGATTAGACAAAAACTTGATACCCAACAGCCACACTTTGATGGTAAAAAAGTTCATTTAATCCCAGAGTTGAAAGTCGCTATTGATGCTGTGATTGAGTCCGGTTTTTCGTCAGCAACCGCTGATTATGAATTGATGGGAATGCAATTACCACCCATTGTCGCAAGTGCTGCAAACGCTTATCTTTTTGCCGCTGGTGGCACTGGTATGGGGTATACGGCGTTAACATCAGCCAATGCAAACTTGTTACAAACTTATGGCAGTGAATCACTCATTAATCAATGGGTCAAGCCAATGCGTAGCGGCCGTTTTGCTGGCACGATGGCGATGACCGAACCGGGTAGTGGCTCAGGTTTAGCGGATCTCACGACCAGTGCAGTAAAGTCTCAAGACGGTAATTATAAAATTAGCGGCAATAAAATTTTTATCTCTGGTGGCGATCATGATCTCACTGAAAATATCGTTCATCTGGTGCTAGCACGGGTTAAAGGTGCGCCTCAGGGGATTAAGGGTATTTCGTTATTTGTAGTACCTAAATATTTGGTTAATGATGATGGCTCAATTGGTGCTGAGAATGAAGTGGCTTTAGCGGGCTTATTTCACAAAATGGGCGGGCGGGCTCAAACGTCAACCGCATTAAATTTTGGTGAAAAAAATGGGGCGGTAGGTTATTTAGTCGGCCAAGAAAATCACGGCCTAAAATATATGTTTCATATGATGAATGAAGCGAGAATTATGATTGGCACCTCTGCCGCTATTACGGCGCTAGTGGGTTATCACTATTCAGTTGATTATGCCAAAGAGCGTCCACAGGGGCGTTTACCATCATGTAAAGATCCGCATTCGCCAATGATCAATATTATTGAACATGCTGATGTTAAGCGGATGCTATTAGCGCAAAAATCCTATGCAGAAGGCGCTTTTGCCTTGGTGTTATATGGTACCCAACTCTCCGACGATGAAAAAACCGCTGACACGGAGCAAGCACGAAAACAGGCTCATTTGTTACTGGATTTTTTAACCCCTATCATTAAAACATGGCCCTCAGAGTATGGCCCCAAAGCGAATGATTTAGCGATTCAGGTGCTGGCTGGCCATGGTTATATTAATGAGCATCCAGTAGAAATGTTCTACCGTGACAATCGTTTAAATCCTATTCATGAAGGCACTACCTGTATTCAATCGCTCGATTTATTAGCCCGAAAATTGCCAATGAATAATCAAGCCGGCTATTTGGCGACCTTAGCTGAAATAGACAAAACCGTACAGGTAGCGACCGAGTATGCAAACTTAAGATGCTATAGCGAAGCGCTTGAATCGGCAGTAACTAGCTTAAAACAAACCACTAATATGCTATTACATGCGATGTCAACTCAAAACATCGATTTGGTGTTGTCCAACTCGGTTAAATACATTGAGTTATTTGGTCATATCATGATCGCCTGGCTATGGCTTAAACAAGGTATTGTTGCGACCAAAGCCTTGGCAGAACAGCCACCGCTAAGTGATAAAAACTTCTACCAAGGCAAGCTTCAGGCGTTGCAGTATTTTTATCGCTTTGAACTCCCTCTTATTTATCACTGGTCAATTATCTTAAGTGAAATGGATAACACCTGTTACGAGATGAAAACTGATTGGTTTTAACCGTTTATCAAACATAAAAAATGGCTCACGAAAGAGGATAAAGACCATGCTTAAGACGATTAACAAAGATGAGATAGCTCAATATATCGATTATCAAGCTCAGCCGACTTCATGGCATACCGTCACTCAAGAGCAAATCAATCTATTTGCCGATTGTACGCTCGATCAACAGTTTATTCATACGGATCCCGAGGCGGCTAAAGCGACGCCTTTTGGTTCTACCATTGCTCATGGTTTTTTGTCTTTATCGATGTTGTCGCATTTTTCGCAAAGTTACAGCCTGCTCATTGAGGGTTTTTACATGGGGCTTAACGCCGGCTTTGACAAAGTCAGGTTTTTACAACCAGTGAAAGTCGACAGTCAAATCAGGGCACATGCCAAAATTTTATCGATTGAAGAAAAAAAAACCGGTCAATTTCGGATTAAGACTGAAGTGACCATCGAAATAGAAAATTGTGATACCCCGGCACTTGTTGCTCAGTGGATATCGGTCCAAATGGTTAAGTAAACCTATTGATACTAATTCTAAGGAACTCATAATGAAAATAAGTTTTGCAGGTAAAGTCGCTATCGTTACTGGCGCGGGTAATGGGTTAGGTCGATCCCATGCCTTAGCACTTGCCGCGCGTGGTGCCAAGGTGGTGGTTAACGATTTAGGGGGTGCTAGAGATGGTAATGGCATGTCATCAGCGGCGTCGCAAGAAGTCGTTCGTCTCATTAAAGACAATGGCGGTGAAGCAATCAGTCATAACGCTAATGTCGCTAATTTTGAGCAAGTGCAAGACATGGTCAAGCAAACCATGGATAAGTGGGGCCGAGTCGATATTTTAATCAATAATGCCGGGATCTTACGCGATAAATCCTTTAGTAAAATGAGTTTAGATGACTTTAAGCTAGTGATGGATGTGCATGTGATGGGCTCTGTTAATTGCACCAAGGCGGTGTGGGATATTATGCGAGCGCAAAATTATGGTCGCATTGTTATGACCACTTCTTCCAGTGGGATGTATGGTAATTTTGGTCAGTCTAATTATGGTACAGCAAAGATGGCTCTTTTGGGTTTAATGAATACCTTAGTAATTGAAGGTGCTAAAAATAACATCCGTATTAATGCTCTTGCTCCTACCGCCGGCACTCGGATGACCGAGGACTTGATCCCGGCAGAAATCGCCACCCTGTTATCACCGGAATCGGTTACCGTAGGGATGTTAACTCTGTGTGATGATGATGCCCCTAATCGTTTTATCTTAAGCGCCGGAGCCGGTGGTTTTGCCAGTGCTAATATTTATGAAACCGATGGTTGTTTTATCCCCCAAGCAAATCAAACACCTGAAAAATTACGAGAGAAATGGCAACAACTTATCGCGATTGACCAACATACCGTGCTGCAATCTGGGATCCAACAATCAGAGAAATTCGTCGGCAAAGCCATGGCTTACCTAAAATCACAGCAGCAATGAAATAACTTGAAGGAATCATCATGAGAGAAGCCGTTATTGTATCAGCAGCACGGACCCCAATTGGTAAAGCATATCGAGGCGCATTTAATCATTTAACGGCACCTACTTTAGCATCTTTCGCCGTCAAAGCTGCCGTTGAACGGGCTGGCGTAGATCCGGCAGAAATCGAAGATTGTATTTTTGGTGCTGCCTTGCAACAAGGTTCACAAGGGATGAATTTTGGACGTCAGGTTGCGAACCTGATGAGATGGGCATTGGACCAATCTTCGCTATTCCTAAATTATTAGCACGTAATGGCTTGAGCATGGATGATATTGGTTTATGGGAGATCAATGAAGCGTTTGGGGTACAAGTACTTTATTGCGCTGAACAATTAGGTATCCCTGACGATCGGTTAAACGTCAATGGTGGTGCAATTTCAATTGGTCATCCTTATGGCATGAGCGGGGCGCGTATGGTGATGCATGCGTTAATTGAAGGTAAGCGCCGCGGTGTTAAATATGTGGTCATTAGCATGTGTATTGGTGGTGGCCAAGGTGCGGCCGGATTATTTGAAGTACTTTAAAATAATAAATAGGGGAAGTATCGTGGGAAAAATATGGCTTGAAAAGAGTTACCCGCCAGGGGTCGATTTTGAAATTAACCCTGATAAATACAAATCACTGGTCGATCTATTTCTTAAATATACTACATTATATCGAGACAATACAGCATTTATTAATATGAATGCCACTTTGAGTTATCAGGAGTTAGCGCAACAAGCCACTGATTTCGCCGCTTATTTACAACAAGATTTAGGGTTGGTGAAAGGTGATAAATTTGCCATTATGATCCCAAATACTTTGCAATATCCTATCGCATTATTTGGTGCCTTAATGGCCGGGTTAACGGTGGTTAATGTTAATCCGCTTTATACTGCTAGAGAATTAGAGCACCAATTAAAAGATTCGGGTACTAAAGCGGTGCTGGTGGTAGAGAATTCGGCTCATGTGCTTGCTGCGGTTATTGATAAGACATCGGTGGCACATGTTATTACCACGGGAATAGGAGATCGGCTTAACCTAGTTAAAGGGACATTGATCAACTTTTATCTCAAGCATATAAAAAAGCTGGTGCCAGCCTATAAATTGAGTAATAAAATAGGGTTTAATACCGCGTTAGCTATCGGAAAAAAATTAACCTTTACTCCTGTTAGAATCACCGGGCAAGATCTGGCTTTTTTGCAATATACCGGTGGTACCACCGGCCCAGCAAAGGGAGCAATGCTAACCCACCGCAATATGGTTGCCAATATTGAACAGTCAAATGCAGTGACCAAGAACGTTTACGAAGTCGGTCGAGAATTTTTAATCACGGCATTACCGCTTTATCATGTCTATGCCCTAACGTCGAATTGCCTGTGTTTCATTCCTTATGGCGGCACTAACCTGTTAATTACTAATCCCAGAGATATGATTGGTTTTGTCAAAGAACTCGCTAAGTATCCATTTACTGCGATCACTGGAGTTAATACCTTATTTAATGCCTTATTGCATACTCCAGGCTTTGAGCAACTGGATTTTAGCGCTTTAAAGCTTAGTAATGGTGGAGGGATGGCTCTCCAACGGCCGGTGGCTGAACGGTGGCAAAAGGTGACCGGTGTTCGTTTATTAGAAGGGTACGGTTTAACAGAATGTGCGCCTTTGGTCACCGTAAATCCATATGATCTGCAAGGCTATAATGGTTCGATTGGTGTCCCGGTTTCTTCTACCGATATCCGCTTGCTCGATGATGACGGAGAACTCGTCGGGTTAGGTCAACCGGGGGAAATGTGGGTAAAAGGTCCGCAAGTGATGCGTGGTTATTACAATTGCCAAGCCGCAACGGATGAAGTGCTAAAAGATGGTTGGTTAGCGACGGGGGATATTGCCACCATGGATGAAAATGGCTTTTTTACCATAGTTGATCGTAAAAAAGACATGATTATAGTGTCTGGTTTTAATGTTTATCCCAATGAAATTGAAGAAATTCTGGTTATGCATCAAGGAGTCATTGAAGCGGCGGCTATTGGGGTCGCAAATGATCTGACCGGTGAAACAGTCAAGGTTTTTATTGTCCGTAAAGATCCTAATTTGGCGGAACAAGAGATCATTGAATATTGCCAGGCTAGGCTGACCAATTATAAGCGTCCGAAATTAGTTGAGTTTATGGATGAATTGCCCAAAAGCAATGTTGGTAAAGTGCTAAGAAAAGAGCTACGCCAATATAATCTCGATAAGTGTTCAAATCAATAAAAAATTTTCACAATAACGGTCGTCATTGACCGAATAAAAACATCCGCCAATGATTCGCTGAGTGCTTTCACTAAGCCAAAATGGCATACATTGGTAAATTCATGGCACAACAAGAGAGAATCATTATGACAACTTATACCGCAATTAATTTAATCGCCCGCCCACAAGGTGGCCCTATTGGGCCGGCACTGTTTGATGTGGTGCAAAAGAAGTTACCAATCGTGGGGCAAGGAGAGTTCCTAGTTAAACAATCCCATATGTCACTTGATCCTGCGATGTTTGGCTGGATGAGCCCAGATCCAGACAGTTACATTCCACCCGTTGAGCTAGGTACGGTGATGCGTAGCTCAGGTATTGGTGAAGTGGTAGAGAGTAATCATCCTGATTTTTACGTTGGTGACCGAGTGATGGGCATGATGGGTTGGCAACAATATATACTAAGTAATGGTGCTGGATTAAATAAAGTGACAGTGCCACTAACAGATGAGACCATTTTATCAATATTTGCTCTACCAGGCTTGACCGCGACGCAAGGACTTTTCAACGTCGGAAAACCGAAAAAGGGTGAAACGCTGGTGGTTTCTGGTGCGGCTGGTTCGGTGGGATCGATTGTCGGACAACTCGCTAAGGCGGAAGGCCTGAGGGTGATTGGTATCGTAGGAACAGCTGACAAAGCCGATTGGATAGTCAATGAGTTAGGCTTTGATGGTGCCATTAATTATAAATCGGAAAACCTAGCCGAACAGTTAGCACAATTAACTCCTGAAGGTATTGATATTTACTTTGAAAATACCGGGGGCTCAATCCAGCATCATGTCGTTAACAGAATGAATGCCCATGGTCGTATTGTCGTTTGCGGGATGATTGCTGATTATCCGAAAGCACAACCAGATTTGGCGCCAAGCTGGATCCCTATCATCAAAAAACGATTGACCATACAAGGTTTTACTATGCCAGATCACTTTGGTGACATACCACAACTTTTAGAGAAACTTACTCCTTATGTGATGCAAGGAAAAATTAAGCATCGTAGCCATACGTTAGAAGGCTTAGAGTCAGCGATTACGGGCTTGAATTTTTTCTTTACCGGTCAAAATAAAGGTAAGTTAATTGTTAAGCTTTAGTCTATCTGCCCTGAACAAGGCCGCTATTGTTTACTTCAATCCTCCCGATCCAGAGCGTAAGTGTTCCCCGTAACCACGGGGATGAGCCGGGAGGTGAATCCATCACTAAGTTAATTGGCCAATATTATTCATAAAGCAGCGCATCACTTCATGTTCACCAACAATTAACGGAAAGGTTCCTTTGTAATCAAAATCGGCACCTAATACACCAACAAATTCCTTAGTGAAATGTTCGATGGTGGGCGGGGTGATAACGGCAATACGCTTGGTGTGGCGCTCAACAATATCGTAAATATATTGCTCGTTAGGACTTAGATTTTGTTTAATGGTTTTTATCTGTTTTTTCGCCGCCGCTTGTTCTTTAGAGGGGGTCATCGCAGATACCATTTTGGTTTGAGCGGCGAGAGTGCTAACCGCCGCAATAGCAGCAGTACCTTTGATGATAGTGCGACGATCAATTTTTTTATTTAACATGATGTATATCCTTCAATTAGTTCCAAGGGCTGACGGTAATGGTTGATGGCATTCTTAAATCGAATCCCCAACGGCGTGCCTCATTTTTGGTTTTTATCTCGTCATCTAATGCTTTTAACTCGTCTTGAAATTTGGTTAAATGGCTGTAAATGCGTTGATCTTGCATAAACTGTCCCTGAGGATATTTTCCTAATGAGCGATGCCAATCGGTTGGTAAATCAACGAAAATACGAGAGAAAACAAATAAGGCTAAACCAGCATTAATGGTCGGACAAATATTTAACCAATCATTTTTATTATGTACTTCACCAGGGCCTGGAACACGACTACTGTAGTAACCTAGACTGCCTATTGTTGAAAATGATGGGAAGCGATCTAATGCATGGTTGGTACTCATCCAGAAAATAATCCGGCTCGTGATATCGACCAGTTCATCAATTGATGTTGCATTATCAGGGAAGCCATTGACTTGCCCAAGATTGGTGGTTTCGCTCAAAAATCCTTGGAGTTCATAATCGTTAATAACGTCGGTGTCATTACTGTAATATAAACTGAGGTAATTACCGACCCAACGTTTGATAATCGGCAGGATCTGATTATCATCATGGAGGGCATAATCTTGAATTTTAGCGTAATCATCATCTTGTGAACGATCAAGTGGCGTACTGTCTTCGATAAAATGATATTCTTGGGCACGTGCAACCGTGGCATTGACAAAACTTTCGCTGGAAAAACCAGACAGATTTGAAATTGCACCGGTTAATAATCCATGATAACCATCACCAAAATCTACACTGCTAAAATTGGTACCAACATCTTTAAATATCCCCGTAAAATTATTTCCCACCAAGGACATTAAATGCGTATCGAGTAGAGCCGCTAGTGGATGGTGACTTGGGATATTACGATAAAATGCAATAGGGATCGGCCCCAAATAAAGGTGGGTGGATAAATGGTCAACCACACCTGACATTGAACTCATGGTAGTGACGGTATTTTTAGCCATTTGCCATGTCCAATAATCATCTGCAGGGGTTAGAATTCGCGACCATGGATTGTTGTTATCGTTGACACCGAAGGTACGATTTAACCACCATAAGAAGTTTGACGGTTGATTATTTTGAGTAGGTTGAATCGCAATGATTTTTAAGCTACCGCCGTTTTTAGGGATTGCAAATAATGCGAGGGCGGCATTGAGTGTTGCGCCATAGGCTTGGTTGGTTTTTTCGGCGGTTGTTTGTGGGTGAAAATTATTATAATTAGCAATAAAGACCCGTTTATCAAGCATGGCTTGTTCGAGGTCGTCTTGTCTAAAGTGCGACACTTGTTTAAACATCTCGTTAGTAACGGGGAAGTTGGTTAAATGTTCAGTGTAAAGTGACAGGTGTTTATAGAGTGGTGCCATCGGTGCCACTTGTAACCAACCCATTAAGTCATCATCCCGATAATCATGATAATAAGTTGGTTTGGGATAACGCTGATCATCGTCGGGGAAAAAATTCAATTCTTCCTCATTAAGGGCCTTGCGCGCAGGTAAACCAATGAGTACGGGGTCAATTATTTCAAATTTTAGCTGGCTAAAATCACCATTAAAGATATTTTCAAAAATCAGGGCCAGCATCCGTAATAATGCGGAAATAATGTTTGGCGCTTCGATAAAGGCCAAAAAATTCTTAGCCACATATTGCGGAACTGCTTCGTAGATATCAATCGCATTTTCACCGGGATGAGCATCATCGACGCCAAAATCATCTTCATGGGCATGTTGTGCACGTTCTTCATCGGTGCCTTTGAGCATCCATTTGGTGTTATCTAGTAGATCTTGTGCTTCCATATTGCCATGAACAACGGCGCCATCGAGTTTGTCATAGGCAAACCAATTGACATTTTGGGCTTCGACAATTTCATCTTGGCGAGCCGTTAAAGCACTATTATCGGAGTGTTGAGGCAGTGATGATGATGGGAATTTTGGCAGTTCTCCTGTCGCACCACCGATAGTGCCTTCATTACTACCGGAATCGCTAGCTCGTGTCATTACCCGTTCACTTGCGGCTCGTGCTTTTGCTTGATCGTAAGCTTGCAATGCTTGCATCAGCTCTTGATATTCGGCTGATTGTTTAATCTGTTCTATATTACTCATACTACTAACCCTTCTACTGCTTGAATATAAGGCAACATTCCAAGTTGTTTGTGTATCGGTGTGTCGCCCGCGCGGAAACCGAATATCCTGCGATGTTCGGTTCATTGTTGTTTACCTACCCATGCGTCGTAATGCCGCCGATGAGAATGACCGTCGTGACACTTGTTCGCCCCACACCATAAATTTAGGCTCTTCATTACTTAATCCAGTCACTAAATAACGACCTGAGTTTAAATCAAATAAAGTTTCAGCAACCATCCAAGGGGTTTCAACATCATAGAATTGGATATTATGAGCTTCCGATAGCTTCCACAGTTCGCCTCGACCATCGTAATGATCAATCACCGATGCGCCCCATGTATCTTCATCAATATATAAAGTTCGTTGTGCATAAATGTGACGAGAACCTTCTTTTAGCGTTGCGGTCACTTCCCACACCCGATGTAATTCATAACGGACATGCTGTGGGTTGAGGAATCCTGTACCAATGATGTCTTGATATTTAAGATCCGTGTCGAGTAATTGATAGGAATTATAAGGAATGTAAATCTCTTTTTTTCCATTGAACTTCCAGTCATAACGATCGGGAGAACCGTTGTACATGTCATAATTATCGGTGGTTCTTAAGCCATCGGTGCCTGCTCCTGGACCGTCGTATGCTACATTCGGAGCGCGGCGAACTCGACGTTGCCCTGAGTTGTAAACCCAGGCTCGGCGTGCTTCTTTAACTTGGTCAATGGTTTCATGCACCAGTAATGCGGTGCCCGTTAATCGAGCGGGCGCGGTAATACGTTGTAAGTAATAAAATAGTACATTGTTATCTTTTTTTGCATCGCGGCCACCGCTTAAAAATTCGGGCCACACTAATCGATCGGTAATTTTAACGGGTGCGAATGAGCCGTCAGCTTGCACCGGAATTGTGGTACCGACACGTCTAGCCGAACCACCGCGATAACGGGTGATATGATTCCAAACCACTTCAAGGGCTGCTTGTGGCACAGGAAAAGGGATAGTGGTATCAAAGTCACCAAGGCCATTACCGCCAGATACTAATTGTGACCGAGTTGCATTTTTCTTAATGACAGCATAAATAGACTCTGGATAAGCTGCGCTACGGCGGCTTGGATAAATTGGCATCTTATAATTAGGGTGTTTTGCAAACATCGCGATTTGGCCTGCGGTTAGGTTAGCCTGATATTGCGCTAGGTTTAGATTAGTTATTTCAAACAAAGGTTGGTCGTTAGAAAAAGGATTAGTTGGCCGCCCGGTGTCTTTATTGGCTGTTGAGTTTTTTCGAGTGAGACCGCCATGCCATGCGGGAATGCTACCGGATTTGTTACCTGCTTGCTCAGCGCCGACAGGCGTCAGTGACAGACCTAGTTCAGCGGCTTGTTCCGGTGATACTTTTGCGATGACCGAGCCTGCAAGCAGGGTTAAACTAGTCAGTATTACGCCATGAAATAATGTTGAATTTTTCATAATTTATTCGCTCTTTTAGTAACGGGAATTAGTAAGAAATCTCAAAACTTAGTGAAACAAAATCTTTATCGGCCATGACATTATGGCTACCGCCACTGTAGGAGTTGAAAGCGATAGTGGCTGAATATTTTTGTTGATATATTGTTTGGACAGATAAGCCTAACGTTTTACTGTTCTGATGAAACTGTTGGCCTGGTGCCGGGGAATAGCCATTAACATCATGCTTCCAACTCAATACCGGTTTGAGAGACACCCCAGCAAAAACATCATCATATTCCCAAATGGCGCGCATCACATAGCCCCAAGCAGAATTAGTGACAAAACCGTCACTGCGGCAATCACTGCCCACGGCTTTAGCGGCAACGAGGTTGGTGCAGTTGATGCCGTTACCGAGATTAAAATCAGCAATACCAAAGACGGAGTTACGACCGTAACGTTGGTTCGATTCTCTAATATAATCGGTTAAAATTACCGCGGCTTCACCAATCAACGTTAAACGTGAAGCACCCATCACTCGCTCAAAAAATTGCACGGCGGTAATTTGAATTTGGGTAATATCAAATTCATCATAACCCTTGGCTACTTGGCCATATCCAACGGCTTTTAATCGAGGGGTAAACCTAAATATCGCGTTTTCAGATAACACCCCGTTTAGCAGTTCAGCGCCATTTATTTGTACTGGTGTATCGGGTTTATAGGACACTTCACCAGATAGTGCTAAACCGCCGATATTGGTGGCAAAACTCAAACCGTAATATTTTAGATCTTCAGGAAACTCGATTTGATAAGCGGGATTTAGCGTCGACATCGCTTGCCCCGGGCTGCTATCCAATGAACGAGGGACAAAAATAGGTGCTGTTATTCCAAATTTACCAGGAATACCGGTCCGTACAGCATTAATCATTGGTACTCTTGAGTGAATATTTAGATAATAAAGCCCAAACTCGGTGTCATTTAATGCGGGCGCATAATAACGTAGTGCAATACCATATTGGCCCCCGTCATCAGGTTCGACATCAGCACGACGAAAAGCGGCGAGTCCAGCAGGTAAGGCCTTTTGATCGGGTATTTTTACGGTGACGGCGTTACAACCATCGGCGGCGAAGTCAGCCCCTGAAAAATAAGTACCACAACCATCTATTTGGGTCTTTTCCCATTGATATTGGTAGAAGGTTTCAAGACTCAAATTCTCGGTTAATCCGAGATTGAGATAAAGCATCCCGACGGGAAGCAAGCCTTCTTTCAACTCGGCTCCTGGGCGTCTAAAAGCGCTGACATCAAATGGATTAACTGAACTGATACCGCCTTGAATAAAGGTGCTTTCTCCCCAACTGATCACCTGTCGACCGAGCCGTAAATCTATTGGCATTGGCCCGATATCAAACTGGGCATAAAGATAAGCATCAAGTAACTGGATCCCTTTAAACTTTGAAAAATCAGCAAAGTCTTGGTCATTTAATTTGGTATTGACGATATAACCATTACTTGAATGGCCATGATAGCGTTTCTCATCATCGAGCTCTTTATCATACCAATACTTAATGCGCATGAAAGCGCCAAAGGTATCGTTTGATAATTGAAAACTATGATTTCCTTTGATTATTTTTGAAAAAGTATCGTGTTTTTTAAAATTCAAATTACCATCATCGGTGGTGCCTGTCGCCCCTGAACCGCCGTTAACTGCCGCAATGAATCGTGGATCCGGATCTCCTAGTCGCCAACTGGATCCGATAGATAGCTGGGAATTTATTTGTAAAATGATGTCGTCATTTTCACCAAAATAGAGCTCAGCTGCTAATATTGACGGGCTAATTAATACACTAGCGACGATAGTTGAAATAACCCAAAGGTTAAAAAATGACCGTTTATTACTGTTTTTTTCAGACATTTTGTTACTCACTTTTAATGGTTTTTGAGTATTAACTGTATGTGGATGAGTGAACTAAGTTGTCGCAATATGTGCCAAATTTTTGTCTTTCTTTACTGGTTGACTTTAAGTTGTTAATAAATATGGGTTATTTCGTTGTTGTATAGATGTTTTTTTATCTTCTATAATTAAAGGAGTTAATTAACTGGATAAATAGATTATGGCGATTGGTTATTACTCGACAATAAGCGGTTGGATTATTCCTTTTTCTAGGGCGATGGAAATCTTTAATATTGATACAAATAAAGCATTTAAAAAATTCGATATTGATCCCAATTTAATTAAAGATCCTGAATCAAGAGTTGATGTTGATAAATTTGCGGGGTTATTGCTTTATTGTAATGAACAAAGCGGTCGTTATGACTTTTCGATTCAAGTGGCCAAAAAGTTTCACCCGGGTATGTTTCATGCGCTCGGATATGCGATGATGTCTTCAAGCTGCTTACAAGATGCATTAGCAAGAATTGTTCAATATAAACGGGTCGTGTCTAACTCTTGCAAACTCAGTTTACTGGAGCAGGGTGGGCAAGTGATTTTTGAAATGATCATGATGAAACATCAGAGTACTGGTCGTGCAGTGATGTCTTTACAGTCGAGCGAAACATTTTTGGCAACCGTGCTATACATCCTCCGAGAGTTGGTTGCTTTTGAGCTCAACCCAATAAAAATGACGATATCCTTTCCAAAGCCAAGCTATAACACCGATTATTTAAATGAGTTTTTTAAATGTGCTATTGAATTTGATGCAGAGAAAACACTCGTATTCTTCGATTTAAAACAGTTAAATACTCAGTTGCTCGGTTCAAATACTTTAATAACCCAAGTCCATGAACAAATGCTCGATGAGTTTTTATCTCGCATCGATAAACACGATCTAACCTATGTGATTAAGAATAAAATACACCAGTCTTTAGCGCTCGGGGCACCATCACAGGCGGAGATTGCGCAGCAGTTAGGGATGAGTTTACGAAATTTACAGCGTAAATTACATGTTCAGGGCACTTGTTATAAAGATATTTTAGAGCAAACACGCCACAAATTAACCTTAGATTATATTGTTCAATCTCATCTTAGCTTAAGTGAGATTGGCTATCTGGTTGGTTTTTCCAGTGTTGGTAATTTCAATCGTGCTTTTAAACGCTGGACCAATACGACGCCTGGGGAGTACCGTCATAATCATCTGCATCCTAAATAGTACGCATTGGTGCTAAAGATAAAAAATTGGCGCGAATTACCCATTCAATGATGAAATTATCAATAATACTTAAATTATATACCTGATAGCAGACAGGAGTGCTGATGTCATGAAAATTTATATAAGGTTTTTAGATGAGTAATTTATTGATACACAAGAACATTAAAAATATGGGTGATTTTATCGAGTATAGTTTAGCTAAGTACCCAGATAATCCCGCCTTTCACTGCTTTTATCAAACCATGACGTTTAAGGAAATTGACCAGAAATCTTATCAGTTAGCCTGTTGGTTACAACAGCAATCGGGTTTAGTGCAGGGTGATCGGATCATTATTCAATTACCCAATATTATCCAATATCCGATCGCTGCATACGCGGCGTTACGGGCAGGGTTGGTGTTAGTGAATTCAAACCCCCAATATACGCCACGAGAGATGCAACATCAATTTAAGGATTCAGGCGCTAAGGCATTAATAACCTTAGATAGTTTGTTAGACAATTATGTGTTAATTGCTGAACAAACCGATATCATTACCGTTATTTCTACTCAGCCAATGGATTTAGCTCAGCCGAATATCTATCAACCAAAAGTCGGTACATCTTTGCTTGATGCGATTAATGCGGGAGAGTCTTTGTCATTACAACCGCGTACAAGTCAATTGAGCGATATTTGTATTTTACAATATACCGGAGGTACCACAGGGGTCGCAAAAGGAGCCTGCTTAACTCATCGTGGAGTGTTAAGTAATAGTGCTCAAACGTATCACCGGATTGAGCAGCGGTGTGTCGATAGTGAAGAAATATTCATTTGCCCCTTACCGCTTTATCATATTTATGCTTTTGTGGTGAATATGGTGATGTTATTCAGTCACGGTAATCTTAATGTCTTAATTCCTAATCCACGTGATATCGATACATTTGTTGATACGATGAAATCTTTTAAATTCACGGGCTTGTCAGGGCTAAATACTTTATTTATTGCCTTAAGCCAGAATGAAGAGTTTCACAACATTGATTTTTCAGCTTTAAAATTAACGATTTCCGGGGGGAGTGCTTTATCTTTACCGGTTGAAAAGACATGGCAAAAAATCACGGGCTGTTCAGTCACTGAAGGCTATGGTTTATCTGAAACATCACCGGTTGTTTGTTTTAATCAACCGGGCAATGAGCAAATAGGCTCTATTGGTAAACCATTAATTAGCACGGAAGTGGAAATATGGGATGAACATGATCATTCTCTACCCGATGGCGAAGAGGGACAAATTGTGGTGCGAGGTCCGCAAGTGATGGCCGGTTATTGGAACATGCCACAGGAAACTGCGCTAGTGATGAGTGATGATGGTTTTTTTAAAACTGGCGATATTGGGATCAAACGGCAGAATGGCTGTATTAAGATTGTCGATCGACTTAAAGACATGATTATTGTTTCTGGTTTTAATGTTTATCCAAACGAAATTGAAGAAGTGTTAATGGAGCACCCTGACGTGGTGGAATCAGCGGTGATTGGTCGTGAAGACTCACGTACTGGTGAAAAAGTTTGCGCCTATATTACGGTTAATGCTGATGTTGATATCGAAGAACTTTTTAGCTGGGCCAGGTCATTGTTAACACCCTATAAGGTGCCTAAAATGATAACCGTTGTTGATATGTTACCTAAATCAACGGTTGGAAAAATTCTAAGACGAGAATTACGGCAGGTAGAATCATAAAATGTATTCTCATTAATTCCCCTCACTATGGAAGTTACTGATTGATGAGTAATATTTTTTAGTTTCTACTTGATTGAATTGATGGTAAATGCTTATAATAAAATTAGTTGTGGACTCTTTGGTAATGGATTTACGAAGAGATATTTAAAAGGATTTTTATGTTTACTTACACCTGCACTTACCTTATTTTTCGTTTTGTTTCCTCCTCCCGAGAATACTGCTGTCATGATCATTAAAATGATGGGGCTATTTTCATCAAAATACTTCAAATCTGACTTTACCATTGCGCGTCAGTTGCTCATTTTCGTGATGTTAGCGAGTTCTCTTTTTACCTTTGCCTTTACCGTTGTTCAATTAAAATTATTCTATGACGATGGCTTATCTGAAATGGATATACGGTTAGTTCAAATTGAAAAAAGTTATTCTGCTTCATTGAGTAAGAGTATTTGGGATGTCAATATTGAGCAAATTGAGAGTGTCATCATTGGGCTGCTCAACCAACAAGATGTTGCATTTGTTGTTGTTTATGACAGTTATGTGAGCCCAAAAGACCATCGTGTTATCCATAATACCTTAGTAAAATCAGGTCAAGCACTAACAACCGACTTTATAGAGCATCGTTTTCCAATTTATAAATTGATTGATGGTCAAAATAATAAAATCGGCGAAGTATTCATTCAACTTGATTTAAGTCGTTTATATAGCGATGTTTATGATCAGGCGATAATCATTTTAATTTATCAAGGGATTAAAACAACGCTAATGTCGTTGTTCATTTTATTTATCTGTTATTACTTGGTGACTCGACATTTAGTGACTATGGCAAATTTTTCGAGAAATATTAGTTTTGATAATCTTGACCAATCTTTGGCTTTAGAGCGGCGTATCGGCCATGACAACGATGAGATAGGCTCGATGGTCTCAGCGCTGAATCAGACTAAAACTAATTTAAAACAAATGATTCATGCTAAAGAGTTTTCATTATCACTCAGTGCTGAGGTTGAACAAAGCCAAATTAAAATTGAATTAGAACAAAATTTCCGCCAAGAAATTGAAGATAAAAATACCAGTTTGGTCTTAGTTAATCAAAAAATGGCACAAACGGTAAAGGATTTGCAAAGCACACAACAACAGTTGGTAAAATCTGAGCGAATGGCCGCGATTGGTAATATGGTGCAAGGGGTCGCTCATGAGTTAAATACCCCAGTTGGACTGGCTTATACTGCAGTGACTCATATTCAAGCTGGTAGTGAAAAATTACAGCTAAAGATAGAGAACGGTGCTCTCACCAAATCGGCACTGGTGAACTATTTACAGTCTTCGGTCAGCTTAACAAGTTCAATTGCAACCAGTTTAGATAAAGCGGCTCAACTGATTAAGTCGTTTAAATTAGTCTCAGTTAATGAACATCAGGAGCATTTACAGCAGTTTAATTTGAGTCAGCACTTGGATAATTTACTGACGAGCATGCGCCGCTCCATTGATAAAAAATACAACATTATTAATTTAATGCCAAAGTCTATTGAAATAGAAAGCTATCCTGGGGTTTTTTATCAAATTTACACTAATTTAATTAATAATTCAGTGTTACATGGTTTTGAGCAATTAGATCACGGAACCATTACGATTTCAGCTAAAGTCGATAACGATGACATCATCATTGAGTACAGTGATGATGGGCTTGGCATGTCTAAAGATACTTTGAGTAAATTGTATGAACCCTTTTTTACAACGAAACGTGCAAGGGGCGGTACAGGGCTGGGCATGAATATTGTTCACACGCTTGTTGGAGAAAAGCTTGAAGGGACAATAAATATTAAATCAAAATTAGGCGAAGGAACGCGATATTCCATTGTGTTGCCATTGATTAATCTTGAGAAAACGAATAATAGTTCTAATGGAATAGAGAATGTTGAATTAATGGAATAGAGAATGTTGAATTAATGGAGTCGCTAAATGGATGATTTATTATTTGCAGATGAACTAGAATTCATCGAAGAAGATCAGGAAAATGTGTCATTAAGTTGGAAAGTGATGATCGTAGATGATGAACCTTTAGTTCATGAAGTCACCAAGTCGGTATTGAAAGATTTTATTATAGATGAACGAAAACTTGATTTTATTAGTGCATACAGTGGTGCTGAAGCGGTTGAATTATTAAAAATACACAGTGATGTGGCCGTCATTTTCTTAGATGTTGTGATGGAAACTGATGATGCTGGTCTTAAAGCGTGTCAGGTAATTCGCGAAGAACTTAAAAATGAACTGGTTCGAATTGTGTTACGCACGGGGCAACCAGGTTCTTATCCTGAAAATGAAGTGATTTTAAAATATCGAATTAATGATTACAAAGAGAAAACAGAACTAACAGCGCAAAAACTTTTTACTTGCTTGGTTAGTGGCATCCGTTCATATCAAGATTTGATTAAAATTGAACAAAATAAAATAGGCCTTGATAAGGTTATTGTGGCGACTCAAAACTTATCAAAACAGACCTCTATCCCATTATTTATGGAAGGAGTGTTAGGGCAATTAGCCACCGTTGTTGATAGTTGTCAGCGTTCATTTGCGATAGAAGTGACCAGAGATAGTAGTCAATTAGATAGGCAGCCAGATATTCGGTTATTAACCGTATTTGGCACCGACGAAGTTAAAGACATTTCTGACCTTTCTAATTATGTGAAAAATAACATCATGAATGCAGTTAACGGTGTCATTGATGTTAATGATAAAGAGTTTATTTGCCAATTTAATTTTGGTTCGGAATATCAATATATTCTTTACTTTGAAGCGTTTAGAACCTTAAGTGTTTTAGATCTGGATTTGTTAGAAATATTTTCTGGCAATATTCGAGTCGCACTGGACAATTTATTTTTACATCAAGATATTATTGATACCCAAAAAGAGTTGATAGAGCAATTAGGAGAGGTGGTAGAGCGTCGCTCAAGTGAAGCCTCCAAGCATGTACATCGTGTTGCTGAGTTGTCCCATCAAATTGCGCTAGACTATGGCTTAAGCCCCATTGAAGCTAAGCTAATTAAAGCAGCATCTCCGATGCACGACATTGGGAAAATTGCGATTCCCGATTCTATTTTATTGAAGCCCGGCAAATTAACTGAAGAAGAATTGGAAGTGATGAGAACCCACTCTCAAATTGGTCATGATATTTTCCGTCGCTCGAAACGGAAACTACTGCAGGTTGCGGCGCTGATCGCGAAAGAGCACCATGAAAAATTTAATGGTAAAGGGTACCCACTGGGGATTGTCGGTGACAATATTTCGATTGAAGGGCGAATAACGGCAGTCGCTGACGTGTTTGATGCGTTATATCACGCTCGGTGTTATAAGCCAGCTTGGCCAATTGAAAAAATTGTCAGTTTATTTAAAGAGGAACGTGGGGAGCATTTTGACCCTGAATTGGTTGATATTTTACTGAATGATTTAGATAAATATGAAGCGATCGCGAGTGAAACTTAACAAAAATCAATTAATCAACTGGGCAATATAGCCCAGTTTTTTTGAGCTATATTTTATGGTGATACCGACTCTTTAGATTGTCTTAAATGCTGTAGGTCATCTAGCATTACATACAAACATGGAATTAAAATCAGTGTGATCACTGTTGCAAACGCAACACCAAATGCTAATGATATCGCCATTGGAATGACAATTTTTGCCTGCATACTGCTTTCGAAAATAATCGGCATTAGGCCAATAAACGTCGTTAAAGAGGTTAAAGTGATGGCCCTAAAGCGACGACCGCCAGCCTCGATAACCGCATCTTTTACCTGGGTTCCAACCAATCGGGCTTTATTGACATAATCAACCATCACCAAGGAGTCATTGACCACCACACCTGCCGCCGCAATAATCCCAAATACCGACATACTACTAAGATCTAACCCAAAAATTAGATGGCCAAGTACTGCGCCGATAACACCAAAGGGAATCGCAGACATAATGATTAATGGTTGAGCATAGGAATGTAATGGTACTGCTAGTAATGCATAAATGACCAATAATGAGAGAATTGCATTGCGCATTTGCGTGTTGTTACTGTCCATTTCCTGCTGAATTTTACCCCCTAAATTAATTGCAATTGTTGGATGTTTTTTCAATAATTGAGGGACTAAATTCGTGTTAATACTATCAGCAACGGTTGATGACTCAATTTGGGTGTTATCGACACTTGCCCAGACATTGATGGTACGTTTGTTATTTTCACGGCGGATCCGGTTAACACCATCGGTTAATGAGATGATCGCAATCTCGGACAAAGGCACTTGGTGTCCTGCCTGAGTCTGTATTAATGATTGCTCAATGTGACCAATGGAATCTCGCTGATTTTTTGGATAGCGTAGCATCACTTTTATTTCGTCGCCTTGGCGTAAAATTCGCTGGGCTTCGATACCATAAAAACTAAAGTTAATTTGAGAGGCGACATCTTTTAGGGTTAAACCAAGACTGTATGCTAATGGTTTTAATGTGAATTGAACCTCTTGAGTTGCTGTTTGGCGACTGTCATTGATATCTGACACCCCTTTAAAACTACCGAGTTTTAATTTTATCGCCGCAGCTGCCGCTAAGAGTTCTTGGTCATTGTTACCGGTTAACCGAAAAGCAATATCGCCGTCATCTCTGTCATTACCGAATAAATTATCGCTAATGCTTAAGGACTTTAAACCTGCCATTGGTGGCATGGCATCACGCCAGCGCTGTGCTATCTCAAAAGTGTCGATGGTCCGTAACTCCGGATCCTTGAGTTTTATCATCACTTCGGCTTTAGTACGTGATTTTAAACTGGTAAAAATATCAGAAATAACACCTGTACCATACTCGTCCTTTAGATCTTTATCGATATTCCTTACCACTTGTTCAACGGTTTTTATGGCGGTGAGTGTTGCCTGTTCTGAACTGGCTTGTTTCATTTCGATGGTAATTCGTGGGTAGTCATGGGGAATTTTTGGCATGCCGACAAAGCGAACAAAACCACCACTAAACAACCCGACACTTAACAATAAAATGCCAATGAAAAACATCAAGACGGTATAACGATAATGAATTGCTGTGCGAAGAAACGGCAGATATCGTTGGCTAATAAAAGATTTTAATCCATTATCGATGGTGGTGCGTATTTTATGCATTAGACTGTTCGGGTTCGGCGGAGAATAGTGCATTCGGGCCAAGTGAGCCGGCAGAATTAACTTTGACTCAACCAATGAGAATAACAAACAAAAAATCACCACAAAACCAATAGAGTGTGACATTGCTGCTTCTGGACCTTGGGCAAAGACCATCGGTAGAAAAGCTGCAACGGTGGTTAATACACCAAAGGTTGCTGGCATGGCGACACGTTTAACGCCTCTAATGACATTTTCAATGCTATGACCATGACGCTCAATCTCTTCACTGGCACTTTCGCCAACGACAATCGCGTCGTCCACAACGACCCCTAGTACCAAAATGAAGGCGAACAGACTGGTGACATTAATAGTGACATTAACCCACTCCATTGGCATTAAAAATAAGGCACCGAGAAAGCTAATCGGTAATCCCATCATGACCCAAAAAGCTAATCTAAACCGGAGAAACAGCGCTAACATAATAAACACTAATAAACCGCCAGACATCATATTGTCTAGCATCATATCTAGACGTCCATTCAAATAAAAAGTCATATCAACCCAACTGGTTAGGTTTGCACCTTCTGGCAGTTGATGTTGCTTTTGTGCTAAATACTCTTTTACCGCATCAGCGACATAGCTAATACTTTGCTCTGAAGATGCCCCAATATAGAGAGTGACAGCATTTTTCCCATTAAACTTTGAATATTGTAACCCTTCAACGAAACCATCGTGTACGGTGGCCACATCCCCTAATAATATTTGAGTACCGTCTGGTTTATTAATTAATGGCAGCTGTTCAAATTGAAATTTATTATAGGCTTGGTTTTGAACTCGCATCGAAATAAACCCATTTTCAGCCCGGATTTGTCCCGCAGATACATTGGCCGAAGAGTTTTTGATCGCGTTGGCTATTTGTTGAAAGCTCAGTTGGTACTCGCGAAGCTTCATCGGACTGACTTCAATTGCTATCTCATAATCTAAGCCATCAAAGATGCTTGAAACATTGACTTGAGGTAATGATTTTATTTCGTCATGAATACCTTTACCGAGGTCTTTTAATTGTTTGAGGCTTAAATCACCATAGAGACTGATATACATCACTTCTTGACGAAATTTTTCACGTTTTACCGTGGGTCGTTCCATGCCATCTGGAAAACTAGATATCGCATCGATTTGTAATTTAACTTCGTCGAGTACTTCCTGGGTTTCAAAATTAGTATCAACTTCTAGATAGGCGATTGCGGAATTGCGATTTGAATAAGTAATAACGCGCTTTAAGCCTTCAACACCTTCTAACGCTTCCTCAATTTTGATGGTGATCCCTTCTTCCACTTCTTGAGGCGCAGCACCAGGATAGGGCACCGAGATATGAATCCAGTTGATTTCGACTAAGGGAAACATCTGCTTGCGGATGGTTAAAGAAGCGAGCAATCCACCGACAATAATAAAGAGCATTAATAAATTAGCCGCGACGCTGTTATAAGCAAACCAAGCAATAATTCCCGTTTCTTTTTGTTGAGTATTGTTCATGGCGCGGCACTCATGTTATCACTTTCTATGAGCAGTAATTCCATCCCCTGTACTGGATAATCGAGTGCACTGGTGATGTATTGGTCATCGTCAGATAATCCAGAAATAACCACCATATCACCCTGTTGTCTGATGAGATTAATTGATTGGACGGCTAAGGTATTATCGGACGTTAGCAGCTTTATTTTATTGTCAATGATTAGGTGTCTTGGTACTAATATCGCTTGGGTTAAATCAATACCGTGAATCTTAACACTGACATAACTGCCAAACTGTAAGGGTGTTTTAAAGTCATAGGGAGTGGTGATTTGTGCAACCAAGTAATTCATTCTTGATGATTGGTCGATAATCCCTTCTTGGCGGGCAATGGTACCAAACCATGAGGTTGGTTTCCCTTCGAAGTCGCTCGTTATTTCTACTTTTGCACCAACACCACGATTTTTTAAATACGCTAGATCATGATTAGCAATGGGTAAACGAATTTGAGCAACACTGGTGGCGAGTAATTGACCCAGTGTGCTACCAGAATTAACAACACTACCCAGACTAACTTTTCTGCTGGCCACAATGGCATCATAAGGCGCTTTGATAAAGGTGCGCTCTAAGTTGCGCTTAGCTTTTTGTAGTGCGGCCTCTTTAGCACGAACTCGCGCTATTTCTTTGGCTAATTGTGGTTTACGCAGTCCTAATTCTGAAGGCTTTGAACCGATAATTTTTTGCCATTCTTTTTCTGCGACTTTACCTTTTGCTTTTTCTTGTTGTAAAGATGCTCTGGCGCTGGCTAAATTAGCTTGGGCTTCAATTAAGTTCGCTTGATAGTCACTCGGATCTATTTGCGCGAGTAAATCGCCTTGTTTAACTAGACCGCCTCGAATGAAATCAACGGCAATATTGACAATTTGGCCACTAATTTGCGCCGTTAAATCAGTTTTCTCTTGAGACTCAACTAAGCCCTGAGAGTGTATCATTAACGTCATATTGCTTAGCGTAACGGGTTTGACAGTAACGCGGGGAATGACTTTTTCTAGGCGTTTCTCTTCCGGTGGATTTTTCATGGCCATTAAGCCAAACATTGCAACAATTGCCACACTAATTACTACCAAAGGCAAAAACAGTTGCTTCTTGGTTACCATGAAAATCTCCTTGTAAAAATCGAATAAAAAAGTCAGTCACTTTTCAGTGACTGACTTTAATACAGTTTACGTTAAATTGTTAGTCTCGTTGATAAAAGCTTTTTAACTTTTTAGGCAGAGAAAATACCTTTTAACATATAGAAAATACAGATTGAGAGCAGGGCGCCTGCGGGTAGAGTCACAACCCATGAAATCACAATGTTTCTAATAACGCCCAGGTTTAATGCCGCAATACCACGAGCCATGCCCACACCTAACACGGCGCCGACTAAGGTTTGCGTAGTTGAGATTGGTAAGCCCGTTGATGAAGCTAATACCACTGTCGTTGCTGCTGCAAGTTCTGCGGCAAAACCACGGCTTGGAGTTAGGTGGGTAATACCTTCACCAATAGTGGCCATGACTCGACGACCAAAGATCGCTAACCCTAATACAATACCAACACCGCCAAGGGGTAATATCCACCAAACAAGTGAGGCTTGCTTGCTGATTTCACCGCCATTTTCAACAATCGAAACAACTGCAGCTAAAGGACCAATAGCGTTAGCAACGTCATTTGAACCATGGGCAAACGCCATACAACAAGCCGTGACAATCATGAGAATAGCAAACACTTTCTCAACACTGGCATAGTGCATTTTCTTATCTGCTTTTGGATCATCCTTTAATTGTTTAATCAAAATAACGCCAATTAAACCAACCAATACTGCAATGCTGCCCGCTAACATCAACGCTTCATTGGTCGTGAAGTGAATACCAATGTGTTTTAGACCTTTTTTAATCGTTACTAAAGACAGCATAAAGCCAGACATCGCCATATAAAATGGTACATAACGCTTAGCGTTACCTAATGGATCTGGTGTATTAAAGATCAGTTTTTGCGCACTCATGAAAATTAAGTAAGCAAAGATACCGGAGATAAGCGGAGTAACGACCCAACTACCAACGATGCCACCAACTTTAATCCAACTAACTGCATCAGCATTAACACCGACTGCTGCAAAGCCAACAATAGCACCAACAATTGAGTGAGTGGTTGATACTGGCCAACCCAAGTACGATGCTACTAATAACCAAATACCAGCGGCCAACAAAGAAGCAATCATCCCATAGACTAGTAATTCAGGGGATTCGACGAAATAAGACGAGTCGATAATACCCTTTCTAATGGTTGATGTGACTTCACCACCGGCTAAATATGCGCCAGCAAATTCAAACACCATCGCGATAATTATCGCTTGTTTTATTGTTAATGCCTTCGAACCGACTGAGGTGCCCATCGCGTTAGCGACGTCATTAGCGCCAATACCCCAAGCCATAAAAAAACCAAAAATGCCTGCAAGTGCAATCAGCTCAAAGCCATACGTTGCAATGATATCCATTGTAAAACCTTCTAAACTATTATGAACGAGCTAACATTAGCTCTAATTTGTCACCAACGCGTTCGGCTAGGTCGGCTAAATCACCAACCCAGTCAATCACATTATATAAAAAAACCACGTCCACTGGGTTTAGATCATGCTCAATTCCATGCAAAGAGTGACGTAATGAAATTTGCATTACATCGGTACTGTCTTCTATCGTGTCTAATTCATTAATCAAATTATCGATGATCTGTAATTCGCGGCCTTGAAAACCTGTTTCTAATAGTTCATCAAGTTCATCAATGGCTTTAGCTGCATAACCCGAGGTCTCAATACAACGTTTTAAATATTCTAAAAATTCCTGTTGTATCGGAACTGGGATAAGTAACTTACGCCCTAAAATCCGCCCAGAAATATCTTTGGCCGTGTTGGCTATTTTGTCCTGTTCCGTCACTAGACTTAACATGTCAGTACGATCCACTGGCATGAATAAACCTTTAGGCAAACTGGTTCGCAGTTCACGTTTTAACTTGTCAGCCGTTCTTTCCATTTGAGAAAGTTCGGCACGAATACCCGCTGCTTTGTTCCAATCATCAGCGAAAGCAGCTTCAAAAAATGGCACTAAATGCTCAGCACACTCATGAACTTTACGGATGTGCTCCTGTAATGGTTTTATAGGTGATTTTGCAAATACTCCAAGTATCGAATTTATCGACATATCCTGACCTTTTTTATTGTGTATACTAAATAGTTCGTATCAAATTAAAAATCGCGCGCATGTTAACTCAGTTTTAACGATAATAAAACTACTGTTCTAAATCAGTATTGGATAAAATCGTTTTGAGCTAGAGCTAATTTTCTATTTAAAGGTTAATATAGCATCTCTTTAAATTGGTGAATGTAATTATATTAAAGTTATGTGACTTTTTTATGACAGTTTGGATTTTATTAGGTTAAATATGGAAAACGAAATTGAGATCAAGCTGATTGTCTCAAAAAATATTGAAGCGAATTTAGAAAAATTCTCTAAAAATCAAAACGTAAAAATAGTTTCTCAACATCATGAGTTAGCTAATATTTATTTTGATACCGAGCAGAAACAACTGAGAGAATGGGACATCGGATTACGAATTCGAGTCAATGGTTCACATATTGAACAAACCATCAAAACCAGTGGTGAAATTATCGGCGGTCTTCACCAGCGACCTGAGTATAACATTGATATTGTAGGTAAAAGCCCTCTATTGAATTTATTTCCTCAGCATATCTGGCCAAAGAACTGTAAATTATCTCAGCTCCAAGAACAGATTAAGCCATTGTTTTCTACTGACTTTAATCGTAATAGCATGATGATGATTTTTACCGATGGCAGCGTCGTTGATATGGTCTTTGACCAAGGTTTTATTAGTGCCAATGATAAAAAAATTGAAATATGTGAAGTAGAACTTGAATTGGTTAAAGGTAAACCACAATTACTGTTTAATCTTGCTGAACAATTATCAAGCATCAGTCCGGTTCGATTTGGTACGGTGAGTAAAGCGGCTCGCGGTTACCAACTAGCGAACAATAGTACCAATGATTTAATTCACTTATCAGCGGTTGATATTTATGCCCATGACTCACTTGAACATGCCTATCGTGAAACCATTAGTCATGCGTTAAATCATTGGCAATATAATGTTGAACTATTTATCGAAACCCATGACTACTTAGCATTAAAGGAGATTAAACAGGGATTGCAAATGATGATTAAAGCCAATGAGCTTTATCAGGATTATTTGCAACAAACGGATGTTAAGAGCCTAACCAAACAACTGTTTTGGCTGATGGAACAATTATCTTTTGTTGATAATTATGTCTGGATAACTAAGTTATTGGCGAACAAAGGCCACAAAATAAAAAAACTGGCCGATTATAAAAAAATTATTAAACATCTCGAAACTCAACAGCAAGCGCTGCCCTCGATAGAAAAAATCACTGAGCTTTTTAATTCTTCTCAGCACACTAAATTAGTATCAAGCATGATGCAGTGGCTATATTTTCAACCTTGGCGTCACCAAATGCAGGCTGCAATCGCTGAAAAATTTCAAAATACGCAATTACGTAGTGCTGCAAAACAATTCTTGAATCAAGACTGGGAAGCCGTGGCTCAAAGCTTACCCTATGAAAGTAGTCTCGGTTATCAAGACTACTTAGCGCAACGACAAAACTTACAGCATCATATGCAGGTGGGTTTGTGTGTCGGTCATTGTTTTAACCAAAGCACACAACATAACTTTAGAGCCTCTTGGGTCGATATCAGTGTTGGCATTGATCAATTACTGCAATTTGAACCGATTCGTCAATTATTACGGGATCAAACCGTTAATGATAACGAGGGGGTGATTAAAGCGTGGCTAACGCGTAAAGAGCAATCGTTGATTAGCGCTATGGAGTTATCGCGCAAGCAAGCGTTAAAGATGGTGCCATACTGGTTATAAAAAAAATTGCTCGATTTGTTTCGCTAATGCTTGTGGTGCTTCAAGTGGATTGAAGTGACCACAGTGTTCGAATTGATGACTGGTAATGTGCGGGCTATCGAGCGATTGCATTTTACTTGCCTTAACTAAGCAGTCTTGATCGCCATAGGTGAAATGGATTGGAATGTTGAGTTCGATTAACTGAGGTAGCAGATTTTTTCGCGCTGAAGTGGCTTTTAATTGAGACAATAATTTTGATTGACCGCCAGCGCGATCCATCACTTGAATCAAAGTGATAATAGCTTGATCGTGATGATGAGATTTAGCCAAGGTTGAATGAATTTTTGACAAAGGAACCCCTGAATAACCAAACTTTTCAACGGCCACAATGGCCAAAGTTCGCTGCAGCATTTCAATCAGAGGTAATTTACTCGGGTAATTCGCAGTGATCAGTAATTGATTGACTTTTTCTGGATATTTTATGGCAAATAAGGCGGCAAGATAGCCTCCAAGTGAAAAACCCACTAAATTGACAGCATTAAGGGGCAGCTTGTTACTTAGAGAGCTAATGATTTTTTCAAAATCGCTCTCTAACGGTAAATCTATATAATGAGGCGTGATATGCGCAGGTAAAAGATTAAATACCTGCTGCCACACTCGTTGATCACACATCGTGCCAGGGAGAAAATAAATATCAATCATCTTGTTGCCCTTAAATATGACAGCTGCCTAAGCCATTCTTAGTGAGATAATTTTGATGATATTCTTCAGCACGATAAAACGTCGTCGCTGGGGTCACCTGTGTCACAATTTTTTTACCACCGAACAGATTTTTTTCATTTAATGCATTGATGTATTCGGAGGCCAGTTGTTGCTGAGATTGGTCATGGTAAAAAACCGCACTGCGGTACTGCGTACCCACATCAACTCCCTGTTGATTTAATTGCGTTGGATTGTGATTACTAAAAAATACCGCTAGTAATTGTTGATAGTTAATCAACTGTGGATCAAAAACAACCTCTACGACTTCGGCATGCCCAGTGGTACCTGTACAAATCTGTTGATAGGTTGGGTTATCTTGCTGGCCGCCTTCGTAGCCAGATGTTGCATTAATTACGCCGGGTAATTGTCTAAATAGTGCTTCGACTCCCCAAAAGCAGCCGCCACCAAAAGTTGCAGTGTTCATGATCATCCTCTGTTTGTTTAGATGTCTAGAAGTCTACAGTTAATTTTTGTTCAAAGCTACCGATATCTTTTCACTGTGTAACGATTATCTTAATCGAAATTTTGTTATTTTCACTCATTAATAGTTATTCTCGTCAAATCAAGCCGGACAGATGTACATTACATATATGTAATGCACTGTTTTAAATCGGTAATTGTTTTGGCTTGATTTTTGCTTGAATTTGATAGAATTTAAATTTACAGGAGTTAATAATGGATATTGAACAAATTATCATCATCGCACTAACATTTGCTTTTCCTTGGTTAAGTTATGATTATTTTAAATATAAAACCAAAATGAAGGAGTTAGAGGTTAAGTTAGACAAGAGTAATAAAATTAAAATGAATGATGAGATTGGCAGTATGAAACATCGATTGGTCGTATTAGAAAAAATAATAACAGACAAAGGTTATGAAATAGATAACGAAATAAATAAGCTTTAAAAGAAATGTTGATGAAGTTAGCACTAAGATATTATCGACTATCAACCATGATAATATCGAGTTTTCTTTGTGCTTTTGTTAGGTCAAGCAGATCAGAGGCTTCGATCATTTCACATTGGTCGTTGATCATTTCTCGCACATTAGAAGGGTAGTATTTGCAATCGTCAGGGCGGTCATAATAAATGTCACAGGTGTATTGAACGACTGATTTTGTATTAGTCGTTTTACGTAAAAATGGACAAAGCTCTAATAACTTGCCACTACTAGGATCTGCCCAGATTTCGCCATTCTTAACATATTCGGCTATATTAGGATTAAATACTTCCCATAGCTCAATTTCTGTTTCGGATGCAGACAATGCACCGTTACTGTATTTTATGCAGCATTTACCACAAGAATTACATGTCTTCATTAACTGACCTCTATAAACTAGTATTCGAGTACTAGTTTATATCAATCAACAGCAGCGATATATCACGTTTCACATATTTTAATTTTACGGGTACAATATTCTTTTCGGTTATTATCAGGAGCTCGTGTGGCTGCCCATTTTCAAGATCAAGATTTTCTCGCGTTTAGTCGTCGTCATCAATGGAGTATCGATCAACCTCTAGCATTCACTATAGATAACGGTACCGCCGTTGAAGTGTGGGATACTGGGGTTATCGCATTTACACCTTCGACTGATACTACCTTTGATATTATTTTATCCAGTGGTGTTCATGGTAATGAAACGGCACCGATTGAAATCTGTAGTGAGTTGATAAATAAGATTATTGCGGGTGAACTGACCTTAACCACTCGTGTATTGTTTTTGTTTGGTAATCCGGCATCAATGAATATTGGTGAACGTTTTATTGAAGAAAATATGAACCGTTTATTTAGCGGTGCTCATTCAAAAGAACCTGGTTTAATTAATCGTGAGCGGATCCGTGCTAAAAAATTAGAACAATACGTTTCACGTTTTTATGGCGCAAACGATCAAGGGCGTGAGCGGATCCATTATGATTTGCATACCGCTATTCGTGGTTCTAAAAATGAAAAATTTGCCGTTTATCCTTTTCTTCATGGTGAAAAACATAATAAGCGTCAACTGCAAATTATGGCTGCTTGTGGTGTATCGACCATTTTATTGTCTGATAGTCCAACCACGACCTTTAGCTATTTTTCATCTCGTCACTTTAACGCCCATGCTTTTACGGTCGAGTTGGGTAAAGTAAGACCGTTTGGTGAAAATGACATGACGCGTTTTATCGAGGTTAAAGAAACATTAAAAGCGATGATCACTGGTCAAGACATGCAGTTGAGCGAGTTTGACGAGTCTGATTTTAACTTGTTTAAAGTGTGTCGGGTAATAGACAAGCACACCGATGACTTTACTTTTTACTTTGCAGACGATGTTGTTAATTTTACCAGCTTCCCCGTTGGCTTTAAATTAGCAACGGATGGTGACATCGATTATAAAATTAAAGATCAGGGTGAAGCCGTGGTGTTTCCTAATGCATTAGTCGCTAATGGTAATCGTGCTGTCTTGATGGTTATTCCGACTACACTGCCTTAATCGCCCATATTTCCAGCAAAAAAAGCTAACTGTAAATATTATATTACAGTTAGCTGCCTTTCTCGTGTTAAAACTTCTCTGATTTCTTGCTAAAATAATTGTCTCGAACTTTACGTAAAGGTAAAGTGTTGTGATGCTTAATAATAAATAAATTGTTGCGTTCACCACGGTTTCGTTTTTAACTGGTGGTAGGGTAATAAGACAATAAGGGTAATCATGAATCAGCCACAGCAAAATATTGATGTTGTTTTTGAACCACAGTTCGTTAATAAAGACACATTGCGTATTCCCACTCTTAAAGTATTACAGCAGGATGGTACGTTGTACCCTAATGCCATGATGCCAAATATCGATAAATCGCTCGCACTAAAAATATATGACACCATGGTGTTTATTCGCGTGCTCGATGAACGAATGGTTGCTTCGCAGCGCCAAGGGCGGATTAGCTTTTACATGACTTGTAAAGGTGAAGAAGCGTCGATTATTGGTAGTGCCGCTGGGTTAAGCGATGATGATATGATTATGGCGCAATATCGAGAGCAAGGGGCATTAGCTTTTCGTGGTTTTAGTTTAGAAAATTTTATGAATCAAATGTTTTCTAACGCCAAGGACCTAGGGAAAGGGCGTCAAATGCCAATCCATTATGGGTCTAGCGAGCTTAACTATATGACGATATCTTCGCCATTAGCGACTCAAATCCCACAAGCAACGGGATTCGCTTATGGTCAACGCTTACAAGGTCTCGATGCACTTACCCTGTGTTACTTTGGTGAGGGTGCTGCATCGGAAGGTGATTTTCATGCGGGTTTAAATATGGCAGCGGTGTTAAATTCCCCGACTATTTTTTATTGCCGTAATAATGGTTATGCGATATCAACTTCTATTGAAGACCAATATGCCGGTGATGGCATCGCACCACGTGGTGTTGGTTATGGCATTGAAACTATTCGAGTCGATGGTAATGACTGTTTAGCGGTCTTATTAGCGACCCAAAAAGCGCGTGCTTTCGCCCTTGAAAATAACAAGCCGGTATTAATTGAAGCCATGAGTTATCGCTTGGGCGCACATTCAACCTCTGATGATCCTAGTGGTTATCGTTCTAAAGAAGAGGAAGATTTATGGGCAGAGCTTGATGGGGTGATGCGATTTAGAAATTGGTTAGAGTTACAAGGCTGGTGGGATCAAGCGCAAGAAACAGCACTCTACGATAAATATCGTCAAGAGGTGTTAGCGCAGTTAAAAGTGTCAGAAAAAGTACCAACTCCGTTATTAGTTGAGTTGGTTTCTGATGTTTATAGTGATATTCCTACTCATTTGCAGCAACAGCTCGGTGATTTACGTCAACATCTTGCAAAATATCCTCAAGACTATCCTAAAACTTCGGGTGAGAAACACTAATGGCACAAATGAATCTATTACATGCAATCAATAATGCACTTGATTTAGCAATGGCAGTAAATGACCGGGTGCTATGTTTTGGTGAAGATGTTGGTCATTTTGGCGGGGTGTTCCGTTCGACCAGTGGCTTACAAGATAAATATGGTAAGAATCGTTGTTTTAATACCCCGCTAACCGAACAGGGGATTATTGGTTTTGCTAATGGTTTGGCTGCACAAGGTGCCGTGCCAATTGCCGAAATTCAGTTTGCCGATTATATCTTCCCAGCCTTTGATCAGATAGTGAACGAAACCGCAAAATTCCGTTACCGTAGTGGTAATGAATTTAATGTTGGCTCGTTAGTGATTAGAACACCCTACGGCGGAGGTATTGCGGGTGGTTTATACCACTCTCAGTCACCCGAAGCTTATTTTACCGGTACCCCGGGGTTAAAAGTGGTGGTGCCTCGTAATCCTTATCAAGCGAAAGGGTTATTACTGGCGGCGATAAAAGATGATAATCCGGTGATTTTCTTTGAACCTAAACGTTTATATCGCGCATCAATTGGTGAAGTCCCTGAAGAAGCTTATGAAATTGAGCTAGGTAAAGCAGAAGTGGTTACCATCGGTAGTGACATCACTTTACTAGGCTGGGGCGCGCAAATGGAAGTGATTGAAAAAGCAATGGAGCTTGCGAAAGCTGATGGAATTTCATGTGAGCTAATTGATCTAAGAACCTTATTACCGTGGGATGTTGAAACGGTTGCCACCTCGGTTACTAAAACAGGTCGTTTATTGATTAGTCACGAAGCGCCATTAACAGGTGGCTTTGCCGGTGAAATTGCCGCAACAATTCAACAACAATGTTTTTTGCACCTTGAAGCACCAATTAATAGAATTTGTGGTCTAGATACGCCATACCCGTTAATTCAAGAGAAAGAATATGTTGCAGATCACTTGAAAATTTACGAAGGCATCAAAGCGACGATGAATTTTTAATCTCATTCTAATACCAATTTGATTAGGTTTGTGATCTTGTTGTGCACAGGAAAAATAAATGAATGCAAGGCGATTGATTGAGCAATAGCTCGCTATTTGGATTGAAAACAACGCAGTATTCGTTAATTTTAACCCGCACAAGTGGGCAATAACTTTGTCAGATTGGTATAACAAATAATAATGAGCGGCATGATTGCTCAAGCGTGTTAAGGAATAAGTGTAATGGCACAAGATTTTTTATTACCGGATATTGGTGAAGGCATTATTGAATGCGAATTGGTTGAATGGTTAGTGGTCGAAGGCGAAAGGGTGGTAGAAGATCAGCCAGTAGCCGATGTGATGACCGATAAAGCATTAGTTCAAATTCCATCAATGCATAATGGTGTCGTGACCCGTTTGTATTATAAAAAAGGTGAAATAGCTAAAGTACATGCGCCTCTATTCTCGATTGAAGCCGATGACATTGCCGCTGTTGAAGCGAGCTCTAGTGATACCGTGCTCGATGGTGCAATAGCCTGTAGTGGTTTAATTAAAGAATTTAACCTGCCAGATATTGGTGAGGGAATTGTTGAGTGTGAAGTGGTTGATTGGTTCGTACAAGTGGGTGATGTGATAGAAGAAGATCAACCAATAGCTGATGTCATGACCGATAAAGCGTTGGTGCAAATTCCAGCAATGGAAGCCGGTGTTATTACCGAATTATTTTGTAAAAAAGGCGGCGTAGCCAAAGTGCATGCACCGTTGTTTAGCTATCGGGTTAGCGGCAGTGAAGGTGACGACAGTGTTGCAGTTCAAGCTGACACTCAGATAAGCTCTGTGGCATCACAACGCGACCGCACGGTTAATAATCAAAAAGCACTGGCCAGTCCGGCTGTTCGCCGTGTTGCCCGTGAATTAAATATCGATTTGAGCCAAGTAACAGGTTCAGGAAAGAACGGCCGAGTCTATAAAGAAGATGTCATGGCATTTAATGACAGTACTAATACCAGTAGTAATATCGGTGCTAGTGTGAGTAGTGAGCACACGACTGTTGAGCAGCCGAGCAAGCAGACGAATGTCAACTCAACCGTTGAACAGACATCATATGTTGAGCCATTAAAAGGGATTAAAGCGGCGATGGCACGGCAAATGGTGGCATCAGTTTCAACGATTCCTCACTTTACCTATTGTGAAGAAATTGACATGACTGAATTAGTCGCGCTGCGTGCTAAATTAAAGCCTAAATACCAAGAGCAGGGCATCAAATTGACGATGATGCCATTTTTTGTCAAAGCGATGTCATTAGCGATCAAAGAATTTCCAATTCTCAATAGTCAATTAAATGATAATGCGGATGAGATTCGATATTTTAGCAATCATAATATTGGGATGGCGGTTGATAGTAAGATTGGTCTGTTAGTGCCTAATGTTAAGGCGGTGCAAAATCTATCGATTATTGATGTTGCTAATGAAGTCACGCGGTTAACTGATTCTGCTCGACAGGGGCGGCTAAGCCAAACAGATCTTAGCGGTGGTACTATTACCATCTCTAACATTGGCGCATTAGGTGGCACAGTGGCGACGCCTATTATCAATAAACCCGAAGTGGCGATTGTCGCGTTAGGTAAGTTACAAACCCTGCCACGTTTTGCTGCAGATGGTTCAGTTGAAGCGCGTAAAATTATGCAAGTGAGTTGGTCTGGCGATCATCGTGTGATTGATGGTGCTACCATTGCTCGATTCTGTAATTTGTGGAAATCGTACTTAGAAGACCCTGCATCGATGTTAATGGCAATGTCTTAATACTGTATCGAATAAAGGAATAGTAGAAATGTTCCTTTATTCAATATTGATTGCGCCAATGTATTCGTATTCAATCTGTTGACTAATCAATTCTGGTGGCAATGAGATTTCTAATACTGGCCGCTCTAAATAGAGCTTAATGACTCGTTGATTGGTCTTGGATAATCCAATACTAATACCAACGACACCGGGAGTTGATAGGGCAATCGTTTCAATCATTAATAATTTTTGCTCTAAAAAATCATTCATCATATGCTCGATTTTAAATAAAGATGGGCAGCTCTCGCTCCCCATCTAGGTTAGTTAAGACACAATAATATGCGGAACACAGACCTTATTAGCGCCGGTGGAAAAATCTACTTTAGCAGCGGAACCTCCTCCTTGTGCTCTTACATACAGCTTGACCGAACACACCACAGCGACCCAATCATTTTTACCCAGTAAAGCTGAATAGTTAGTGTATCGTGTATCATCCAAGCGTCGATTAAGGTTAACATTATCCTTATTAATATTGACCATATTAACCGATCTTAATCCTTTCCAGTTATACTGGAAAACATTGGTTTGAGCCGATATTTTCACTTGAGAATTCTTACAGTTGTACCATTTATCATTGGCTTTAGCGATATAATAACCTCTAAACACAAATCTTGGTTTAATGGCATAAAAGCGGCTTTGCGAAGGTCTAAACCAAAAGACCCAAGTTGCTTTACGCCAACGTGTCGCTCGGCCTCCGGTACAGCCCCAGCCCGAGCCAGTAGCATGAGTTCTAAGGTTTTTACAGGTACCGCCGCCAATAACAGCTTGCGCGTTTAGGTCGTTGTCTTGAGCTATCTCACCTGACCAAGACGGCGTAATTAATTGGGTGTCTTCGGGTAAAAAACCACTGTCTAAATCGAGTTCACTGGCGTCAAGTAACTCATGTGATTGTTCAGTCATCAATTGATCTAATGCATCAAATGCTTGCTCATCATCTGCGCAGGTTTGTTGCTCCATCGCAGATAATTTGTCGATATCTAATCCTAGAGCGCTCAATGATGATTCATTGCAGGAGGTCTGACAGCTTGCATCATTGCTATCATCTTGTATGTCGACCATCGATTGCGCCATTTCTGCATCATTTTCAATTTGGAGCTCAGCAATCAATTGTTGATGTAAATCTTGTATTTCGGTTGGGATATTCATCATAATTTCCTTTTATTGGGTCAGTAAATCAACTTTTAATGCCATCATTACGTTATGGATGTTATTAAAAATAGTGACTTGGCTTGAGCCTGCAAACAACAGGCCGACAGCGTTACGATTAGCACGATTTAAGAGCAATGAACCGGAATCTCCACCATTGGACATGTCTCTGGTCATAAATTGATTTTTGAAGTAAGCAATGCGTCCGGCGCCATAATTAACGGCCACCGTGCTGTCAATCGCGATGACTTTGTTGGCCGTTGTGCCCGTGGTACGGCCTGTTTTAATGACATCCATATTTAACGTTGCTTCTTGGCTGCCTTTTGGGATCCCTAAACGATGAATAGACCCCATGATCAGCCGTTGATCGAGTGGCTTGGCAATCGCGGCATCAACTAAGTTGTAGTTGGCTACACTGCCAAATTTTATCGGCACAAACTTGCTCAATTTAGCAATGCGGTCGCGCGGGCTTACGCCACCATCAACTCGGCCGGGTTGAATGATCGCATCACCAATCTTGGCGTTATTGCTATTGGCTAAAACATGATTATTACTTAAGATGTAAAAGCGTCCGGGGTAACAGTTATCACGGACAATACCACCGAAGGTGCCAGCTGTTATTTTATAGTGACCAATACTGAATCCAGGTTTGGCTGGGCGCGTTTTTGCCGTATTAGGCTCGGCATTAATAACTCCGATATCTTCAACATCGGTTTTTATGCCATTAATCGTGTGAGGAACAACTTGGGTTTTAGCAAGAGCTTTCGTTGGTAGCTTCTGTTGCACAAACACCTTAATACAGAGTTCGTCGGTGACTTTATTGTTGGTTTCTTTGTAACCAATACCGATCGCATTAACATTCTCTAAACTAAATAGACTTATTTCGTTATCGTCTTTAACGTCCTGTATTTCATTAATTCGATCTTGGTCATCTTGTGAGTTCATTACAATTCTCCATCTGTTATAAACAATGCGCAACCAAAGCCTGACACTTTTATTGCGGTTTTCCGCAGCGACTTTAAGCAGCGGGTATAACAGTATTGAAAAATACGTGCCAAAATTATTATTTAGCAATAACAGTAGGTTATTTTTTTGCGGTCGAAACAGCTATGTTATTGACATGTTAATAACATGGCTAAAAATAAGTGATCAAACACTGTGTGATCGTTCGAAATTTGTACTATCATGCTGTTATATGCAGATGATTATGTTTTAGTACTTAATTCAGGCTGAGCTTAACCGAGTACGACTAAATCATCTCATTTGAATTAGGAGCATGATATGGAAAGTCAAACTTTACAGCATTCACCCGTTAACATTTCTTTGTTTAAAAATAGGCAGTTATTAACTTTAACCATTATTTTTCATCCAGATATTGATCGGATTGGTGAACAAGCAAAAACGACCGATAACAGCTTAGAGATCTCTCGACTGGGGCCGTTATTTTTTCAAAGTATTAATCAACGAAGACCCTTAGGGGATGTTTATGTCAGCCGTCAACCAATATTTATGACTAAGGTTGGCCAAGATTGGCAATTGGATGCAACGTCCAGTACAACCATTTTATCGAATGCTAAATCCCCGGATATTTCAACGTTGTTAATTACAAAAAAAATGATTCAAGAGCGATTTCTGATGACGTTATCGGGGCGTATTGTATTAATGTTTCACTTTACCCAAGGGGCTGGTTTCACTAGCGGTGCTAATCATGCCTTGTTAGGCGTTAGTGATAATATTCAATATGTCCGTTCGTTGATTTCAAATGTATCTCAATTAAAAGCCCCGGTGCTTATTCGGGGGGAAACAGGCACCGGCAAGGAGTTAATAGCAGAGGCCGTTCATCAGAATAGTTCCCGTCGTCAGCAAAAAATGATCAGTGTTAATATGGCCTCATTACCCCGTGAAATAGCCACTAGCGAGTTGTTTGGCAGTGTCAAGGGAGCCTTTACCGGGGCAACTAACCGCGCCGGGTTTTTTGGTCAAGCGGACAAAAGTAGTTTATTTTTAGATGAGATAGGGGAGGCATCATTGGAAGTGCAAGTGGCCTTATTACGTAGTTTGGAATCCGGTGTCATTACTCCAGTAGGCAGTGAAAAGGAAGTGAGCTTAGATGTTAGGTTTATTGCGGCTACCGACTGTAATTTGGAACAATCAATTGCTCAAGACAGTTTTAAAATGCCATTATTTCAGCGTTTGTCAGGACTAATCATTGAGGTTAAGCCACTGCGTGAGCGCCCAGAAGATATTGCGATTATTTTAGTGAAATTTTTAATTGAAGAGTTAGGGAGCACTGGTCAACTAGATAAGTTAATCAACGATCAGAATAATTGCTACTATTGGGCATGGTTTTTTGCCCAATGTTGCAACTGCTCTTGGCCGGGTAATGTTCGCCAATTAAAGAACGTGTCTTTACAATTGAGTATGTTGTTGATGAATGTTCAAAATTTGAATTTATTCGATTGGAATAAATTCATCGATAACCAATTACCCAAAAGTGTCAGTATGTCATGTGCATCGACGCAGCAACCTCAATCAGATGATGTGTGCAAACAACCGAATCGTAAGCCTAAGGACATTTCCGATGACGAAATTTTTTCAGTGCTAGAATCACATCATTGGCAAATTAAGTTGGCCGCTGACTTTTTGCATATATCTCGTGCTTCCTTGTATTTAAGAATGGACGCAAACCCTAATATCCGCCGGGTTGGTCATATTACCTCAAACGAATTAAGCTGTTCATTTGAAAAATTTGCGGGAAACATTGATCAAATGGTATCGGCGTTACGGGTATCAAAACCGGCCTTAAGAAGGCGACTTAATGAGATCGGACTATCAGCTGAACATGTCTAACTTACCAAAATATATTGGTCATTACCGTGTCGATTCAGTGATTGCGGCGGGCAGTTGTGGCAAGGTGTTAAAAGCTTACGACAATCGGCTTAATCGTTGGGTTGCTATTAAATGTTTATATGCTTTTAAAGAGCAAAATATTGAGAATGAGGCCAGAATACTGGCTGGCTTAAATCACCCCAATATTGTTAGCGTTTATGAACTCCTGATTGACGAACCGAATCAGTATGGTGCATTGGTGATGGAGTATTTACCCGCTGATAATTTGAGTAAACGTTTGTTGGATAAGCAACCGTTGCCATTGATTGTTGCTTTAAAGTATTGTCTGGAAATTGCACAGGGGCTCGATGCTGCCCACCAAGTCGGTATTATTCATCGTGATTTAAAACCGGACAACATTTTTATTGATTGTCATGACCATTTAAAGATCGGTGATTTTGGGATTGCTAAGTCGGGAGAGAAAGTCGATGATAAAAAGATGTTTGGCAGTGTCTCTTGTTGCAGTCCTGAGCAAGCATTAGGTAAGGAGCTAACGATACAAAGTGACTTGTTCTCTTTAGGATTGTTATTATACCAGATGTTAACGGGCCATCACCCGTTTGAACGGGGTGATGGCGATCAGCAAACGCTTAAGCGATTGGTTGAGCAACCTTTTCCCCCGATAGCGCTCAATAATGATCTAGTGAATCAATTATTAACGAGATTACTCGCTAAAACACCGACTAAGCGTTACCAATCTTCAGGGGGAGTGATCGCAAAAATAGAACAAATATTAGGGGTTGAATACAGTAAATATAGTGCTCCAACAATTACCCATGATAATCCGATGTTGCTCAATTTTAGACAAGCTCAGCAGTTAAGAAACAAAAATATCGGCCTCCTTATTGTTTTCAGTATTATAATGGTTTCTGTATTAGTGACGATAAATTTATGGCCAAAACCTCAAAAATATATCGCAATACTCAAGCCGATTGTTGTTAATCAATCTACTAATTATGATATTCCTTTAATTAAATCAGCAATTTATGATGCAGCAACGGTGGCATTAAATCAAATGGATCATCACCGGTTAGTGGCTGCTGACGAAGTGAAATCCTTAACCCATTCTTCCGATAATATCGCTAAAATATTAAAAATCACTGCGGCAGATGAAGTACTGATGATGGAATTAGGTTGTAAAGATACAGTCTGTGCCATTACTTTCAGTCGTTGGCATGGCAGCCCTACAACGCTGATTACTCAACAAACGATTAAAATACCAACCGATCAATTGCTGTTTGTTTCTGATTATGTCAAAAATTATTTATTAACATTTTATCAAGAAAATAAACGCCTAAATAGCCCTGTTGAATTAATCAGTGCCATTAATTATCGAACACTGTTAACGATAAAAAATGATTTTGAATTACGCAGAATAACCACAGAGCAAATGATAGCCCAATTGATTGAGCTTAATGATCTTAAATGTCGTTACACGATGATCTGTAAACTATTGTTGGATGCCTATTTGCGTAAGCACAATATAGATCGCGATCCCAAATGGCTAGTACTTGCTAACCAACTTATTATGCGGGCAAAATCGCGTAGTTCGAGGATGTTTTTTCAGTCCGCTGCGGTTGAAATTGCATTAGTGCAGCGAGAATACGAAAAAGCCGGTCATCTGCTGGATCAGCTCGAACACAATAATTACGCCGATGATACCGTGATGTCATTAAGAGCACGCTGGTATTTTGCTCAGGGTTTCGATGCGAAAGGCCGTTCATCTATGGCGACTCTTATCTTGCAGCGACCTGCTGCCCATCATAAATTTAATTATGCGTTGATGTTATATTTTTCAGGTCAATATCAGCAGTCATTAGGGTTGTTGGAGCAAATTTTATCAGACATTGATGATTTTATTCCAGCCATTGAACTCAAAGCTGATTTATTGCTCTTAAGTGGCCAATGGCAACAGGTGATTGTTATTTATAATCATTTGATTGCATTAGATGTTGGCAGTAATCCTGGTACTCAGAGCAACATTGGTTTGGCGTATTTAATGGTTAAGCTACCCTTAAAAGCGTTAAAGCATTTTGAATTAGCGGCGCAAATGGCTAAAAACAATCCTAGCGTCATCATCAATTTAGCGGATGGTCAGTTGCTGACTGGAAGAAACATCTTGGCCAGAAGAAATTATCAGCGAGTGGTCGAGTTAGTCAAATTAGTCGAAGACAAATCCAACGATGATTATCTTGCTTTGGCCATTGCTTATGCTCAATTAGGACGGCCGACGATGGCGACTAATGAATTATTGAATGTACTGAAGTCGAACATTAACGATCCTTTTGTGCTTTACTCCATTGGCTTAGTTTATTTGCGCAGTAATGATATTGATACGGCGATTGATTATTTAAATCAATCTTTGGCAGCTGGCTTGTCGATTAATTGGTTTCAGCTGCCTTGGTTTGATGTTTTATTAGATAACAAGAAGTTTAATCCTCTCAAAGTCTAATCCAATCTCGAGCTATAATGAACGGGTCATTGGAGTAATAGTTATTACCGCTACTATCGGTAATAACAAAACGGAATCCCACTTGGTTACCATCATTTTTTAGATAAATTCCTTGGGGTTTGTGGGCCCAAAAATCAGACGAACTAATGGCTAAAAATAAATCACCATTGTTTAATATTTCACTGGTGACAGCCGCCATATTTTTAATGGTATTGTTGGCCGTGACAAATAATATGCCAGCAAAGTGTTGTCGCTTATTTACTTGGCTTGGTCTTGCGAAATACAGGGGTTCCAATGTGCTGACAATCGTTATATTGAGTCTGGCTTGGGAGTCTGGGTTTTCCCGTTCTAAAATGGCCATAATACCATCAATTTTGTTTTGGTCGTAACTCATTGTCCAGGTGTCGGGGTCATGTTTATCGATAATAGTTAAGGTAATATAAGAAGGCTGAACGTCATTGGTATCTCTGGTATCAATGGTTAATTGGTTGATTAATTTAGTCTCGATATGTGTACTCATCATTTTGTCCTTTTGTTATTTCAATAAGATGAAGTTAGTTGTACAAACTTTACTAAGCTATTCAATGATAGTGCCAAAAATTAAAAGTAAGATTATCAATGTATTATAATTCTATCCTTGGTGTATAATTTAGGAATCGTGTCAGTGACATGTAAATTATTAACATTGACACATTACTATGTTAAGGATAGGTTACTATTTTTCACTCAGAGATGGTTTAATAAATTAATTATGTTTTTTTCGCCTGCATTTGATAATCGCCGTGTTTTGCCGCCTGCAACTTGGGATGAATTAGCACAAGGCCCGTGGCTGTTTGAGCAAATAAACCAAGGACTAACGACTTGGTGGCCAAGGATTTTTGGTTATCATTTACTTAAGGTTGGCTCATTAAGTAGCCATATTGACGCTAGCCTTTGTTCGATTAAGCATCAAATGAGTATTTCACCTCTTTTAGGCACAGATTTAGTGGGAGATGTTTCGCGATTACCCTTTAAAGAATCGTCGGTAGACGTTTGTTTGTTGAGTTTGACCTTAAACTTTCATCATAACCCCCATCAAGTACTGCGCGAAGTCAATCGAGTCACTGTTGCTGGTGGCCATGTTATTATTGTTGGACTTAATCCCATCAGTCCGCTAGGTCTCGTGCACCTAAACCCCCAACTGAGTCATAAATATCCATATAATGGTCGGTTCTTCACCCAATCTCGAGTCACTGATTGGCTCGGTGTTCTTGGTTATAAAGTGGTGGCGGAAAAAAAATTAGTCTATTCGACTTTATTATGTAATCCACAACGAACTCATTATCTTCAGCAATTGATGGCGCATAACTTGCCAGGCTTAGGATCTATTTATATGATCATGGCGAAGAAATTAGTGAGGCCGTTAACGCCAGTCAAACCGCGCTGGCAGTTAAGCGCAAAACCGACCTTATCTCCTATCGCGACAATGCAAAATGAAGTTGATAGTTAAATTTAACTTGCTACCATAGCTAACAATCGATATTTATTTTTAGAAGAGTTCTCATGGCACAACAAACCTATCATCGCCAAGTCGTACTGGATACCGAAACAACCGGGATGAACCAAGCGGGTGGTGCAATCTACCTTGACCATAAAATTATTGAAATTGGCTGTGTTGAAGTCATTAATCGTCGTTTAACCGGGCGGCATTTTCATGTTTATATTAATCCTGGTCGATTGGTCGATGAAGAAGCATTTAAAGTGCATGGCATCAGTGATGACTATCTACGTGATAAACCGAGTTTTAAAGACGTAGCACAAGATTTTATTGAGTTTATCGCTGGCGCTGAACTCATTATCCATAATGCACCATTCGATGTTGGTTTTATGGACTATGAATTTGGTTTACTTAATCAAGGTATCGCTAAAACGGCCGATATGAGTGGTATCCTTGATACGTTAGTGATGGCTAAACAAATGCATCCGGGCCAACGTAATAGCTTAGATGCATTATGTAAGCGCTATGAAATAGATAACTCATCACGTGATCTTCACGGCGCTTTGCTCGATGCTGAAATTTTATGTGATGTTTATTTAGCAATGACAGGTGGCCAAACCAAGTTAAATCTGTCTTTGGCCTCTGATCACGAACTTGGTGGTGCTGGAATGTCTGCAATAGACTCTGGGGTTAATTTACCAGTGATTAAAGCAACGATAGCAGAGATGGATGCGCATCAGGAGCGACTAGATATTGTTAAAGATAAAGGTGGTAGTTGTTTGTGGCATTAAATCGCCTCTAGTTTACTCGATAATTTACGGAGAAAAATTTTGAATAGAAAGTTCTGGATGTTTAGTTTAATTGCTAGCATGCTGCTGACCCCGTTGGTATTGGCGGCTGAAGCAACAGAAAATAGTGAACAAAAAATTCAGTTGCTATCAAATCGCTTTCGAGTCGATCAGGCGGTTGAAAAAATCGTCTTTATCATTGATAGAATACCGCAGTCGGCCCCGGTTATTTTAATTCAGCCGGACGGTAGCAAACTCTATTCAAATAAACGCCAAAAGAATGTCAAATGGATGGATGGTAACGCAGGTGACATGATTGAGATTGTCAATCCTCAAATTGGGCCCTGGCAAATTATTGGCAACATTTTACCCAGTAGTGAAATTCGCTTAGCGACCTCCTTGCAATTGCAAGTTGAGCCTATTCCCCCATCGCTATTTATTGGCGAAGAAATAAAGCTAACATCGAGCTTAGTTTTTAATAATAGGTTACTTAAAATTGGCCAAGTGGATGATCTCATCAAACATGAGGTTTATTTACGCAGTCGGAATGAGGAAGGCCAAGATAACTTTGGTGCGGGTACGTTTATTATCGGTGATTTTGTTGATGATGGTTACGGTCTTGATGAAAAATCGGGTGATGGCGTTTTTACCGGCCGTTTAGACCTTAACAAACCCATGGGTAATTATGACTTATTAGTCCGAGTTTCCAATAAAGTATTCGAACGGGAATATAAGCAAGTCTTACTTTTAAGGGCACTACCGATTGCGGTTGATTTATTGAGTGCCGCGATTGGCGATCAATATACTTTGCGTTTTATTATTAACGATAAGATTGTCGATCCAAATAGCATGATGCTACAAATTAAAGTGACGGATCCCAACAGCACGATTAAGCATCATAGTATTAATGGCATGGCAGCGATTCATTTATTTCGATTACCAGAAATTGAAGAAATGGGTCGTTATAAAATTAATATCGATGTTTTTGGAAAAACCGTTGCTGGTCGAGATTTTAAATTCTCATTAAAACAAATCAAAGTTAGGCTCAGTGTGTTACCAAAAGCCGTCGCTAAGAAAGCCCTAGCGAAGTTTGATAGTGAACGTGAAACTGCCTTTGAGAAAAAATTAAAGCGTAAAGCCTTAGCTGAGAAAAGACAGCATAAAAAAGAGAATAGAACCTTAGTCTTTATTGCCATCATGGTTAATGTCATCATCTTGCTGGTTGGTGCATTATTGTTGTGGCTATTCTTTAGAACAAAAAAACCAAAATTGAGTAAAGAAGAGAAAGCTAAGCTTAAAGAAGAGCAGGTAAAAGCCAAAGCGGATAAAGCTCAGGCTAAAAAAGATAAGAAAGCTGATAAGAAATAAGTTTAGGGTGTTTTTTCATCGACTTGATCGTGCTTTTTGTTCGATTTGCTGTAAAAGTGCGCTGTCAGCTAAAAAAACACATTAACGAGCAAAAACATGTTGACGAAATACAGGGGGGTACGTATTATCCACTCCGCAAACAACGAGACGGGTTGAAAAACAAGTCTAGTTGCTAAGTGAAGTCTTTAACAGCTTCACTGACATAAACCAAGTGGAGCGGTAGTTCAGTTGGTTAGAATACCGGCCTGTCACGCCGGGGGTCGCGAGTTCGAGTCTCGTCCGTTCCGCCAACACTGTGCATAATGTAAAAAATACCCAGCCTAGCGCTGGTTTTTTTATGTCTAAAATTCAAGATGTTACTCATTATAAAACATCATACTCGTCACTAATTCCAATTTTTTGTTCCAAATTTTTATCTTAAACTATAATCAAAATAGGGTATGATAATGCCTGCGATATCACGTTGAAAAAATACACAATAGTGTATAACAAGGAGTAAGTGATGAATATTCGCCTAACTATTTTTTTGATAGTAAATATTACGTCTTTTCAAGTGCTTGCTATTAAAGTTAATTGTCAGTCAGCTGTATTAAATAGCACTAATATCATGAAAAATCAGCTTAATGATCAGACTCATAAACTGCATAAAAAATTAAATGATCCTAAGTTATTCGCTCGCGGAGTTGCTCGTTGTCAACAGGCTATTCAATCGGCGAAAGGGATTAAGGCGTGGACCTGTCAACAAACCGCTTTAAATATGTCTGAATTACAGGCATGCCAAAAGCAAACATAATGAAAGGGAGAAAAAATGGATACGAGTAATCATAACCAAATGGCCACTTTATTTGCGCAACTGGGCTTAGCAAGCGATAGTGCTGACATTACAAAATTTTTACAACAACATCGCTTAACCGATAATCAACGGATTGAACAAGCTGATTATTGGACCCCAGCCCAAGCGGCATTTTTACAAGAGGCGATTGCGCAAGATTCTGATTGGGCTGAGTTGGTTGATCATTTAGATGCTATGTTAAGGCATTAGTGATCTGGTCCTAAAATAGAGGTATGATTTAGCATTATTTTTACCAATGTTGGAATATTAATGACTGCTAAATTTATACCCGTACTTTGCCTGCTATTTTTACTTAGCGCTTGCTCAAAACCAGTGCCAGATGTTGCCATTAGTGAACTCGATGCTTTCATTAGTGAGCAAAAAATTGATAAGAGTGATCCTGATTGGAAAACAAAATTAGTTAAGCCACCCAAAGTTGCGTTTAAACCTCTGGTGCAATACTTTTGGGATCTGGTCACGAATAAAGGCACCATGTCGATTAAACTGTTGAGTCTTGATGCACCAATGCACGTTTCAAGTACTATTTATTTAACCCGTTTGGGTTTTTATGATGACATTATCTTTCATCGGGTGATCCCAGGCTTTATGGCGCAAGGCGGCGATCCTAAAGGGACTGGTGCTGGCGGTCCTGGTTATAAATATGCGGGTGAATACGAAGGTGTCGGATCACATACCAAAGCGGGTATCTTAAGTATGGCAAATGCCGGCCGTAATACCGACGGTAGTCAGTTTTTTCTGACTTTTAAAGCCACCCCTTTCCTTGATGGCCGTCATACGGTGTTTGGTGAGGTGGTCAGTGGTATGGAGACGTTACAAATACTTGAGCAGTTAGGATCACGTTCAGGTAAGACCCAAGAAGAGTTAAAGATTATTACGGCGTCAATTCGTGTTGAACAAATAGAGGAGTAGCCCATGGGATTACGTTGGACCGATTCATTGGATATTGCTTTGGATTTAATGGAGTTACATCCTGAAGCAGATCCTAAGGCATTACATTTCACTGAGCTAATGCAGTGGATATTGGCATTAGAGAACTTTGATGATGACCCCAAACATTGTGGTGAGCGGGTTTTAGAGGCGGTGCAATTAGCCTGGATATCTGAAATGGACTAAGTTGGCTACAGGTTTAAAGATAAAAAAAGTGGATGCTAATTAATTAGCATCCACTTTTTTGCCCCTAGAGAACTGGGCTACTTTGCTGTTAACTCCTCCGGAGCAAAGTCATCGACATTTATCGACGCTAAGCGCCCAATTTCAGTCTTACGAAGGTGTTGTGCTTCTTCCTCACTAATACAGCCTGCTGATAACGCTTTATCGGCCAACTTATCCAAGAAGATTAACTGCTCTTTTTGTCCGGTGTGCTGTGATATCTTAGCAATAATTGTCTCAGCTTCTAATACATCCAATAACGTTTGTTCTTGAACACCAATTGGATTATTTTCCGCGTTAGTAAAGTATTGACCATATCCTAAGCGATCACGGGTTAAACTTGGGGTTTGAATGATCCGAGCCACTTCTTGATCTAATTCATCGTAAGGCGCAACTAATGTAATACCGGTTGGGTATAACACCCAACGTAGTAGTTTACCGACGATTTTAATCGGGAAATTACGTAGTAATTCATCAAGTGCGGTTTGCGCTTTAAATAATGAATCACGCAAGGCCCAATGCACTAATGGTAAGTCACTTTGCTGACGACCTTCATCGTTAAAGCGTTTTAGTGTCGCAGAACACAGATAAAGCTGGCTTAAAATATCACCTAAGCGAGCTGAAATACGCTCTTTACGCTTTAGCTCGCCGCCGAGACACGCCATGGCAATATCTGATAAAAACGCCAAGTTAGCTGAAAAACGGTTCATGTGTTGATAATAACGTTTGGTTTCATCATCAAATGGCGCCGATGAAAAACGACTATTGGTAATGCCAAGCCAAAAGCTACGACAGAAATTGCTAATCGCAAAGCCAATATGACCAAATACCGCTTTGTCGAATTGCTCTAAGGCTTCTTTTTCATCGGATAGTTGCGCCGCGTCTAACTCTGCTAACACGTAAGGATGACAACGAATCGCGCCTTGACCATAAATAATTAATGAACGGGTTAAAATATTCGCGCCTTCAACGGTAATCGCAATGGGTGCACCTTGATAAGCACGGCCGACGTAGTTGTTAGGACCCAAACAAATACCTTTACCACCGTGGATATCCATCGCGTCAATCACACAGGTTTGCATCCGTTGGGTTAAGTGGTACTTTACCATTGCAGTGACAACTGATGGTTTCTCACCTAAATCAATGGCGCCGGTAGTCATGGTGGTTACGGCTTCCATTAAGTAAGCATTACCCGCAAGACGTGCCAATGGTTCTTCAACACCTTCCATTTTACCAATGGGCAATTTAAATTGACGGCGAATGCGACTGTAAGCACCTGTTGCTAGCGCTAACGTTTTGACGCCACCGGTTGAGTTCGATGGCAGGGTAATACCACGGCCAACCGATAAACATTCAACCAGCATTTGCCAACCGCGTCCAGCCATTGCTGGACCACCAATGATAAAATCAATTGGGAAGAAGATGTCATCGCCTTTAGTCGGACCATTTTGGAAAGGAACATTAAGCGGGAAATGACGACGGCCAATTTCGACCCCTTCAATATCAGTTGGAATAAGCGCACAGGTAATACCTAACTCTTTTTTATCACCGAGCAATCCTTCCGGATCTTGTAATTTAAAGGCTAGCCCTAACACAGTCGCAATAGGTGCCAGCGTGATATAACGCTTGTTCCAAGTAATCCGCATCCCCAGTACTTCTTCGCCTTGCCATTGCCCTTTACACACGATACCGTAATCGGGAATAGCACCAGCATCTGAGCCAGCTTCTGGGCTAGTTAATGCAAAACAAGGGATTTCTTGGCCTTTAGCTAAGCGTGGTAAATAATAGTCTTGCTGTTCTTTTGTGCCGTAGTGCTGAAGTAATTCGCCAGGTCCCAATGAATTAGGTACACCAACGGTTGATGATAACACCGCACTAACACTGGAAAGCTTTTGCAGTACCCGTGATTGTGCGTAGGCAGAAAACTCTAGACCACCGTATTTTTTCTTGATGATCATCGCGAAAAAACCATTGTCCTTAAGGTATTGCCATAGCTGGGGGGACAAATCGGCATTCACATGACAGATTTCATGGTCATTAGCCATTGAACAAGCGACTTCAACGGGACCATCCAAGAACTCTTGTTCACTCGGCGTTAGGCGAGGCGCTGGGTAATTGTGCATCTTTAGCCAGTCTGGTGCGCCTTTAAATAAATCGGCTTCCCACCACGTGGTACCTGCATCGATTGCTTCTTTTTCGGTTTCGCTCATTTCTGGCATAATCGAGCGATATAATTTTAGTAAATGGGTACTAATATATTGTTGGCGTAATGAGGCGACATTTATTGGCACCGCAATAATAATAAAAATGATCCAGACAAAATTTGAGACATCACCTATTATCGACAAAAAGACTAGCGCCGCGACCGCTGCGATAGTAAAAGTTGATAAAGATGCACGTTTATAAGCAAGGAATCCGGTTCCTGCTAGTAGTAGCATTACAAACAAAAGGGTAGTCACGTTATTCACCTTAGTTAAATGGAAAGTTAAACTCTATTGTTATACGAGTTATTAAGAAAGTCACTGTTTAATCGTTAATGGTTAATGGTTAATCGCTTTCATGATAGGCCTTATTCGCTAAAATAACTGCTCTTTTAGGCGCTGGGTGTCCTTCAATGGTTTTGGTTGGATCGTTAGGATCTAAAAAATCACTCAATGATTCAAACTCCATCCATTTAGTTGACCGTTGTTCATCTATGGTGGTGACACTGCAATCAACTATTCGGACGTTTTCAAAACCGGCTTTTTCAAGCCACAGGATTAACGCCGCAACACTGGGTAAAAACCACACGTTATTCATTTTTCCATAACGACCGCTTGGCACCAATACTTGATTCTCGTCACCATCGATAACTAATGTTTCAAGCACTAATTCACCACCATCGCGTAATTGATCTTTTAGTGCCATGATATGGTCAATTGGCGAGCGACGGTGATATAAAACCCCCATCGAAAATACCGTATCGAAAGCTTTTAACGGGGGCAGTGCCTCAATACCTAACGGCAAGAAGTGCGCGCGTTGATCGTTATTGGCTAAATGACGTACTAGTTCGAATTGGAACAAGAATAAGGTCGAAGGGTCGATCCCGACCGCTAATTTTGCGCCATCGCCAACCATTCGCCATAAATGATAACCACTGCCACAGCCGACATCTAGAATGGTGCGATTGGCCATTGGGCTGATATGTTGACGCAGACGCTCCCATTTCCAATCACTGCGCCATTCCGTATCGATCTCAATACCATGAAGATTAAAAGGACCTTTACGCCACGGCGCGAATATCGTTAATAGTGATTGTAATTTTTTGATTTCCCCGTTGGCTAGACCGGCACTGGTGTTAATTGAGACCTCGTCACTAAAATTAATTTGATCCGCATCGACCGTTGGCAGTTTATTTAACACTTTAAGCCATTTCTCATATTGGCCGTGTTGCTTTTCCTTATGCCAAGCGGCTAATTGTAAAGGTAATATCTCAAGCCAGTGGCTTAATTGGTTTTTGGCGATTATTTGATAAAAATTACTAAAGTCGATCATCGATATTACCCTTTAACAGCAAGCATTGAACAAAAATTAAAACATTGAAACCATAACTCGCTGGTATTAAAACCGGCTTTTTTAAAGCGTTCCATGTGTTGAGCTAGCGTGTCCGTTAACATTACATTCTCCAGCGCATTACGCTTTTGGCTAATCTCTAGCTCGCTGTAGCCATTGGCACGTTTAAAATCATGATGTAAATCAGTGAGAAGTGATTGTGCTGTCTCATTCTCAAAGCGGAGTTTTTCAGAGACTAATAACACGCCGCCAGGTTTTAAGCCTGCGTATATTTTACTTATTAGGGCTTGGCGATCATCGGGGCTAATAAATTGTAAGGTAAAATTAAGTACCACGACTGAGGCATTATTAATCTTAGTATTTTGAATATCATCACAGACAACGGTCACCTCCGTGGTACTTTTAAAGGCATTTAAATGGAGCTGGCAACGCTCAATCATCGCCGGTGAATTATCCACGGCAATAATGTCGCAATTAGCCTGCGTCACATTGCGGCGCATCTCAAGGGTTGCGGCACCTAAAGAGCAGCCTAAATCATATAAAGTTGAGTCATCCTGAGCAAACCGCGCGGTCAGCATCCCAATGGCGGTAATGATGTTGCTATAACCCGGAACGGAACGTTGGATCATATCAGGGAAAACTTCAGCCACTTGTTGGTCAAATTGAAAGTCGCCCATATCTTTGACGGGATTGGCGAAAATATTGTCTCGGGATTTGTTCATGGCAAAATGCTGTTATGGTAAAAGAGCGCTATTTTACGCTAGCATTAACCGTTAGTCTCTCGCTTTGGTCGATTATTTAACGTCAATTGCTGGTTTGGTGATATTTATCTACTTCCTAATTTGGCATTTTTCTTTATAATGTTCGCCATTAAAGACAATCGTCCCGTTTGGGCTAACATCAGGAAATAGTTAAATGCGCAGTCATTATTGCGGTGAATTAAATCAATCACTAATTGGTCAACAGGTAGAGCTTGTTGGTTGGGTCAAACGTAGTCGCGATTTAGGCGGTGTTATATTTCTTGATCTTCGTGATCGTGAAGGTATTATTCAAGTCGTTTATGATCCCGATCTTGAAGAAGCATTTGCATTAGCGACGACCTTACGCGCTGAGTTTTGTGTGTCGATTAAAGGGCTAGTTCGCGCTCGTCCTGAAGGACAAATTAATAAAGACATGAAAACGGGTGAAGTTGAAGTGTTAGGTCAAGAATTGGTGATTATTAACCGTTCTGAGCCACTACCATTGACTCTTGACAACCACCAGAACAATTCAGAAGAGCAACGTTTAAAGTATCGTTACTTAGATTTACGTCGCCCTGAAATGACTGAACGTTTAATTTTCCGTTCAAAAGTGACTGGTTTTGTTCGTCGTTTCTTAGAAGATAACGGTTTTTTAGATATTGAAACACCAATTTTAACGAAAGCAACGCCTGAAGGCGCTCGTGATTATTTAGTCCCGAGTCGTACTCACAAAGGTAAATTTTTTGCCTTGCCACAATCACCACAGTTGTTTAAGCAATTGTTGATGATGTCGGGCATGGATCGTTATTACCAAATCGTTCGTTGTTTCCGTGATGAAGATTTACGTGCTGATCGTCAGCCTGAATTTACTCAAATCGATATTGAAACGTCATTCATGACCTCAACTCAAGTGATGGCTAAAACAGAAGAATTAGTGCGTAATTTGTTTAAAGACATGTTGAATGTGGATTTAGGCGATTTTCCAACCATGACTTACGCTGATGCAATGCGTCGTTTTGGTTCTGATAAGCCTGATTTACGTAACCCATTAGAATTAACTGACGTTGCTGATTTATTAAAAGACGTTGAGTTTAAAGTGTTCTCCGCCCCAGCTAACGATCCTAAAGGTCGTGTTGCGGTGTTATGTGTGCCGGGCGGCGCTAAATTAAGTCGTAAAAACATTGATGACTACGGTAAGTATGTTGGTATTTACGGTGCTAAAGGCCTAGCATGGATGAAAGTTAATGACATCGATGCTGGCATGGACGGTTTACAATCGCCAATCTTAAAGTTTTTAAACGAAACTGTTGTCACTGAATTACTAGCACGTTGTAACGCTAAATCAGGTGATATCATCTTATTTGGTGCTGATACTAATTCAGTAGTGACCGATGCGATGGGCGCATTACGCCTTAAAATTGGTGAAGATCTTGGCTTAACCACTAAAGGCTGGAAGCCGTTATGGGTGGTTGATTTCCCAATGTTTGAAGAAGTGGAAGGTGGCTTACACGCTATTCACCACCCATTCACTGCACCAGTTAACTTAACGCCTGAAGAGCTAGAAGCTAATCCGGTTGCTGCTATTTCAGATGCTTATGATATGGTATTAAACGGTTGTGAGCTTGGTGGCGGTTCGGTTCGTATTCATAACGCACCAATGCAAGCCTCAGTATTCCGTATTCTTGGGATTAGCGATGAAGAAGCGCAAGAGAAATTTGGTTTCTTACTGGAAGCATTAAAGTTTGGTACGCCTCCACACGCTGGTTTAGCCTTTGGTTTAGATCGCTTAATCATGTTAATGACGGGCGCAAGCTCAATTCGTGACGTGATGGCATTCCCTAAAACTACCACTGCTGCATGTCCGTTAACGAATGCCCCAGGTTTTGCTAATACCGCACAATTAACTGAGCTAAATATTGCATCGTTAATCGTTGACGAAAAAGAGCAAGAACAGCAAGATTAAGTAATAGTTATCATGATAAAAAAGCGGGCTAATGCCCGCTTTTTTAGTTTCAAATAGGAGTGAATTTGAGTATTATTTTAGCAATCGACCCCGGATCTCGGGTGACCGGTTACGGTGTTATCAAAAAAACGGGTAATAAACTCAGTTATATTGGTAGTGGTTGCATTCGCATGAGTGGCACTGAATTACCCGGTAAACTAAAACAAATTTTCGATGGTGTTAGTCAGTTGATTGGCCAATATCATCCCGATGAATTTGCGATTGAACAAGTATTTATGGGAAAAAATGCCGACTCAGCCCTAAAACTGGGCCAAGCACGTGGTGCCGCTATTGTGGCGGCTTGTCACCATGACTTACCCGTTAGTGATTACGCAGCAAGGTTAGTTAAACAGGCCGTAGTTGGTATTGGCAGTGCAACCAAAGATCAGGTTGGTCATATGGTAACCCAAATCCTTAAACTTCCCGCCAGACCACAAGAAGATGCCGCTGATGCCTTAGCGATTGCTATTTGTCATGCTCATACCAACCAAAGCCTGATAGCGATGGCGGGGCGTAGCAAATCACGTTCATCGAAAGTGATCCGTGGTCGCTTTCAGTAATAAATAGAAAAGGAATATATTTTGATCGGACGATTACGCGGCAATGTCGCAGAAAAACAACCGCCATTTTTATTACTCGACGTTAATGGCGTCGGTTATGAAGTCCAACTGCCGATGACCAGTTTTTATAAATTGCCTGAAGTTGGCGAAGATGCCACTATTTTTATTCATTTTGTGGTCCGTGAAGACGCGCAGTTATTGTATGGTTTTGCTAGTAAAATAGAACGTCAGCTCTTTAGAGAAGTGATTAAAGCCAATGGTGTTGGCCCTAAACTGGGTTTGGCTATTTTATCAGGTATGTCTGCCGTACAATTTGTGCAGTGCGTGATCAATAGCGATACCACTTCACTGATTAAATTACCAGGTATCGGTTTGAAAACCGCCGAGCGTTTAATTATTGAATTAAAAGATCGACTTAAAAACTTTACCTTGGCGAGCGATACTCCAGCCACCGATGCGATGGCATTCGATAATAGTGTTGAAAATACCTTTGTTGAAACCATTGATCATCGCGATGATGCTATTTCTGCGTTACTTGCGTTAGGCTATAAATCAGCGCAAGCGACCAAAAGTGTTAATAAGATCTTTTTACCAGAGATGAACAGCGAAGCATTGATTAAAGCGGCCCTTAAATCGATGTTATAGAACGAGATAAGAGAGAATTAAATGATTGAAGCGGATCGATTAATCCAAGCCGAAGAGATTGATGTTGAAGAAAAACATGTCGATCGGGCAATGCGACCACAGATGCTTAAGGATTACACTGGGCAAACTGAGGCCAAAGCGCAACTTGAGATCTTTATTGCCGCGGCACTAGCCCGTGATGAAGCTCTGGATCATATGTTGGTATACGGCCCTCCTGGTTTGGGTAAAACAACCCTTGCTAACATCGTGGCCAATGAAATGGGGGTTAATGTTAAGTCGACTTCTGGACCTGTGTTGGAAAAAGCCGGTGATCTTGCCGCCTTGCTAACTAATTTAGAAGAAGGCGATGTTTTATTTATTGATGAAATACATCGTTTAAGCCCGGTAGTCGAAGAGATTCTTTATCCAGCGATGGAAGATTATCAGCTCGATATTATGATCGGAGAGGGGCCTGCTGCTCGCTCGATTAAACTGGATTTACCGGCATTTACCTTAATTGGCGCGACAACTCGTGCTGGCTCCTTAACCTCGCCATTGCGGGCGCGTTTTGGTATTCCACTGCGGCTTGAGTTTTATACCGTTGATGAACTGACTGAGATTGTAATCCGAAGTGCTGGTCATCTCGAGGTTGAAATTGATCAGCTTGGTGCGGTTGAACTGGCGCGGCGCTCCCGTGGTACGCCGCGAATAGCTAATCGTTTATTACGACGAGTCCGTGATTTTGCACAAGTTAAATATGACGGTGTTATTACTGAAATAGTGGCAGCCAAAGCACTTGATTTGTTGAGTGTTGACAACCAAGGTTTTGATTTTATGGATTGTAAGTTGCTACTAACGATTCTTGATAAATTTAATGGTGGACCGGTTGGCTTAGATAATTTGGCTGCTGCTATCGGCGAAGATCGCGATACCATTGAAGATGTGATTGAGCCATTTCTGATCCAGCAAGGGTTTATCCAACGTACCCATCGCGGGCGGATCGTCACTAAACAAACCTATAGTCATTTTGGCCGTGACTTTGAAGAGTAATATCAAGGACTAAAGTTAGAATAAAAAAAAGCCCATTCTATGTTGAATGGGCTGAATGCAATCTTGCGATTGACAAAAAAGTTAAGTAACAAGTAAACAGAGAGACAACTAATACTAATCTGATTAAATGACTGCGCACAACAAGATCACAAACTTAATCAAATTGGTATAATTTGTTGCTCCGAACATGCAGTTGTTGACTGATGCTCTAAGAGATGACGCTATAATAATCGAGATAGTGTTAACTGACCAATGAAAAAATACACCACGTCGGATTAGAAAAACTAATGAATAAGTGTTTTTTAAGGTTATTAAACAAAGGGATTACCTCTATTGTGCATGTTTATTCAATATTTCTGCATTATTTTTTTTAGTCGTTAAGGCTGAAATATTGCCATCACCACCAGTGCTCTTTTGATTTCGCATAAAATTTTGTTATAAATTATGTTTTGTAACATTAATCTAGTTGCCCTAAACCCTGATATATAGTAACTTTCAGCCTCTATTATAATTATATAAACGAAGTTTTAATGTCATTTCAATTTCCTGTGCGTATTTACTATGAAGACACCGACGCTGGCGGTGTGGTGTATCATGCTAATTATCTTAATTTTTATGAGCGATGTCGAACCGAGTACCTTAGAAATTTGGGGTTTGACCAAGAACAATTGTTAAAAGATAACATTGCTTTTGTCGTCAGACGCTGCGAAATAGACTATTTATTACCTGCACGATTTAATGATTTATTATCGGTAACCGTCACTGTTACAGGCAATCGACGTACTAGTGTTACCTTTGAACAACAAATTTTTTCGCAAACTGGGAAACTGTTAAGCACTGCAGTGGTCGTAGTGGTCTGTGTCGCTATTGACCAAATGAAGCCAACGGCTATTCCACAACATATTTTAAAGGAGTTTATGAGTGACTGCTGAGATCTCGTTTCTTAATCTGGTACTAGAAGCCAGTCTATTAGTTCAACTAGTGATGTTGTCATTATTAATTGCCTCGATTGTCTCTTGGGCAATCATCTTTCAACGGGTCAAAGTATTAAGTGGTGCGACTAGTCATTCTCGAAAGTTTGAAGATCGTTTTTGGAGTGGCGCCGATTTATCTGCCATCTACAAAGAGCTATCGGCGCGCGCGAGTAGTAATCAAGGACTGGAAAAACTATTTGTTGCTGGTTTTAAAGAATTTGCCCGGATGCGCCAAACTCAATCGACGACACCAGAAGCCATCGTTGATGCCTCACACCGCGCGATGCGCGTTGCTTTATCCCGTGAAGTCGATGAACTTGATAAAAACTTACCATTTTTAGCCACGGTTGGTTCTATTTCACCTTACGTTGGCTTGTTTGGTACCGTGTGGGGGATCATGAATTCATTTATCGCGCTGGGTGAAGTCCAACAAGCGACCTTACAAATGGTTGCGCCTGGAATAGCTGAAGCCCTTATTGCAACGGCTATGGGACTATTTGCCGCGATTCCTGCGGTTATTGCCTATAATCGCTTCTCATCTCGGGTTGAAAAATTAGAAAATAGCTATGTTAACTTTATGGAAGAGTTTGCCTCTATCCTTCAGCGTCAAGCCTATGCCGGTACCGGTACACAAAAAGTAGGTGGTTAACGATGCAGTACCAGCGTAAACGTCGTCGCCTTAATGCTGAAATTAATGTTGTGCCCTATATTGATGTGATGTTGGTATTGTTGATTATTTTTATGGCAACCGCTCCTTTGATTGTTCAGGGCGTTAAAGTTGATTTGCCACAAGCCGAAGCGAAGGCGTTGGCTGAAGATACACTTGCGCCACTGATTGCCTCGGTAAAATCCGATGGTAGTTATTATTTGACCGTTGGTGATTCTCCTGAGCAATCATTAACGCAACAAGAGTTGGCTGTTTTGGTGGCTGCTCATCTTGACTTAGAGCCTAAGACACCAATTATGGTTAAAGGTGACCGTGAAGTTCCCTATGATTACATTTTACAGTTAATGGTGACATTGCAAGGGGCGGGTGCGCCATCCGTTGGATTGATGACCGACCCAATCAAGGATAAATAAGTGAGCCATAAATCATATTTCAGAATTGGTTTGATTTTTTCACTGATCTTGCATATCGGGCTTGTGGGTTTATTAGTGGCAGCCGCTTATATTAAACCAGTGGTTAAGAAAAAAATCACTCATACCAAACCTGTGGTGCAAGCGGTGATGGTTGATCAAGCCAGTGTTGATCAGCAAATTGCTAAAATTAGACAAGCAAAAGCGCAACAAAAATCCAATGACAAAGCACGGGCGCGTAAACTCAAGCGAGAGAAAAACCGAATTAAAGCGCTTGAAAAGCAGCGTAAAAAACGTCAGGCAGAAAAAATTGTTAGTGATAAATTAGCGGCTGAGGCTAAAAAGAGGCAAAAGAGCGCTGATGCTAACGCGGCCAAGTCGATTGCTAAAGCTAAAAAAGCAGAAAAAGCGGCGGCCGATGCCAAAAAGAAACGAATAGCAGCAGATAAAGCAGCCGCAAAAGCGAAGGCTAAACGCATTGCTGATGCTAAGGCTGAAAAAGCGAAAAAAGTTGCCGCCGATAAAGCCGCACAGAAAAAACGTGACAAAATTCGCCGTGATAAACTCAAGCGAGAGAAAGAAGCTGCCGAACGAGTCAAACGTGAAGCCGCGTTGGCTCAAGAAATGGCCAGCGAGCAAGCCCAGTTAACGAAGGCGCGCCAACGAGCGGTTTTGTCAGAAGTTGAGAAATATACGGCATTGATTATTAATGCCATTAGACGACAATGGAATGTCGATGAAAGTATGAAAGGGAAGCAATGTGTTTTAAACATTAAACTGTCATCGAGTGGTTTAGTTTATAACGTCAAAGCGATTTCTGGTGATAAATACGTTTGTAAGTCGGCTCAAGATGCCGTTTACAAAGCGCGAACACTACCGGTTTCTAAGGACCCTGAAGTGTTTGCAAAACTAAAAGAAATTAATTTAACCGTGCAACCTGAGTTTGAGTAAAACATGAATCTGATTAAGAAAGTCTCGATTATATTATTATCATTGGTTGTTTTTAACGCCAATGCTGCGCTGGAAATAGTGATTACTGAGGGCGTTGATAGTGCGCGTCCGGTGGCTATCGTGCCATTTAAATGGCTCGGAGCGGGTCCTGTTCCTCATAACATTACTCAAGTGGTTGCTGCTGATTTGCGTCGCAGTGGTCGATTCAGTCCCGTTGCTGTGTTTTCAATGCCGCAAACACCAAGCGCCAGTGGTGAGATTAATTATGACCAATGGGCGGAGCAGGGCGTTGAAGCTATTTTAGTGGGGACGATTAAACCTTATCCTGGCAACCGCTTTGTGGTGGGTTTCGAACTGGTGGATGTACTTCGGGGGCAACTAAGTCAGGGTAAGCAAAAAATGCTTAAAGATGGTCACTTAGTTAGTTCAACATCACACTTACTAGATAGCCGCGAAACCGTCATTACGATTAAAGAGTTTCGTCAATATGGTCATCGGATTAGTGATATCGTTTATGAAAAACTTACCGGTGAGCGAGGGGCTTTCAGAACGCGAATCGCTTATGTGTTGGTTAATCGGGATCGTGAGTATACCCATCGTTTAATGGTTGCTGATTACGACGGTTTCAATGAAACTGAAATTCTAAGATCGAAAGAACCACTGATGTCACCAAGTTGGTCTCCCGATGGTACAAAATTGGCATATGCTTCTTTTGAAAATAAACGTCAACAAATCTTTATTCAAGATATCTATACCCAGAAGCGAACTAATGTCAGTAATTTTCCGGGTATTAATAGTGCGCCACGTTGGTCACATGATGGTAAAAAACTAGCGTTAGTGCTTTCAAAAGATGGTAACCCCGATGTCTATGTTCTCACTTTAGCAACTAAACAGCTCAAGCGAATCACTCGTAATCGAGCCATTGATACCGAGCCTAGTTGGGGAAGCGATGACAAATCCTTAATATTTACTTCAGAACGAGGTGGTAAACCGCAGATTTATCGCGTAAATTTAGTGACTGGCAGAATTAATCGCCTCACTTTTGATGGTGAGATGAATCTTGGCGGCTCACTAACACCCAATAATGAACAATTAGTGTTAGTGAATCGAAGCCGAGGAAAGTATCATATTGGTAAACAAAATATTAAGACTGGCACATTGCAAGTTTTAACAAAAACACGTTTGGACGAGTCACCAAGTATCGCACCAAATGGAAGTATGGTTATTTATGGCACCATGCATCGCGGAGAGCAAGTGTTAGGTTTAGTATCGATTGATGGTAGATTTAAAGCGAGACTCCCAGTGAAAGACGGCGAAGTAAGAGCGCCAGCATGGTCACCATATATTTATTAAAATGACAAAAGGAAATAGAAATGCGTTTAAATGAAATTGCTAAAGGGCTTGTAATTGCTGCTCCAATGTTCGTATTAGCGGCTTGTGGTTCTACATCGACTACAGAAGCAGACACACAGCAACAAGTAAACCAAGTAGTAGAAGAAGTAGTACAAACAAATTCAGTAGAAAAAGTATTATCACCTGCTGAAAAACAACGTCTTGAGCTTGAAGCACTGCGCCAAGAACACATTATTTACTTCGACTTCGATACATCGACAGTATCAAGTGAGTTTGCAACGTTATTAGATGCTCATGCAACATATTTACGCGCTAACCCATCAACGTCAGTGTTAGTTGAAGGACATGCTGATGAACGTGGTACTCCTGAATACAATATTGCATTAGGCGAGCGTCGTGCAAAGGCTGTTAGCCGTTATTTAACCGGTTTAGGTGTTAATGATGGCCAAATCGAAACAGTAAGCTACGGTGAAGAAAAGCCACTGGATAATAGCCGCTCTGAGTCTGGTTTTGAAAAGAACCGTCGTGCAGTTTTAGTTTACTAAGATAAAAATAGACGTAATGAAAAATTTAATTGCATTAGGTCTCCTAGTAGCGGTCGGCGCACAAGCCCAGACCGCTACTGTGGTTGATGTCTCACACTCCCCCGAGCAGCGTGTTGTTGCGTTAGAACAACGTATCCAACAGCAAAGCCGTATTCAGTTAGAAATGCAGCAATATATTGATACCTTACAACAAGAGGTCAATGAGCTACGTGGCTTAACAGAAACCCATAGTTATCGTCTTAATCAAATGTTACAACGCCAGCGAGAGCTTTATCAAGAGATTGATAAGCGCTTTACTATATTGCAAACACAAGGTGTGCAACCAACCGCCCAAGCATCGATACCAGTAACTGGTGATTCTTCGCAAGTATTGTCGATGACGCAGTTATATGACAGTGCATTAAGCTTAGCGTTAAAAGATAAAAAGTTTGATCAAGCGATTATTCAATTTCAGCGTTATTTAACTGAGTTTCCCAAAACAACTTATACGGCCAATGCTCACTATTGGTTAGGCCAGTTGCTTTTTAATCAAGGCAAGTTAACACAAGCACAGCAACAGTTTTCTGACTTGGTTAATAATTATCCGGATTCTTCAAAAGCAGCCGATGCCATGGTAAAATTGGGCAAGATTGCTCAAGACAATAAACAGTTGGCTAAAGCCAAATCATTTTATCTTAAAGTGATCAAGCAGTATCCAAGTAAGTCTGCAGCACAAATAGCGCGAACGCGTTTAAATAGTTTGAAATAAGTTAATTCGGATTTGTTGCTCCTTTTTTGTCATATTTGGTCAGATAATTTGCACTTTTGGGCTGCTTAGTTCGAAAATAAAACAAACAGTAAAAAAACTTAAAATTTAGGTTGCGCTGTCTCAATAAATCCGTAATATTAGCGCCCGTCGACAAGGGAAGTGTTTTTACTCCTTTAGCGTCTAAATCAATTAAGCATTATTGCTTAGATGATTGCAGGCGGGTCATTAGCTCAGTTGGTAGAGCAGTGGACTTTTAATCCATTGGTCGTAGGTTCGAATCCCACATGACCCACCACTTTCTTGCAGAAAAGTAAAAATTGCAAACCGTTACAAAGACGGGTCATTAGCTCAGTTGGTAGAGCAGTGGACTTTTAATCCATTGGTCGTAGGTTCGAATCCCACATGACCCACCACTTCCCTGCGCCATCATCGTAATTTCAACATTGTTCACCAAACTTCGTTGGGTCTTTCTTGCTTTAAAGTCAAAACACAAACCAAATATTAAAATTATCTCTGATCGAATGAATAGACCGTTTACACAGTGAACTTTTAATTCATTGGTTGTAGGCTCTAACCTCTATTACTCACTTCATTAGGTCTTTCTCCCTTACTGATTATTACACTATATTAACCTTAATTATGGTTTTAAAAGTATGTTTGACATATTTAAGGTGGAATAATGAAGATTAAATCAATACTTTCAATTACGTTAATATTTTTAGTCTATCCAATTCAAGATTTTGCTGTGACGACACAAAAGTCGACTATATCTGAGGTTAATTAACCAAGGGCGTATGACTTATCGACTCAAATTACGCCGTCAGCCGATTGCTCCAATGGCTTTTAATGTTAGTAACAAAACAATGAACCATAAAAGTAAAATGAATGAATATCAGATTGATGAAAAAACGCTAATTAAAGTTAATGTTTTTGCTGTATTCATTGATTTTCCCTACAATGAAAATCGTTTAACAGCCAGTGATACAGCAATGTATTATAGTGATTACTCTCACGCTCATTATAACGATCTGTTGTTCGCATCGGATACAATTACGGGCCCAAACGATGAGCGGCTCATCAAGAGCCGTCAGTATTACTATCAAGAATCAGGCGGTACATTCAGTTTTACCGGTAAGGTGTTCGGTTGGTATCGTATGCAACAGGATGCAGCTTACTATGGTGGAAAGAACCGGAGTAATGGGTGCCGATAATAATGCCATAAAATTGGTGTTAGGGGCCATCACGACCGCTGTTGCCGATGGGAAAGTTGATTTAGCTAAATAATGATGGTGTGGTTGATCGTCTTTTAGAGTTTCATTTAAGTATTGGTGAAGAGGCTGGCGATGGTGTTTTAGGTCAAGACGCTATTTGGTCTCACCGTTACTATGTGGAAAAAGACCCTGTGGCTGTACCAGGTAGTCAGACTAAAGTTCATGGCTACGCTATTCAACCCATTGATGCCGCTGCTTACATCGGTGGCTCATGAATTTGGCGCACTTATGGCGGTAAATGGTTAACACAACTATTGGTTGATGCTAACGATTTAAATCAAATAGGTAAAGCGGTTACGTTGGTCTCTTCTGGTCATCAAAATAAATCGATTATGAAGTTATCTTTTTCGGTGACAGTGCCTATTCAGGGCAATATCTCGCTACCAATGCAAGCGCAGTGGGATATCGAACAAGATTATGATTATGTTCAAATCAGAGCTAATGGGGTCGCGTTAGGCAATCATCAAGCTTTGGACACACCTCTGGCTAGAGTAAAATATCCGGTGGTGATGATCCTTATCGATATCAATGGGATAATACTGATATCTCAAGTGGAAAAACGATTAATCATACATTTGGGGCTGCTGGAAAGTATCAAATTACCGTGACCGATAGTAAAGGAGAGTTAAAAAACATAGTTTTTACTATCAAGTTTATGCTGCGTGTCTTGCTGTTTCGACCTATTCTAAGATCAAAATTGCCCTAAAATCATTAACATTAGTACGAGTCGGCCCTGTGATGATTAAGTCGTTGGTTGCTTTAAAGAAGCTATAACCATCGTTATTTTCAAGGTGCCGACTCAGATCAAGATTTAGCTGCTGAGCTCTTTTATAAGTGCTTGGGGTTAATAGGCAGCCGGCATTGTTTTCAGTACCGTCGATGCCATCAGTATCGGCGGCGATGGCATAAATTTTCGATTGCTGTCCCAGTGAATTCGCTAAGCTAAGTAAAAATTCGGCATTACGTCCACCACGACCATTACCGGTGACTGTGACGGTTGTTTCTCCACCGGATAAAATAACACAAGGGGAACTTACTGGTTGTTTTTGTTTGATTATCTTTAATGCTATCTCGCTTTGTGCTTTTGCTACCTCCTTTGATTCTCCTTCAATTTTATCGCCTAACATTAAGATATTTAACCTTGCTGATTTGATTTTTTGTGCCACGGCATCAAGGGATTGCTGAGGCGTAGCAATGAGTGTGAATTGACTCTTTTTAAGGGTTGGGTCACCTGATTTTAAAGTTTCAGAGCGGGGGTCTTGTAACCATTGTTCGACGTTAGTTGGTGTGTGAATCTTATATTTTTTGAGAATAGCCAGCGCTTGGGCTGATGTCGTGGGATCGGCAACCGTTGGACCTGATGCAATGACCGTTGCATCATCACCTGGCACATCAGAAATCGCATAGGTGTGGATTGTCGCAGGGTAGCAGGCTTGCGTTAATCTCCCTCCTTTAATGGCTGATAAATGCTTGCGGACGCAATTTGTTTCATCAATCGCAGCGCCTGATTTTAACAATGCCTTATTAATATTTTGTTTATTATTTAGGGTGATGCCTGGTGCTGGTAATGAGAGTAACGCTGAGCCGCCACCGGATATTAAACAGATAACCAGATCATCGCTAGTTAAGTTCTCGACTAAGTTAAATATCCGTTGAGCGACGGCTTGTCCACTATCATCAGGGATAGGATGAGCGGCTTCAATCACTTCAATATGGCGACAATTGACACCGTGACCATAGCGTGTGACCACGAGACCTGATAAAGGCCCTTGCCAATGTTTTTCTAATGCTAATGCCATCGAAGCCGCTGCTTTACCGGCACCGATGACGATTGCACGTTGATTGGTGTTTTTAGGTAAAAATTTTTCGAATATTTGTTCCGGTGACGCTGCTTTAATCGCGATTTCAAAGAGGGATAAAAGAAATGCGGCAGGGTCTTTGTTGAATGACTGTTGGTTCATTTTAATTCCCCTCATTGCTGTGATTTTTGGTTTTGTGCCAACTGCTTAGTTATTTTAGGTAGTTATACGTAATGATTTTGTCGATATTAATCGGCATACTGCTCAACAATCTTAACTAGCTGTTATCTATTAGTCGAAGATTGAGCATAAATAAAAAATGATATTTGAATTTTATTTAATATTATGACAAATATATTAAATAAAAAAATCATTCAAAGCTAGGTGGCTACAGCTTATCGTCAAATAATCAGCCATTGTCATTATTTTGTATAAAAACCGCACAGGCCGAATAAGACTAAAGTCTTAAGACTTTTTGCTGATTCCCAAAGCGTAAAGCTTATTCGATATTAAAAAGCGACTATTAAAGGAGAATAACGTGTTACTACAAAAATTAAAAATTAATAAAATTGCGATAGCTATTGCACTAACCGCTATTGCAACCACAGCACAAGCTGGTTACAAGATTAAAATCTCTGATCAAGACACTATAGAATTTGGTGGCTACATTAAGGCCGATGCTCGATATGTTGATGGGACAGTCCCGTTTGCCGATTATTGGATTGGTGGCGGCGCTACTGGCCCCGATGCTTCTCAATTTAAATTACATGCCCGTGAAACTCGCTTTAACACTAAATATACTCACGGCGAAGTGATGGCATTTTTAGAGTTAGATTTTTCATCGCCTTCAGTTGGCGGTAATGAAGTCATCTCTAATTCATATAGCCCACGTCTACGTCATGCGTTCATCAAATATAAAAACTGGATGATTGGTCAAACGTGGTCAACGTTCATGAATACTAGCGCTATCCCTGAATCGGCTGATTTCGGTGGCCCCATTGTTGGTGAAGTGTTTGTTCGTCAAGGCCAAATTCGTTACACCAATGGTGGTTTACAGTTGGCGATTGAAAATCCGCAATCATGGGGCGGCACTGACAGTACCAATGATAATCTACCAGACGTCATTGCTAAATACAGCTTTAAAGGCGACTGGGGTAGTGTGTCTGTGGCTGGTTTAGTGCGTCAACTAGAGCCTAAAGGCATTGATAAAACCGCTGTTGGTGCGTCGGTTACTGGTCGTATTAAAACCGTTGGTAAAGATGATTTCCGTTTTCAGTTACACCACGGCGATTTAGGTCGTTATGTCGGTGCAACAATCACTAAAGATATTGTTGGTGGCAAAGTTGAAGAAACGACTGCCTACACTGTCGCTTATCGTCATTTTTGGAACAATGAATTGCGCTCGACGATTTATTACGGCCATGCTGAAGGTGAGTTAGCTAAAACAGAACGTAGCCATTTCGCGGTTAATCTGTTTAAGAGCTTGACCAAAAACTTATCGGTTGGTGTTGAATTTGGTAATTACGATGTCTCTGATGCCGGCGTTGAAGCTGATTCAAACTACTTACAACTATCGGCTAAATTTGTATTGTAGGCCAGATTACACCTCTCTCTTAAAGGAACCTTCGGGTTCCTTTTTTTGTGTATACGACTAAAGTTATTAACTTTTTTGTTACATTTAATCAATAAACGACCAAGGTCTAATAGCATAAAAAACCCTCACGTCACACACTAAATCTAACCTTACTAAGACGTAAAGGTAATGTTTTTATTGTGACGCGCACGTCAGTCCTAAGATTGAGTAACCGTTATCAGTTAACAAAATTACTCATAATAAGGAGCTGCAGTGTGAGCAATAATATTCTTAAAGTTGAAAATATCTCTTTAGCCTTTGGCGGGGTTAAAGCATTAACCGACGTTAGTTTTGAGGTTAAGCAAGGGAGTGTCTTTTCAATCATTGGTCCCAACGGTGCGGGAAAAACCTCCATGCTTAATTGTATTTCTGGCCGCTACCAACCGAACTCGGGCAATGTTATTTTTAACGACAAGGTCGTGACAAATTTAAGACCCAATGACCGTGCTGATTTAGGCATGGGTCGCACTTTTCAAAATTTAGCCTTGTTTGGCCATATGACGGTGCTAGATAACATCATGGTGGGTCGACATCATCAATTAAATAATAACTGGATTACAGGGCCGATGTATTGGTTCTCTAAAGCACAACAAGAAGAACTGAGCCATCGCCGTGAAGTCGAACAAATTATCGATTTTTTAGAAATTTCTCATATTCGAAAAACAACTGCTGGCACATTATCTTATGGTTTACGCAAGCGTGTTGAGTTAGCACGGGCGATGGCCTTAAATCCTAAACTTATTTTACTTGATGAGCCGATGGCCGGGATGAATCTGGAAGAAAAAGAAGATATGGCGCGTTATATCCTCGATCTCAATGAAGAGTTTGGCATTACCGTGGTGATGATTGAACATGACATGGGAGTCGTGATGGATATTTCCCATCAGGTGATGGTGCTTGATTTTGGCAAAAAGCTCATTTGTGGCTTACCCGCTGAAGTGATGGCCGATCCTCATGTTCGTAGTGCTTACCTTGGTATCGAGGAGGCGAGCTAATGACAACTCTAACGACTAGTAATAATTTTGATATGGGAGAGCTAAATACTTTTCCTAAAATCCTCCGTCATAACGCGCAGCAACATGGTAAAGATATTGCGATGCGCGAAAAAGAGTTTGGCATTTGGTGTCAGTTTAGCTGGCAGGACTATCATGATCGAGTGCAATGGTTAGCGTTAGGGATGTTAAAACTAGGAGTGAAATCTGGTGATGCTGTGGCATTACTCGGTGATAATCGTCCAGAATGGATCTGGGGTGAAATAGCAGCGCATGCGATCAAAGGTTATTCATTAGGGGTATATCAAGACTCGATGCATGAGGAAGTCGCCTATTTACTTAACTACTCTAAAGCAACCATTGTAATTGCTGAAGATGAAGAGCAATGTGACAAAATATTAGAACTCGGCGATGATGTCCCTGGGATTAAACATATCATCTATTGCGATCCGCGTGGGATGCGTAAATACGATGATCCGCGGTTAATTTCCATTGAAGATCTTTATCAGCTAGGCAAAGATGTCTTGATGGCTGATGCCAGTGCCTACGATCAATTAGTTGATGCAACCTGTCCCGATCAAACCGCGATTTACTGCACCACCTCTGGTACCACCTCCAAACCAAAAATTGCGTTGCTGAACGCTGGGCGTTTTGTTGAACACAGCAGTGCTTATTTACGCGCCGATCCACGAAAACCCGGTGACAACTATGTTTCTGCGTTACCGTTACCCTGGATTATGGAACAGGTATACGCAGTAGGAATGGCACTAATCTCTCGTCAAATTGTTAATTTTGTTGAAGAACAACAAACAATGATGGCCGATTTAAGAGAAATTGGTCCTAACTTTGTCTTGCTGGCACCGCGCGTGTGGGAAAATATTTTGGCCGATGTTCAAGCACGTATGATGGACTCGACGCCGCTCAAGCAAAAAGTTTATAACTTTGCAATGAAACTAGCCTATGACGCCCAGGCGCAAGGTAAAAAATCGCTGCTCGCAGAATGGTTGTTACTAAAAGCATTACGGGATCGCTTAGGTTTTAGCTTTTTAGATTCTGCGGCCACTGGTGGCGCAGCAATGGGACCTGACTCTTTTAAGTTTTTCCATGCGATTGGAGTCCCGTTACGACAGCTGTATGGTCAAACAGAAATGTGTGGTGCCTACACAGTCCACCACGAAGGTGATATTGATTATGACAGTGTTGGTTTTCCTTTCGATAATGCCGAAATTAAAGTGATTAACCCTGACGCGGAAGGTGTTGGCGAAATCATCTCCAAAACCGTTGGGATGTTCACTGGCTATCTTGATAATCAAAGTGCTTTTGATGAAGATGTTATTGATGGTTGGATGCACACCGGTGACGCTGGTTATTTTAAAGAGTCTAACGGTCATTTGGTGGTTATTGACCGAATTAAAGATATGGCAACAACATCATCTGGTGTCAGTTATTCGCCGCAATATATTGAAAATAAATTGAAGTTCTCTTCGTTTATCGGTGAAGCCGTTATTTTAGGTAAAGATCGTCCCAATTTAACCGCGATGATTTGTATTCGATTTAGCATCGTGTCGAAATGGGCAGAGCAACAGGGATTGAGCTTTACTAACTATGCGAACTTAACGGCGCAACCGGAAGTGTATCAAAAGGTCCGCGAAGAAATCGAGCGTGTTAACCAAACGTTACCCCCAGCTCAACAAATCCATAAATTTATTTTGCTCTACAAAGAACTCGATGCCGATGATGGTGAACTTACACGTACACGTAAAGTTCGCCGTGGTGTGGTGGCGGAGAAATATAGCGACATTATCGAATCAATTTATAGCGATAAAGACCGAGTGGAAATTAACACCATGATCACTTTTCAAGATGGTTCAAAAACTCGAATTCAAACCTCGCTTAAGGTTGAAACATTAATTGAATCAACCGTTGATTCGGTCTCAACTAGGAGAGAAGCCTCATGAATTTTGAATTATTAACTCAACTTATTATTAACGGACTTATTGTTGGTTTGCTTTATGGTGTGGTTGGGATGTGTTTTGTGTTGGTGTATAAATCGACCCAAATTGTTAATTTTTGCCAAGGTGAATTTTTGTTAATTGGTGCGTGGGTTTGCTGGGCTTTTTTAGTTTATCTGCAATTACCATTTATCGTTGGCTTTTTATTGACCTTAGTCTTTATGGCCGGTTTTGGGATGTTGCTGCAAATGATTGTGCTCCGGCCAATGATTGGTGAGCCAATTATTTCAGTGATCATGGTGACTATTGGCCTGTCGATGTTTTTCCAGGCGTTAATGAAATGGATATTTGGGGTCTCTGCTGAAAGTTATCCAAAAGTGTTTAGCCAAGAAACCTTTGAAATATTTGGTCTGCGGGTTGAGGCCGCTTATTTAATGAGTACCGGATTTGCATTGGTTATTATGGCCGCATTTTATTGGTTCTTTAAATATTCGAAGCAGGGTCTTGCGATGCGAGCCACGGCTTTTGATCAACAAGTGGCTCAAAGTTTAGGTATATCAGTTAAGCGAGTTTTTGCCATGAGTTGGGCGATTGCCGCGACAGTATCTGCAACCGCTGGTGTGGTCATTGGCATGGTTAATGGGGTGTCAGATTCTTTGTCGGTGATTGGAATTAAAGTATTCCCTGCGGTTATTTTGGGTGGACTCGATTCGATTATTGGCGCGATTGTCGGTGGTTTGATTATTGGGGTACTGGAGAATGTCGCGGAATTTTTCGATGGTCAGTATTTACACTGGGGCAACCTTTATGATATCGCACCGTTTTATGTGTTGTTAATTATTCTGTGGTTTAAACCCTACGGTTTATTTGGCACCAAAGATATTGAACGCATTTAATCGATAATTAATCAGTTAGGAAAAAATTATGTCTACAACTTCGATGCGACCGTGCGGTGATTTTCGCACCAGCTATCAACAAGACACCACCATTTTTGAGACAAAATTTATTTGGGCAGCGACTTGCGCCCTAATTGCTGCACTATGCGCAGCGCCTTTTATTCTTGACGAATATTATATTTCATTATTTATTCAAGTCGCTTATTTAGGGGTTGCGGCACTTGGTCTTAATATTTTGGTTGGTTTTACCGGTCAGATCTCCTTGGGGCACGGTGCGTTCTTTGGTTTTGGTGCCTTTGCGTCGGCATGGATTAACACCACTTTGCACATTCCTGTATTTTTTGCTATTCCGCTAGCTGGTTTCATGACCATGGCGGTCGGCATGATGTTTGGCTTACCTGCGGCGCGAATTAAAGGACTCTACTTGGCGATTGCGACCTTAGCGTCACAATTTATTATTGAAGACTTTTTTGCCCGTGCCGACTGGTTTTCTGGTGGTTCATCGGGAGCAATGGCTGAACCGGTTGATATTTTTGGTTTTGTGTTTGATACCGATCAAAGCTTCTTTTATATTGCGCTATTTGCCTTGGTCAGTATGTACATTTGGGGTTCAAACTTAATGCGCAGTCGTGATGGCCGTGCCTTTGTGGCAGTGCGAGACCATTATTTATCCGCAGAAATTATGGGGATAAATTTAACCAAATATCGTTTGTTATCTTTTGGTATTTCAGCCTTTTATGCGGGGATTGGTGGCGCACTATATGGTCACTATCTTGGTTATGTTTCGGCGGAAGGTTTTACCATTATGCTGTCAATTCAATTCTTAGCCATGTGTATCATTGGTGGCTTAGGGTCAATTAAAGGCACCTTGATGGGCGTGATTTTTATGGTGCTATTACCGGAGTCATTAGAAGGTATCGTTGGCATGATGAAGGAAACGGATTGGGGCAATATCCCTGCAGTGGTTGACGGTGTGGCTTATTTGAAAGAAATGTCGATTGGTGCCGTGATCATCTTATTTTTAATCTTTGAACCGGAAGGGCTAGCGCATCGCTGGCAACAAATTAAGAACTATTGGAAATTTTATCCATTTTCTTATTAACAACACCATTATAAAAAACGTTATACCAATTTGATTAAGTTTGTGACCTTGTTGTACGCAGGAAAAATAAATTAATGCAGCATTCGTTAATTTTAACCAGTACAAGTGGGTAATAATTTTGTCAGATTGGTATCAATACATAAAAGAGGAATTGTTATTATGAGTAAGAGCTTATTTAGAAAATCATCAATCAACGGCGCTGTAGTTGTAAGCATTGCCTGTAGTTTAAGCGCAACAGCGCTGGCAAAAAATTCAGTGTTTGTTGGACATTTAGCTGATTTATCAGGACCAACCGCCTTTGTTGGTAAATACTATGCCGATGGCGTGCGTGATTCTTTAGCGTACATAAATGCCAATGGCGGGATTGATGGTACTAAACTTGAGTATGAAACTATTGACTACGCTTACAAGGTGCCACAGGCCATTGGCGCTTACAAAAAATGGAAGAGTCGTAAAAAAATGGTTGCGATGCAAGGTTGGGGCACCGCTGACACGGAAGCGCTCATTACCTTTGCCAGTCGAGATCGCATTCCGGTGTATTCTGCCTCTTATTCTGGTCACTTAACGGATCCTACGGGTAAAAACCCAAAAACTAAAAAGCCAGCACCTTATAATTTTTTCTATGGCGCATCTTACTCTGACTCATGTCGCGCACTTGTGCAGTGGGCTAATGATGATTGGACAGCCAAGGGCGCTAAAGGTAAGCCTAAGTTTACTCACATTGGGGCAAACCACCCTTTCCCGAATGCCCCTAAAAAAGCCTGTGCTGAATATGCTCAGGAACTCGGCTTTGAAGTGATGCCTGCGGTTGTCGTTTCAATGAAACCTGGTGATTTTAAAGCGCAATGTTTAACGTTAAAAAATTCACATACCAACTACGGCTATATCGGTAACTTAGGCGGCTCAGTATTATCGCTAATCAAATCTTGTAATACCGTGGGTACTGAATTGCAATTTATGTCTAATGTTTGGGGCGGCGATAAAAAAATATTTAAAGCAGTAGGAGCGGGGATTAAAGATTATATCTTCCCTGCCATGACGCCATTTTGGAATGATAATGTTCCTGGTATGAAACTCGTGCGAGAAATATCTAAACAATCAGACTCAAGCGGTAATAAAGAAAGAACTCATCATTATGCGCGTGGTGTTTGTTCGGTATTTTTTATGAAAGAGGCGATGGTTTGGGCGAAACATAACGGTGGCATTACCGGTGAAAACGTTAAAAAAGGGATGTACGCGGTTAAAGACTGGGAGCCAAAAGGTTTAGAAGGCGTTTGTTTACCAGCCACCTGGACGCCGACGGATCATCGAGGTATTAATACCGTTAATATTTATAAAGGTAACTACAATGGCGGTGATATTAAGATTGAACGAGTTTCACAAGTGACTTTAAAACGTCGTGATGATTGGTTGGGTTATTAATAGTTAATAAGATCGGGGCAGTTATGCTGCTCCGATCTTGTTATGGAGAGTTGGAATGAGTGCAATAGCAAAAATTGAAACGCCGCCCCCTATGTTATCAGTGAACAACATTGAAGTTGTTTATGATGAAGTTATCCAAGTATTACGCGGCGTAACATTAGCCGTACCTGAGGGCGATATCGTAACATTACTCGGCCCTAATGGTGCGGGAAAATCAACCACGTTAAAGGCTATTTCTGGTTTACTGCGTTCTGAATATGGAGAAGTAACGCGCGGTGATATTCATTTTATGGGCGAACGAGTTGATAAACAGTTTGCCGAAGAAATAGTGCGTACCGGCATGTTTCAGGTGATGGAAGGACGGCGAATCATTGAAGATATGACCAGTTTAGATAATCTTAAATTGGGTGCCTATACCCGTAATGATACTCAGAATATTGCCCGAGATATTGAGATGGTTTATCATTTTTTTCCACGCTTAAAAGAGCGCACAGGTTTGGCTGGCTATTTGTCTGGTGGCGAGCAACAAATGCTGGCGATTGGTCGAGCATTAATGGCACGGCCGAAAATGATCTTACTCGATGAACCATCGATGGGCTTGTCGCCTTTATTAGTGAAGGAAGTGTTCAAAATAATTGAGCAAATAAATAAAGAGCAAGGGATCACCATTTTATTGGTTGAACAGAACGCTAATTACGCCCTGCGTGCCGCCGATTATGGTTACATCATGGAATCGGGGAAAATAGTGATGGACGGCACCAGTGAATACCTATTGAGCAACGAAGATGTTAAAGAGTTCTATCTGGGTGGCGGTAATGAAGAACGTAAAAGTTTTAAAAATCTCAAATCCTATAAGCGTCGTAAACGTTGGCTGTAAGGAGATAAATGCTATGTCACAATTTTTTGATCAAAAGGAAAGCCAGATTCCGCAATTACGGGAAACAGCATTACTTGCACAACTGACTGATTTAATTTCGTTTGCTAAGGAACACTGTAATTATTATCAGCAGTCACTAAGTGCTGTCGATCCTCAAACGGTTACATCACGTGCCAGCTTTGCGACATTACCACTGCTGCGTAAAAGTGATTTAATTGAGCTCCAAGCTAAGCAATTACCTTTGGCTGGTGTTAATGCCAATAATGCTCAAATACAACGGATGTTTCAATCTCCTGGGCCTATTTATGATCCTCAGGGTACAGGTGATGATTTTTGGCGTACGGGGCGGGCATTTTTTGCCGCCGGATTTCGTGCCGGTGATCTGGTCCTAAATTGTTTGTCATATCATTTAACCCCCGGTGGTTTTATTCTCGATGCCGGTGCTAAAGCCTGTGGTTGTGTGGTTATTCCAGCGGGTCCCGGTCAAACCGAACAACAGTTAGAAGTGATCAATCATTTAAAGCCGCAAGGCTATTGTGGTACCCCCTCATTTTTGAACATATTACGTCAAAAGGGTGATATTAGTCCGATTAAAAAAGCCTTAGTGACTGGTGAAGCATTGCCAGAAACCTTGAGAGAAAGCTTTGAGACTGATGGTATTAGTGTCTTGCAGGCGTACGCCAGTGCTGATGCCGGATTAATTGCCTATGAGTCGTCCGCCAAGCAAGGTTTAATCGTTAGCGAAGATATTCTACTGGAAATTGTCCGCCCAGGTACCAATGTCCCAGTCGTTGACGGGGAGGTCGGTGAAGTTGTCATTACTAATTTTAATCGCGATTATCCACTGATCCGATTTGCAACCGGTGATTTATCAGCGGTTCTAACCGGGTCAAGCCCTTGCGGTCGAACCAATATGCGGATTAAAGGTTGGCTTGGACGTGCTGATCAAACCACAAAAATAAAAGGAATGTTTGTTCATCCCTCACAAATAGCGACCATTATTAGTCGTCATCCCGAGATTGAAAAGGCGCGCTTAATCGTCACCAGTGATAATCATCGTGATGAAATGACTTTATTGATTGAGTCGTCTAATCAAAATATTGATATTTTGATAATTCATCAAACGATTAAAGCGGTCACCAAACTCAATGCAACCATTGAAATTGTCGAACAGGACTCATTGCTTAATGATGGCAAAGTGATTGACGATCAACGTCAGTATTGAATAAGCACAGGAGCTACAATTGTTGTAGCTCCTCTATATCATAATGCTCTTGCTGTGATCATCTAATTAATCTCTGACATTGACCACCACTCGACCACGTATTTTCCCCTCGAGTAGTTGTTCTGCCGCCGTGATAACTTGATCAAGTTTAATCTCAGAGGCAATCTTATCAAAGATGCTTTTATCCGATAATGCCGCTAGGCGCTGCCATGCTTCTCGGCGATCATTTAATGGTCGCATCACACTATCGATACCCACTAAAGTGATCCCTCGAAGAATAAACGGTGCAACAGATGCAGGAAAGTCCATGCCTTGCGCTAAACCACAGGCCGTAACTGTCCCGCCATATTTCATGCTGGCACAAATATTCGCTAAGGTATGACTGCCTACGGAATCTATAGCACCCGCCCAACGCTCTTTAACCATTGGTCGACCAGCATCGCTTAAACTTGAACTGTCGATGACATCATGAGCACCTAGACTTTTTAGGTAATCGCTTTGATCGGTTCGTCTTGTTGATGCGATAACGGTATAGCCAAGTTGCGCTAAAATGGCAATCGCAAAACTACCAACTCCGCCATTGGCCCCAGTGACGATAACTTCACCATGTTCGGGCTTGACCCCGTTATTTTCTAACGCCATGACAGATAGCATCGCCGTATAACCCGCAGTGCCAATAATCATCGCTTGGCGCGGTGATAAGCCTGATGGTAGCTCGATGAGCCACTCGCTTTTTAATTGCGCGGTTTGTGCTAAACCGCCACAGTGTTTTTCACCAATCCCAAAACCATTAAGCAATACAGTGTCACCAATGGCGAAGGTGTTACTTTGGCTTTGAGTGACTGTGCCCACTAAATCAATACCAGGAATCATCGGAAAAACTCTGACTACAGGAGCTTTGCCAGTAATGGCCAATGCATCTTTGTAATTTAGGCTGCTGTATGAAACACTCACCGTCACATCGCCCTCGGGTAGAGTATCGTTTGAGATATCGGTTAAGTCAGTGTGATAACCTTGTTGATCTTTATTAATTAAAATACCTTTAAACATTTAACTCTCCTTTATAGACCGATCGTCTCTTAATGGCAAAAAAATTATTTTGGTAATGTGTGTATAAAATGATTGTGATAGCTTTCTAGTGGTTGCGCACTTTGGGTTAACTTAGCGCGAGTCACTGCACCTTCCCAACCAATCCAAAAAAGTTCAGCCAATAAATCACAGTCAGCCTGTGGTGATAATTGACCTTGTTGTTGCGCTAGTTTTAGACAAGCTGATATTTGGGCTTGCCAATGATTGAAAATATTGATCAAAATTTGGCGATAACTTAAGGGTAATAAATCGATTTCTTGACCCAGATTACCCACTAAACAGCCGCGTTTAAACTGATGTCTAATCATTCCTACTTTGGCGTCTTCGACAAAATGGCTAATTCGGCACAACGGTGTAATCGAGTCATCTAATAAATAACGGTTTAATTTTTGATTGAAATATTGTTCATAGCTTGCAATGACTACGATTCCAAAGGCTTCTTTACTAGCGAAGTAATGATAAAAAGATCCCTTAGGTACGCCAACGCGTTTTAATATTTGGTCAATGCCCGAACCTGTAAATCCGAATTCAGTTAATTGCTCAAGTCCACTACGAATTAATTCGGCTTTGGTGTCTTGATTGTCACGATTCACTTTTGGTGGTCGACCACGGCGAGGTTTGTTCGGTATATTTATCATGAATTAATTATAGACCGATCGTTTAGCTAATTACAAAGGTAATTACCATCTATAAATTAAATCATTACGAACTACAAATTGAATGAAAAATTCAATTTAGACTAAATAAGAGATTGGCAGTGGAGGATTACACTGGCATTATGTTTTGCATAACTGTTTTAATTTATTGAGAGAACACATGGATTCCTTAACGCTTCAACCGATATCAGCTGTCAATGGTATCGTTAATTTACCGGGCTCAAAAAGTCTGTCTAATCGTGCCCTATTATTGGCCGCTTTAGCGCAGGGAACCACGACAATAAACAACTTGCTCGACAGTGATGACATACGCCATATGCTTGATGCGTTGAAAATATTAAATATAAAGTATCAATTATCCGATGATCGCACTCAATGTATCGTTGAAGGCAATGGCGGCCCATTCAATTATACCGATGATTGTGAGATATATCTGGGCAATGCTGGTACCGCGATGCGACCATTGTGCGCTGCATTGTGTTTAGGGCAAGGCACATTCAGATTAACTGGTGAACCAAGAATGTCAGAGCGACCAATTGGTAGTTTAGTCGAAGCGCTCCAGAGCATGGGCGCAGATATTAGCTATCACGACTTCGATGGTTTTCCACCATTAACCATTAAAGGCACTGGACTAAGCGGCGGTAAGGTGACCATCGATGGCAGTGTCTCAAGCCAGTTTTTAACGGCATTTTTAATGGCTGCACCGTTAGCCAAAGATGATATTGAAATTGAGATTCTTGGTGAGTTGGTCTCGAAACCTTATATTGAAATAACCTTGGATTTAATGAAAAAATTTGGCATTGAAGTACAACACGATAATTTGCAACATTTTTATATCAAGGGTCAACAGAATTATCAATCACCAGGCGAAGTGCACGTTGAAGGGGATGCTTCATCGGCTAGTTATTTTTTAGCCGCTGCGGCTATTAGAGGGGGCAAAGTAACAGTTACGGGCATCGGTAGTGATTCTGTTCAAGGGGATATTAAGTTTGCCGATGTGCTTGAAAAAATGGGTGCAAAAGTAACTTGGCAAGCTAATGCAATTACGGTTGAAGCGGGTGGTTTAACTGGTATTTCAATGGATATGAATCATATTCCTGATGCCGCCATGACAATTGCAACCACTGCGTTATTTGCAACTGGACCAACCACGATTAGTAATATTTACAATTGGCGAGTCAAGGAAACAGATCGTTTAACCGCAATGGCAACAGAATTACGAAAAGTGGGTGCGATTGTTGACGAAGGTGAAGATTATATAACAATCACGCCACCCACTCGATTGCTTGCCGCCACAATTGATACCTACAATGATCATCGAATCGCGATGTGTTTTTCTTTGGTGGCCTTAAGTGATACGGCAGTCATTATTAATGATCCTGGATGTACTTCAAAAACATTTCCGAGCTATTTCCAGTGCTTTAGTGCGATTAGCCAACCTGATTTAGGTCAAATTGGTTAAGAATAAAATATTATTTTAACCAAATGACAACATTGGCGATTGCAGTTAGTCGGTTCTCTTCATATAATATGCCGCGATTTTTAGTGATAAAAAAGGTATTGAAATGAAGGCTAACAATTTGCCAATAATAACCATCGACGGCCCAAGTGGTGCTGGTAAAGGAACTATTGCACGGTTATTAGCAGATAAACTCGGATGGCAGTTACTCGATAGTGGTGCTATTTATCGCGTACTAGCCTTAGCCGCTCTTCACCATAATGTTGAACTTGATAATGAAGATGCTTTAACGCCGCTTGCTGGGCATTTAGATGTTCGATTTACCAGTGATGATGCTAGCATTAAAGTGATTCTTGAAGGTGAGGACGTTTCTCGTGAAATCCGCTCTGAAAAAATTGGTAATGCTGCATCGAAAGTCGCTGCATTTCCGCGAGTTAGAGAAGCTTTACTAAGACGACAACGGGCGTTTCATACCGATCAGGGGCTGGTTGCTGATGGCCGTGATATGGGGACAATTGTATTTCCCAATGCTCCGATCAAATTATTCTTAACTGCAAGCGCTGAAGAACGCGCACAACGTCGCTTCATTCAGTTGCAAGAAAAGGGCTTTGATGCTAATATCCAGTCCCTTTTAAGTGAGATCAACGAGCGCGATGAGCGAGATCGCAACCGTAAGGTGGCGCCGCTTGTACCTGCAGATGATGCACTTATGGTTGACTCAACTGGGATGTCAATTGATGAAGTGTTAGCTAAAGTAATTGATTACGCTGCTAATTCCTTTGATTTTGCACCGACTAGTTAGTCGATAAAAAACATAAATCTGCTTACCCAAGGATGGGTAAGTCTTAATTAACAACCCCGTTGTCGCCGGATTGCGTCGATGGATTGAAAATGTGAATTTAAAACATGACTGAATCTTTTGCTCAACTATTCGAAGAGTCTCTATTACAACTAGAAACTCGCCCTGGCTCTATTGTTAAAGGTACGGTTATTCGTATCGAACGCGGTACAGTACTTGTAGATGCAGGTTTAAAATCAGAAAGCCCAATCCCAGCTGAACAGTTCAAAAACGCTTTAGGCGAATTAGAAGTATCTGTTGGCGATATCGTTGACGTAGCTATCGATGCTATTGAAGATGGTTTCGGCGAAACTCAACTTTCTCGTGAAAAAGCTAAGCGTCATGAGTCTTGGGGTGTTCTTGAGAAGGCTTTCGAAGAGCAAGAAACTATCGTTGGTGTTATCAACGGTAAAGTTAAAGGCGGTTTCACTGTTGAAGTTAACACAATCCGTGCTTTCCTACCTGGTTCATTAGTAGATGTACGTCCAGTACGTGATACTTCTCACCTTGAAGGTAAAGAATTAGAATTTAAAGTTATCAAGCTTGATCAGAAGCGTAACAACGTTGTTGTTTCTCGTCGCGCAGTTATCGAAACTGAAAACAGTGCTGAACGTGAAGAATTACTTGCTAGCTTACAAGAAGGTCTTGAAGTTAAAGGTATCGTTAAGAACCTTACTGACTACGGCGCGTTCGTTGATCTTGGTGGTATTGATGGTCTTCTACACATTACTGATATGGCTTGGAAACGCGTTAAGCACCCTAGCGAAATCGTTAATGTTGGCGATGAAATTAACGTTCGTGTACTTAAGTACGATCGTGAAAAGACTCGTGTTTCTCTTGGCCTTAAGCAAATGGGTGAAGATCCATGGGTTTCAATCGCCGGTCGTTTCCCAGAAGGCACTAAGCTTACTGGTCGCGTAACGAACCTTACTGACTACGGTTGTTTCGTTGAGATCCAAGAAGGCGTTGAAGGTCTAGTACACGTTTCTGAAATGGATTGGACTAACAAGAACATCCATCCTTCTAAAGTTGTTAGCTTAGATGACACTGTAGAAGTTATGGTTCTTGACATCGACGAAGAACGTCGTCGTATCTCTCTAGGTCTTAAGCAATGTATCGCTAACCCTTGGTCAGAGTTCTCTTCTAAGTTCGCTAAAGGCGATCGCGTTTCTGGTAAGATCAAATCAATCACTGATTTCGGTGTATTCATTGGTCTTGACGGCGGCATCGACGGTCTTGTTCACTTGTCTGATATTTCTTGGAATGTTTCTGGTGAAGATGCAGTTCGTGAATTCTCTAAAGGTGACGAAATCGAAGCTGTTGTTCTTGCAGTTGACGCAGAACGTGAACGTATTAGCTTAGGTATCAAGCAATCAGAAGACGATCCATTCAATAACTACCTAGCAGATAACAAAAAAGGTGCTATTGTTAATGGTAAGGTAATTGCGGTTGACGCTAAAGGCGCTACAGTTGAACTAGCTGAAGGCGTTGAAGGTTATATCCGTGTTGCTGATATTTCACGTGATCGTGTTGAAGATGCTTCTACAGAACTTAAAGAAGGTCAAGCCGTTGAAGCTAAGTTCGTCGGTGTAGATCGTAAGAACCGTGTTGTTAGCTTATCAATTCGTGCGAAGGATGAAGCTGAAGAGAAATCTGCAGTTGATACCCTAAATAAAGCCGATGAGAGCTTCTCTTCTAATGCGATGGCTGAAGCGTTCAAAAACGCTAACCGTGACTAATACGTAAAGTAATTGTTGCGAAGATAAGCGTTTTAGCATAACTTCGCAACAGACATCATGGTAACAGCGATAAGGAAGGTTTATGACTAAGTCGGAATTAATCGAAAGATTAGCACTGAAACAACTACACAAGTCGGCAAAAGATATAGAATTAGCCGTCAAAGAAATGCTGGATTTGATGGCGGATACGCTATCTGAAGGCGATCGAATTGAAATTCGTGGCTTTGGCAGTTTTTCTCTGCATTATCGGGCACCTCGTGTTGGTCGCAATCCAAAATCAGGCGAAACAGTGGAATTAGGATCGAAGTATGTTCCTCACTTTAAGCCAGGTAAAGAATTGCGTGAACGAGTCAACGCCAGTCTTAATGCATAAATCCTACTTAGGTTTTGTGTAACGTCGTACAAAAACAGCCGCAAGGCTGTTTTTTTTTGTTAATTTTTTGATCCTCGCTATTAATGACTAGCGATTGTGGTTATTTTCTTAGATAATGTCTTCATGGAAAAATTTAAGGAAAGCATATGAAAACAATAGTAATGATTTTATTAGTTCTGATATTTTTTGTGGCAGCAATGGTTTTTAGTGCCAGTAATACCGGAATGGTATCGATAAACTATTTAATTGCGCAAAGTGATTTTAATATCAGTGCCGTGATTGGTGTGTCATTTATTAGTGGTTTTTTAATTTGTTGGTGTATTTTTTACTCGTTGTATATAGGCTTAAAACTTAAATTAAGAGTGATGACTAAAAAATTAGTGCAGTCCGATAAAAATAACGAGAAACTAAAGGTTAAACAACTCACCAATGCTTGAACTGCTGTTTCTTTTGCTACCTGTTGCTGCTGCCTACGGTTGGTACATGGGTCGCAGGAGTGCAGGACACCAGCATCAACGTGATGTTAGCCACTATTCTCAAAGCTATTCGGCAGGTTTAAATTACTTGTTGTCTGATCAGCCAGATAAAGCAGTTGATCAGTTTATCGCTTTAGTTGAAGTAGACAATGAAACCGTCGAAACACATCTCGCCTTAGGGCGTTTGTTTAGACAGCGAGGCGAGATTGATCGCTCGATTAGGATCCATCAAAATTTATTAGCTCGTCCGTCACTTACCCCTGAACATCACGAAACAGCCTTATTTGAATTAGGTCATGATTATTTACAAGCCGGATTGATAGACCGCTCATTAACGATTTTTTCTGATTTAGAAAATAGTGAAATATACGCTGATAAAGCATTAACCCACCTGTTAAGCATTTACCAATCCACCAAAGAGTGGCGACTAGCCATTATCATTGCTAAGAAATTATTGGCCAGAGGCCATACTAAAATTAAAGTTGAGTTATCACATTTTTATTGTGAATTAGCACAATCTTGCAGTGACTCAAAACTGACCGATCGTTTTAATTATTTAAAGCAAGCATTAGCCGTTGATAACAACTGTGTGCGAGCTCGTATTGAGATGGCACAATATTATTTAGATCATCATCGATTAACCGATTGTCAATTACTTGTCGATCAACAGTTGAGCCATGACATTGATTTTTTCAGAGAGATCTTACCGATTTTTGTCGAATGCTATCTCCAACGGGATCAGAAAGAGAGTTTAATCCTTAAATTAGATGATGCTCTAGAAAAAGGTGCTGGAGTAGCGACATTATTAGCAAAAATTGAGATAATGCGCCCGCAGTTATCGCAGATCCAAGTTGAACAACAAATTACAGAACACCTGGTTAAAGCGCCCAGTATTAAAGGCTTTTATGAGTTGATGAAATATCAACTTAGCGACGCTGAAGAAGGGCGAGCTAAGGATAGTTTAAAACACTTAAACGTCTTGGTCGCCGAACAGTTAAAAGTGAAATCTGTTTATCGTTGTCACAGTTGCGGATTTTCAGCAAAAAAAATTCATTGGCATTGTCCGTCTTGTTTGTCATGGGGCACATTAAAACCTATTCGCGGTATTGACGGTGATTAACCCATTTACAACGTTATAAATATATTAAGGAAACACATGAGTAACCAATCAAAAGTTGTGGTCGCATTAGATTTTGATAATCAACAGAGTGCGTTAGATTTTGTCGCAACTATTGCTCCAAACAGCTGCCGTTTAAAAATTGGTAAAGAAATGTTTACTTATTTTGGCCCGGAGTTTGTTCGAAAATTGGTTGGCATGGGATTTGATGTTTTTCTTGATTTGAAATTCCACGACATTCCTAATACGGTTGCTAAGGCCGTAACCGCAGCCGCTGAGTTAGGGGTGTGGATGGTTAATGTCCATGCAACGGGTGGTGCCAATATGATGAAAGCCGCTAGCGCTGCATTAACACCTTATGGTGATAAAGCGCCGTTGCTGATTGCAGTAACCGTTTTAACTAGCATGGAAGAGACAGAGTTACCCCTTATTGGGGTTGAAAGCTCATTAGAAGAACATGTGATCAAGCTAGCCTCTTTAGCGAAAGACTGTGGCTTAGATGGCGTGGTGTGCTCAGCTCAAGAAGCGACTAAGTTAAAATCGATCCTCGGTCAAAAATTTAAACTAGTCACTCCAGGTATTAGACCTGCTGGCAGTGCCGTTGGCGATCAAAAGCGTATCATGACCCCAGAAGAGGCAGTTGCAGCAGGCAGTGACTATTTGGTGATCGGACGCCCAATCACCAAATCAACGAGCCCATCAACTGTATTAACTGAGATTAATGACTTACTACTGACTCAATAAGGTTAATATTTAGCAATAATAAAGTTTGCTCGGTAGTTATCATGAACGATGCTACCAACAAATTAGTAAGTCGCTATCGCGCAAAGCGACTTCGACACTAAAACTGAGTTTGCTCCGTTATGAATTTTTGAGATACATTTTCTTATACAGTAAAGGTCATGAAAGTGCGCACAGCGGACATTGGAGAATATTACCGCTTACGTCTGCTCTCGACCAAAAACGGTCACTGACGAGTTCATTTATTAAAGTCAATTTTTGCAAAAAACACCGTTAGAATTTTGTTTTCAAGCGACTATTACTTCATTTTTATGAATCTTTAAATAAGCAGTCAAAAGAATGGGCCAAGTTGGAAGCAAAGTTATTCCATTTGGGCACCTCCAGCCTCGAACAGTGACAGCTCTATAAATGGTAAGTTTATCAGAAACTCGGATCATGATGTTATGTGAGTGGTGGTATGTTTTAAGCGTTCGTCTAACGTATAAAAATACTCAATCAATTATATAAGTGATTAATTACCCTATTGAAATTAATAATTTTCTAAGCAATTCTGAAAGTGCTAAACTTTCAGTTTCGTTGAATATACTGACAGACAAATTAGCCTCGTCAAACCTTATTTTTATCGCTTTATCAATGACGCTTATGCCCTTTGGGGTTAAGCCTGCCAGCTTGATGCGGGCATCTTTATTATCCGATGCTCGATAGATCAATTCTAGCTTCGTTAGCCTATCGAGCAATGCTGTCATCGCACCCGACGTCAACAAAACTGAATCCATTATTTGCTTTGGTGCTAATTGATATGGTTTTCCTGAACGTCTTATCGTTGCCAATACATCTAAGTCTGTATAATGGATACCACTTTCTTTTAATACTGAGCTTGCTCTTTTTTCAAGCACCTTGCCCAGTTTTATGATCCGCCCAACAACTTGCATAGCATCAACATCAAGCTCTGGTCGTTCTTGTTTCCATTCAGTTACAAGCTGGTCAACCGTGTCGAATTCTTGTTTCAAAATAATATCCAAATCAAACTGTTGGCAATATTATAGAATAATACCTTCATATAAAGATATACTTTGTACTTATCTTTATGTAAAGATAACTAACTTACGCTATCAATCATTTCAATAAAAGTATCGTAGCGAAAAGTAGAACGAGTCACAAAGGTTATTCACATGCGGCTATAACTGACTAATTTAACAGTACCGAACTTGTAACACCCAATATTTGTATCAACAGGAGCGTATGAAAATCATTGGGCACTCCTAAGTGTCTGTTATAAGTGGACATTATTCACAGTGTGTAGAGCGCGATAGTATTTTATACCTATCAGGACAGCTTCCTATCGATCCGGTAACTCACTACCATTGAAGCCCAAACCGACTTGGTACTGCTCAATGTAGAAAGAATATTAACAGCGGCACAAAGTGTTACAAGTGTGTGTATATATTCCTAACATCAAATTGTGGGATGAAGTAAATGAATGATACCGCACATTTTTTGAGAATGACAAACCTGCAATATGCATTATTCCGACACGTGAATTACATTTTGGATGTCTTATAGAAATTGAAGTAAAGGCTTTTATATCATGATTAAAATACCCGAAAAAGCAGAGCTATTAAACACGCATACAAGGATTAAATCCTTCATTCACAATACTCCAGTGATTAGCTCTACGCTCATTAATAACATCGTTGGTGCCAATCTTTATTTTAAGTGTGAAAATTTCCAAAAAATGGGTGCATTTAAAATACGAGGCGCAACAAATGCAATTATGCAGCTATCAGAAAATCAACAACAAAGAGGCGTAGTAACACACTCTTCTGGCAATTTTGCTCAGGCACTTGCTCTGGCAGCCCAAAGTTTAGGCGTTAAATCATTTATCGTGATGCCTCACACTGCCCCAAAAGTAAAAAAGGACGCAGTAATTGGTTATGGCGGTACGATCATTGAATGTGAACCAACACTTGAGGCGAGAGAGAACACAGCCAAAAAAGTAGAGAAAAAAGAAGGGGCTACTTTTATACATCCATCAAACAACATGCACGTCATTTTAGGCCAAGGAACTGCTTGCAGTGAGTTGTTAGAGGAACAACCTGATTTAGACTATATATTCACGCCAGTTGGTGGCGGTGGTTTAATCGGTGGCACAGCATTATCAGCACACTACCTTGCTGATCATTGTAAAGTCGTTGGTGGGGAACCCTTTGAAGCAGATGATGCATACCGATCATTGCAAAGTGGTGTTATTGAATCTAATTTGTCGACTAACACCATTGCAGACGGACTAAAAACGCAGCTAGGCGATCAAAATTTTCCAATTATTCAACAATATGTTGAAAAAATAATACGTGTAACCGAACTAGAGATTGTTGATGCCATGCGATTAATTTGGGAACGTCTAAAAATTGTAGCAGAACCTTCATCAGCCGTAGCATTTGCGGCATTGCTCAAAGAAAAATCGGCTTATCAGAATAAAAAAATTGGCATTATCATTTCAGGTGGAAATGTTGATCTAAGTAAGTTGCCATTTACGAGCTTGTAAATTAGAGATTGCGGTTAATTTGTTTTATAACTAGGAGAAGAAAAATTTAGTTATATGATGGTTGGTGCAAATTATTTACAATAATTTAAAATTTTTATGACGTGATGTTAGGAGCTATGGGTTACGAAGCAGGTGTAATCAACGAAAAATGGCATTGTTTTTATTTTGCTCAAAGTAGTGTTTTTGCGTTCAGTAAATCTATCAATGGCGAACCTGCTTCACATGGAATGGCCCTACTATTCCTTTCTCAGTTAAGACCTCCGAGATAGCAAATGCTTGATACACTACTGGTATAGCGAATAGGGGCAATTGGAAAAATATGGTTAACTTATTTACGCAATCCCTCAAATAACAAAATTTGTGCACTTCATCGGGTAGATTGATTTTGTGTATATTGTAAATGGCTATATAAACAGGACTTTAAACAGTTGGCGAGGTTCTGCTTCGCTTCACCTTTTAGCCAAATAAATTTTACTCCTTAACAGGGCTATATACTAAGAAGAGTCTGATGAATAAAATTAATATTGGTGAAAAATTTGAGTTGTTCACTGAAAAGTGGACACCCAAAGTGATAGCTGAATCTAATGGCCAGCTAGTCAAAATAGCTAAAGGTAGCGGTGAGCTTGTTTGGCATAAACATGATCACGAAGATGAGCTTTTTATTGTTTTTAAAGGGCAACTTACTTTGCAATTAAGATCAGGTGATATCGTTTTAAATACGGGTGAAATGTATGTTGTACCTAAAGGAGTTGAGCATTGCCCTAAAGCAGAGCCTGATACTCACTTTATGATGGTGGAGCCTGCATCCACAGCTCATACTGGTGAAACTCAAAGTGAACTTACCGTATCATCAGATAAGCAAGAGTGGATTTAGCATATACAGATCGATTAAGGAAATATTCGTCACGGCTTGCTCGAGTTCGTTCCTCACTGATTATAGTAAGCCTAAAATCGCTTCTTATCGAAGCGTAATAAAGGAAATATCAATGGAAAATTATATTTTATTTGTAGCTATTGCCTCCGCAACTATAGCAAGTCCTGGGCCTGGCGTCGTTTTGACTATAACAAACTCAATCAAAGATGGATTTCACGGGGCTATTTTTGGAATATTAGGTGTGGCCAGTATCGTAATAATATCAACACTAGCCTTGCTGTAATCCTTTCCTCCTCAGCTTCAGCCTTTACTATTTTAAAATATATAGGTTCAGCCTACCTTATTTATTTGGGTATAAAAATGTGGAGGTCTTCTTCAAACTTTGATATCAGTAGTTAAGATATAATGAAACGTCACAAGAAAAAATTCATAGAAGGCTTTTTAATTACATTATTAAACCCAAAGCCAATTTTCTTTTTCATGGCGCTTTTCCCTCAGTTCATAAGTCTCAATGAAGCCTATATATTTCAGTTTGTATTATTAGCCATAACATTTAGTGTATTAGTTGTAATAATTCACTCTATCTATGCATTATTCGCTAAATCAGCATAAGCTATCAACGGAAAAAGGAAGCAGAGTTTTAAGTAAAACTAGTGGTAGCTTTTATGTGTTTTTTGAATGGTTTGCTATCAGTGACTTGATCTTAATACGTACGAGGTTAAGGTGATAAAAAAGTACTTTATCGACCGTTAATTTTTTATTGTTTCATATGTTATTTTTCTTCATTTTATTAACTCATTGCTGCCATTATCCTTATTCTGTTCGCTTTTGGGCTAGGCCGTTCGTGTAATGCTAATGCAATGCATATAGTGTTGATAGCAAGGGCACGTGCGCAGTGTTATGTTTTTGTGTTGCTGTATTTATAACGAAACAATTACGTGAATGACCGGTTAGGCCTGTCGTTGTATATATTACTCTTCATGTATAAATCAAGAGCTTAATTTTATTGCACCCTCGTCGTGTGGATTTAAAAATCATTGCATATCAGTCAGGTTTTTAAGTCTGCCCCATAAATTAGCCATCGCGTTAATCGCTCAATACGCTTCCCTGCCGTGCAACCAACTCCAAAAACATGTAAGTGGGTAATTAAAATAAATAAAACTTAACGATTGATGTCGTCCGTTTAGCCGTCTAAATTTTATGGGGGGGACTAATCTTTTTCGCGCACACGGTGATAATGTCTGTTACCGCGCGTAACTCATGGTATATTCCCAGTTTTGGATAATCCATGATCACCTCCCCGTATCCCTCCGTGCTGAGCTTACCCCAAATAAACCCTGGCGTTGTAACGGTACTCGAGTATTTGATCATAAAATTCCCTCGTATTAACCCTGCTATTTGGCGACAACGCATGAGTGATGGTAAAGTGCATCGTCATGATCATAGCCTTATCACCGCGCAATCCCCGTTTAAGGCGCAAGAACGGATTTATTATTACCGCGAGGTTGAAAGCGAGCCAGTTATTGCGGCCGCAGAGGCGATAATTTACCAAGACGCGCATATTCTCGTTGCCTACAAACCTCACTTTTTACCGGTAATCCCCGGTGGAGTTTTTGTCAATGAGTGCCTGCAAAATCGGCTGCGCCGCGCAACGGGGATCAAGTCTTTACAAGCGGTTCATCGCTTAGATAGAGTCACGGCGGGACTGGTTATTTTCTCGGTGAACCCAGCAACGCGTCATTTATATCATCATTTATTTGAATCCGGCCAAATACAAAAAACGTATCAAGCTATTGCGCGCATTAATGATGGTCAACAGTTAATTGGTAAACATTTGGTGGGAAAATCGTGGGAAGTTAACAACCGATTGGTGCGATCGCAACCGCGCTTTACCATGCAAGTTGTCGAGGGTGAAAGTAATAGCCATTCCATCATTACCTGCATTGAGCAATCTGTCGTTGAGGCATTATTTGAACTGCGCCCAATCACCGGGAAAACCCATCAACTGCGCGTTCACATGCAATGCCTCGGTTTTGGAATAAAATACGATAAATACTATCCCGTACTACAGCCATTATCTAGTGACAATATTGACGCGCCGCTACAACTACTGGCCAAAACCCTCGACTTTATTGATCCTGTGATTAACGCGCCAAGATCCTTTAGTGCGGCGCGTAATTTATCGCTCAGCCCAACAACACATGTGATTGGCTAATGAAAAGCAATAAAATATAAATTTTATTGCTCGATTGATACCAGCCAGCAACTCGCTATCGTACTAATGCGTTTTTAGCCTTTTCTTGTATGATGAACTCTTCTTTTAAACTCTGATAATGCGCCCATAAGTGATGTAACATCGATAACAAGTTCGCTGGAAGCGGATGTTGCTCATCTAACGTTTCCATGACGACTTTTCGTAATCCCGCTGCACTTTTAGTACTGACGATGCCATATTTATACAGCATCGCTCTGATGTGGTTGCCTAGTGATGTAATATTTCTTGAAAGGTAAACACGGCTTGTCTCTAGTGACTGAAGGATCTGTTGTTCTTCGTTTTTTTGCATACTGTACTTTAAACCGGCTTGCATCGCTGCATTTGCTATGGCAAGTGCATCATTAGCATCTGTTTTCTGACCCTAGAGAAATGCATTTACCTTCTTGGCACTGATAATACGAACATCTTGATTGAATTGTTTTGCAAATCGGCCCCTGTAATGGCTATTACCACAGCCTTCAATACCAACGACACCAGAGTGTGATTTGGCTAATATCTCTTTTAGTTTTTGACGACAGACGACCTTATTACTAATTAATTCACCGTCTTTACTAATCACACAAACTTGAAAGACGTTTTTAGCTAAATCAATGCCGATAATATTAGACTTTAACATAGTAGATCTCCTCGATAGTTGACCGATTCAGACTATCCTGCTGTGGGAGTGGAGTCCATACATCGCAAAAGCGATTTAGAACATTCAATGTTGCTTGTGCTCAATTGTGAATTTTTGAGATACTTTTGCTCATGTGAAAACTATTTTAATAATAATGAGGAAACGTTTGAATTTTCATTTTTTGCACTATTTTCCTTATTATCGTGAAAGTTTCGTCGTTTCTATTGTTTAATGAATAATGGTATTGTAACTAATTGTAATGTAGAGGTTAAGTTGTTATTCTTCTTTGATAAATTTTAAACGACGCAAAACAGCAGAATATTATCATGCAGTTTTGCAATGTAATAAGCTGTTATATTTTTTTAGGCAATTATGTATAACTTTAAATTTATCAAACATGGGGTTGGCGTAATTCAGATCGATGAATTTAAAGAAAAATTTGAATCCGATCATAGTTATTGGCAACAAGAGCAATATCAGAATCAGTGGGAATCCGCCAAAGAAATTTTGAATTATGGAAAGGCTGCGTGTTTCATTACATCAATAACAGAGCCAAAAACAACCAACTTTATTCGGTCTTGGGTTTGTTATCCAATTAATAACGAATTTGTATTTCAGGAGCACGTTATTTTCTTAGAAGATCTAAGTGAGCCATTTGATGAGTATAACCCTCACAAACACATTTTAACCTATGAAAGTGTTTCTGAGGATGGTGATGAAATTTCAGAATGGCGTACAAAAATATAACAAGCCCATGAAGTCAGATTCGCAACGCTATCACATTGGTTGCAAAAGAAAAGGCGCAACAAATTGTGCCAGCATTGCTCACAGCTTATGGGAGCGTTGGTGCGTCAAGCTAAGCTTGATCCATCTTGCAGGGTGAAAGTCCCTGTCAGGTAAGGTTTAACCAACCACCT
>JABSRU010000015.1 GCA_013214965.1 Gammaproteobacteria bacterium
TGGGATCAACTTACTTCAGCAAGGTGAAGACTATATTTACGATAAGATTTACCTAGATGGATTGACCGAACTAAGGCAAAAGATAGTTAGCCTTATTGGTGGTCACGCCATGTATTTATATAAAATCAAAAAAGTTGCCTAGAGGTCTGATAAACCGTAACAATGTTTAATTTGTAACGGCATTGCATTGAATAGTTCCTATTTATAAGAACACTACCATATAAAGTAATTAAATAAAAACAAGCAAAAATACTTAGGTATAAACAAATTAATTTATTTCAACCCACTAATCACTCCCCAAATACCCCACCAAAAACTCCAGCACAAAATCACGAATAATTGGTTGGGCTTGTTGGTTGGGGTGAATGCCATCGGCTTGCATCAGGTTTTTGTCGAGCGCGACATCTTGAATGAAAAATGGCATTAACGTGCTGTTAGTTTCAGTCGCAAGGGTTGGGAAAATAGCGCGAAACATCGTTAAGTAACGTTTACCGAGGTTTGGTGGAATTTCAACTTGAGTCAAAATAACTTTAATATTTTTATCTTGAGCAAGGGTGATCATTTTGTGCAAATTGTTACGAATTGTTTTGATTGGATAACCCCGTAAGCCATCATTACCGCCAAGTTCAATCCATAGCACATCAACCTGATTTTTATCCAACAACCTTGCTAGCCGTGCTTTACCTCCCGCAGTGGTTTCACCACTGGCACTGAAATTGAGCAATTTAACCCCAGTATTGGCTGAATCTAAACGTTGCTGGGTTAATGCCGCCCACCCTTCGCTGGCTTGCATTCCGTAGCTAGCACTGAGACTATCACCTAGTAACAAAATGGTGGTTGCCTGAACGGGTAATGAAATAAAACAACAACAAATTAAGCTTGTTAGGGTGCGGCGCATGGTTATGCCAGAAGTAAAAAATGAAAATATCATCATAGTTAAAAATCTTATTAAACGGGTGAACATCAATAACGGACATCTAGAGATTCTTAAGTCTATCTCATTTAATGTCAAGCGTGGTGAAACAATCGCCATTGTCGGTGCGTCGGGTTCTGGTAAATCGACATTGTTAGGCTTACTCGCGGGATTAGACTCACCGACACAAGGGGAAATTTATCTCGATGGCGCGCCATTGCATCAGTTAGATGAAGAACAGCGCACGGCTTTACGCAGTCAAAAAGTCGGTTTTATTTTCCAATCCTTTTTATTGCTGCCCTCATTAACCGCGTTAGAAAACATTATGCTGCCCGCACAGCTAGCTGGTATCGATAATGCAGAGCAACTGGCGCAACAATTGATTGAAAAAGTGGGATTAAGTGAACGTTTCGATCATTACCCCAATCAATTATCCGGCGGCGAGCAACAGCGTGTAGCCATTGCTCGGGCGTTTATTACCAAGCCAAAAATTTTATTTGCCGATGAGCCGACCGGTAATTTAGACAGTGGTAACGGTGACAAAATAGCGCAGTTAATGTTTGATCTAAACCGTGAACATCACACCACTTTAGTCTTGGTGACTCATGATCTACAGCTAGCCAATCATTGTCAGCATGTGTTAACCATGGCGGCAGGTCTGATTATCGAACATGTCGCGGAGTATTCAGATGTGGTTTAAACCGGCCAACAGTATGCTACGCCAACAGGTGAAACGTGGCGAGTTGACCATTTTTATCTTGGCGATTATTTTAGCGGTTAGCTCGGTCTTTTCCTTAAGTGGCTTTGGTGAACGCCTTAATCAGGCCTTAGTGCAAAAAAGTAATGATTTTTTAGCCGCCGATCGTATCTTGTCATCGGCTCATCCATTACCTAAGGCTTTATTACAACAAAGCAGCGAATTTCAATTACAACAAGCGCACTATCTCAGTTTTAATTCGGTGATTTTTAGTGATGACGAGATGGTATTAACCAATACCAAAGCAATCACTGGTCCTTATCCGCTGCGTGGCCAGTTAAAAATATCTCACCAACCACTAACGGCGGCGCCAACCGACAGTCAAGGCGATGTCACCATTGGCCCACCGCCTCGGGGCGAAATTTGGTTAGCGCCCGAACTGCTGGTTAAGCTTGGCATTAGCCTTGGTGCCAAAGTTGCTATTGGTGAACAAGATTTTATGGTCAGTGGCATTATTACCTTAGAGCCCGATGGTTCGTTTAATTTGTTTAATCTCGCGCCACGGGTAATGATTAATGGCGAAGATGTTGCCGCTACCCAAGTGATTCAACCCGGCAGTCGCCTTAGCTATAGTTATTTATTTAGCGGTGAAGAAACCCAACTACAACAATTTCACCAAGCCATAAAACCACAATTACAAAGTAATCAAAATTGGCAAGACATTAACAACGAGCGCTCCCCTATTGCTGGCGCTTTAGCACGAGCCAATCGTTTTCTGTTGTTGGCTAGCTTGCTCGGCGTTATCTTAGGCGCAACGGCTATTTTTGTCACCGCCTCACGTTTTAGTCAGCAACAATTAGACACCGTCGCGCTCCTAAAAACCTTTGGCACTAACGATCGAACCATCCAAAAAATATTTGTGTGGCAACTGGGCACGTTGATAACATCGGGTATTATCGCAGGATTGATCGTCGGCTACGGTTTACAACAAGGCGCATTTGCCTTGGTTCAGCATTACCTGCCCGATAGCATTCCACAGCACTTACCCGCCATTAGCGCTAAAGCAATTATCATTAGTGTCGCCACCGGTTTAATTTGTGCGGTGATGTTTAGTCTATCGCCCTTGGTCACCTTGTTTAAAGTACCAGTGATGCGAGTGATTAAGCGTGATTTAGCGCCGAGCCAATTTAAAGGCTGGCTTAATGGTTGTATTTTTGGCAGCGCGATTTTCAGCTTGTTATATTTTTACAGCCGCGATCTCAAACTCAGCGCGATTATTTTAGTGGTGGCTACGCTGGTCAGTTTAACGTTAGCGGCAATGGCAGCACTGTTTATTCGCTTGTCTCGTGGCAAGTCCTTTAGCGCCGCCAGCCCATGGCGCCTCGCCATTGCCTCGCTTAACCAACGAGCCGTGCAATCGAGCATGCAAATAGCCAGTATCGCCACCGCTATTATGTTAATGCTAATTATTTTATTATTACGCAATGAGGTCATCGACGAATGGCAACAACAAATTCCACAGGGCACCGCTAATCACTTCTTAGCGAATGTCACGCCAGAGCAAGTCCCAGAAATTAATCATCTGATGGCGCAACATCAAATCGTTAGTAGTGATCTATACCCAATTATTCGCGGTCGGGTCAGTGCGATTAACCAAGAAAAAATTGGTGAATACGACAGCGAAGCGAATAATGATAGCGATAAAAAACGCGAAGGACGACGAGGGTTTGGCCGTGAATTAAGCCTAACCTGGCGTGATAGTCTGCCGCCGAAAAATCCGTTAGTCGCCGGACAATGGTGGCAAGCTGACGATAAAGAGCATTTGGTTTCTATTGAGGACGGTGTGGCCGAACGTTTATCGATTAAACTTGGCGATCAACTCGAAATATTAATTGGTCAAGAAGTCATTAGCGCTCGGGTTAGTAGCATTCGTAAGGTTAACTGGCGCTCAATGAGCCCTAATTTCTTTTTAATCTTTAATCGCGCTGCGCTTGGGGACATGCCATCGACCTTTATTTCGTCATTTTATTTACCGAGTGATCGCCATCCATTGCTCGATCAATTATTGAGAAATTACCCAACGCTGTCGATCATTAAGATTGATCGAATCATTAAAAAGCTTCGTTCGATTATCGATCAAGTCTCGCTAGCCCTTACCTACATTATGTTATTGGTTATTTGTGCCAGTGTGTTAGTGCTATTGGTGCAAGTGCAGGCCAGCTATCAACAACGCCATCAAGACTTAGTGATTTTACGTACCCTTGGTGCCAGTAAAAAACTACTCAAGCGAGCCATCGCCTATGAGTTTTTGATCATTGGTGGTCTCGCAGGTTTTATTGCCACCTTCACCACCGAAGTAGCGCTGTGGTTAATTCAAAGCTATGTTATTGAAATGACTTGGCAGCCTCATCCTATGTTGTGGATTTTTGCCACCGTGGCTGGGGCGTTGTTTGTCTCAATTATTGGCACTCGTGCCTGTAAGCCATTAACGGAGTTAACGCCAAATCAATTAATCCGAAATTTATCTTAATCATATTTATGCTATCAATCGCCGTTGAACCGCCGATTGGTAGCATTTAATGCATAGATACTCGTTACAACGCATAGCCATGCAATTAGTCTAACCACGGGATTAGAGGTAAGCTTGTAATTGCTGGCGCATCTGTTTAAATAGCCGCATATCGAAACATATTGGAGTTATCATGGCTAACTGGTCGACATTACACACAAAAATCAATCAATATTTATGCCCTCCTGGCAATGGCGTTTTTACGGTTAATACTGCCCAAGAGCGCAAAGCAACCTTGCATAATCATCTCTATGGCACCACTGAAAATGTCGTGGCGGCATGGCAAGAGCAAGTTAATGGCTTAAATGACGATAACCGTCCGGTGTTGTTAGGCGTATGTAGTGATACTGGCGGCGGCATTTTACGTGGCGCGAACTGGGGACCATTATTTTTACGCCAAGCCTTACTTAATGGTGAGTTTAGTTGCGATTACTTTGATGTTGGTGATATTCGGGTGATCCCGCATTTGCTCCATGATAAATACCTTAACGATGCAACGATCACTAATTGCCGTAAAGCACTTTATGACGATAAAGATTCAAGCTTGCCGGTTAGTCCGCTGTCTATCACTGAGGATTTTTGTGATGAATTTTATCGCGCGTTTCCAGAAAAAGGATTGTTCGCCATTGGTGGTGATCACTCGGTTAGTTATCCATTAGTGAAAAGCTATTTAAAAGCTAAAAAAGATCAAGGTAAAAAAGTTGCCTTAATTCATTTTGATGCCCACACCGATTTATTGGTAGAACGCTTAGGGATCGACATTTGTTTTGGTTCGTGGGTTACCCACATTCTTGACGAATTACCGAGTCGTGATATGGCGTTTCAGTTTGGCATTCGCTCATCAGGTCGTCCGCGCGAGCATTGGGAATCAACCTTTGGCGTGCGTCAGTTCTGGACGAAAGATATTAACGAACGTGGCGCTAGCGATGTGGTTAACGAGGTTATCGCGAAACTTAAAGCCAACAACATTGAAGAGCTTTATGTCAGTTTCGATATTGATGCCCTCGACGCTCACTATGCAGCGGCAACAGGTACCCCTGAGCCAGATGGTTTATCACCAGAGCAAGCCGTGTTAATTATCAGTGAATTGGCCAAAGAGTTTAAGATTACTGGTGCCGATATGGTTGAGATTGCGCCGTTCTTAAACACCAATGAAGACGGTGGCAATGACCGTGAAAAGACCTTAGCTGCAGGTAGTGAAATAAGCGCATTATTGATTAATGCCATGAGCTAAGCAGATCGTCAGCCATTGCTTACGCGAGTTAAGCAATGGCTATTTCTAAGTTAACGACCAATCAAGTAATAACCCATCACTAAATAACCTATCATGGCTAAAGCCGCCGCCACAACATTGTAAGGTAATTGCGTTTTAACATGCTCGATATGATCACAACCACTGGCTAGTGAGGCAATAATGGTCGAATCTGAAATCGGTGAAGAATGATCGCCAAAAATACCGCCACCTAACACCGCTGCCACTAAAAATTCAGGGGGTAAGCCACTCGACAACGCCAAAGGCACTGCAATTGGCATAAGTATCGCAAACGTTCCCCACGATGTTCCCGTCGCAAAAGCCATAATACCTGCAATCACAAACATCAATGGTGCAAACAATATCAGTGGAAAATCTTGGCTGAGGGCTTGGCTGACATAAGTGCCCGTACCATAAGCTTTAACCGCATCACCAAAGGCAAAAGAGAGTACTAAAATAAGCACCACCGGTAATAACTGCTTAATCCCAGTCAAGCTATGGCTAAATAACTCCGATAGATTAAACACCTTATCCTTCATCAGCATCGCGCACAATAACAGCCATGCAGTAATCACCGACCACATCACCGACCACGAACCTGAACCACGACGAATATCGCCATCACCACTGTAGGCCAGCAGCAACAACGTTAACACGCAAATTAAGGCCATTGGCAATAACAGATATCGCGCGCGTCCTGTTTGCTCGTTAACTGATGTATCAATGCTATCTGGTGCACTCACTTCATTGGCTTGGCTGTGACGCATTGGGCCATAAACCTTGGTACTAAAGGCCGTGTAGTAAACCATGACTAACACGATAATCGGATAAAAATTATAGAAGACCGTATCGATTAACACCCCGACCGTATCGATTAATTGGTAGCCATCGAGCAGCCCTAATATATAAGCGCCCCAGCCATTAACCAACAATAATATACTGACCGGTGAACAGGTCGAATCAAGAATATAAGCTAGGCGAGCACGGCTCAAACCATATTTATCAAACAGACTTTGACTGGCAATGCCTGCAGTAAACATACTTAAGTTAGTATCGGTAAAAATACTGGTGCCAATAATCGCCGGTAATAAACTGGCTTGTCGTGGATTAGTGACTAGTTTTTTCGCCGCTAATTGCGCAATAAAAGCATTAACACCACCACTTTTATTCATTAATACTAATAGCGAGCCAATCAACAAACTAAAAATAAAAATTCGCTGGTTACCCGCCCCTTCAAACACCGCTAAAATTCCAGTAACTGAACCGGTAACAGCAGCAACCGGATCTAAGCCTGCACTCATCCACCACGTTAATACAATACCAACCGCCAATGCCAATATTGCATTTTTTCGCCACACAGCAATCGCAATAGCGACTAGTGGCGGCAGCAGAGTAAAGCTATTTTCTAACACCATTTTTAAATTAAGACTCGTTAACAACAATGATCATAGCTTGCTAGAGAAGGCAACCAATAGCAATATTTAAACTTATTATTTGACAAAACCCCCAATACAAATGATAATAATTATCACTTACCAATTATTATGAAGAATGTCTGATGATTTGGCTTCTTATTACAACTTTTTATTCCAGTATATTACTCTTTATTTCGCTAAACGCTCGCATGTTAACCAATGGTGATACATTAAAGATCCCATCACACACTTCTAACATTTGCGGGATTATTGGCGTAATAAGCTTAACCTTTACCGGTATTTTATGGACCACAGTCTACGGCTGGCAATATGGTTTGTCAGCGCTAGTGACCATTGCAATCGCTAATTATGCACTATTATTCTTAACCAAAAGCCGCTTGAGTCAAGTCGTCGCTGGTGCGACATTATTAATCGGTGGCAGCTTTTTAGTCACCACAATTAATATGGTCGTGGTGACTATTTAAGTCAGCTGGTTTTTATTGGGAATTGAAAATTCACTTTAAAAATTTTTGAGCTTTTTCGATACGTTCTTTAATATCAGGGTGGCTCGAAAAATACTTTAAAGCACTATCAGTGTGGTGATCAGACTTTAAATCCAAAAAACTTTGCATCGCATCAGCAAACGCCTCAGGTGATTTCCCCAGAGCAATTAACTGATTTAATGCATAATCATCAGCTTCTCGCTCCATGTCACGAGAAAAAGCATTTTGCAATAGCGAAGTTCCTGTCCCTAAAAGCACTTCACCAACCCCTTCTATATCACCAAAAATCAATGCAAATACCACGGTACTACTTACCGATTGAGCAACCATCCGTAAGCTATGTTTGTTTTCTACATGACCAATTTCATGTAACAAAATAGCTAAAATAGCATCCGGGTTATCAGCTAACTGCTTAAGTAACGGATCGGTGATCACCACGGTTCCATCAGGTAATGCAAAGGCATTAGGTCCAAAGTAATCACTACCATAGATATGTAACACAAATTTATCATCGGGTAATTCAAGTTGCGTTAGCGTTGTTTGCCACAGATTTTTTATCGTTAATTGCTTTTCCTCACTAAGCTCACTCGGCTTTAGGAGGGTACTTTCAATGATTGAGAATGCTTGTTCTCCCATTGTTTCGGCGACAGTATCCGGTAAATACAACACCACAGCACTAGCAGCCTTAGGCATCACAACCGAAATACAAAACCACATCAGCAAAGGCACTAAGACAACGGCCGCCAAAATAACAGCGGTATTTTTTTCTATTTTTCCCAACACTGAGGCCGAAAAATCAAATGGTGCTTGATTATCAGTAGCCACAAACTTACCACCATCAGCAAAAATGACTTCGCCATTAACACCTGGAATCGTCGATGAAATTGTTACATTATCGACTTGAGTTACCAGAATGCACCGCTGCTGATAATAAAGATTAATCACATCACCTGTTACTTGCAGTTCGGCTGATTCAGCCTTACTGCTAGCCGGGTAATAATAAATTCCGTTAATAGTTCGCATTAGATAATTGCGATATCAACGTCAAATACTTCAGCCGCTTCTTCACCAAATGATGATTTTTGCTCTTCCATCGTATCAAAGATAGTGTCTGAATTTTGCTGTAACTCAACTTCGGTCGCTCGAGCTAAAAAGGCGGCCGTGCGTATTTTAACCCATGGGTATGCAAAACCTAACGTACCAATAACCGCAATCATATTAACCAGTAATAACACAGCATAAGAGCTAATACTGACATTAGACTTAAATTTAGCTAACGCTTCAAATTCACTATTGTTAAAAATGTGATTCCGAATCCGTGCTTGATATATTGCAGCGACAGCATTGAAAATTGCCAAATATGCAACCATCGATATAATCATCCCGACACTGATCGAACCAGACTCAACCGACTCAAAAGAACCAAGTTGTCCAGTAAAAGCCAACACTGCCACAACAATAACACCAGCGATAAGACTAAACAGCACAACAAACAAACAGGTAATGTAATATTGAGAAGTTTCAATATTAGTGGTCAGAGTTTTATCTCCGTAACTAATGTTATTACATAAATATTCATCCATTTTCTTCAAGGCCCAAGGCATTGCTAGATAGAGCGTAAATAAAGATAAAATAGGTAATATGATAAAATACAGAAATGCTTCACCATAGCTTCCTGCAAAGCTAAAACGAACATTACGGTAACTGGTCATACGTAAATTAAACCTCATACTCTGATTAATTAACCAAGGGCTTAAAAGGAACATGATGAGCACAAAACCTAGACCAGCAATGGGGAAAAAACTAACAACAAGTGAGTAAGCGATAAACAGAATAATAGCTAAGATACGGCCTTTTAAAATTTGAATCGGATTTGCTAAATAAGAAAAACGATGACCGTCAACGTTGGTGTTGGCGAAAAAATATTGTTGGGTGCGAACCTTGGCCCATGCAGAATAAATACCCAGAGTTACAATACTCAATAAAATATTAACAATCCAAATACCAAAAAACTCACCACCTTTACCAGAAAAAATAACAGGTACAGTGTTGGTCATGGGTAATTCATTGGGTGTTGCAGAAGATTGATTGGCTTCCATGTCTATAATCCTTTATAAGCTTAATTTGAAGTAGTTTAATTTAAATTTTGACAAAGTATATCAGATAAATCAATCGATAATGAGAACGAGAATGAGTTATTAACAATTTGTTGTCATAAAAAAACCCCAGTAAAACTGAGGTTTTCATTTATTAATTTCTGATTTAATCTTGAGAAGCAGCCTGTGGCTGGTTTTCATAAATTAAAATAGGGTCAGACTCCCCTTTAATCACAGAATCATCAATCACAACTTTAACCACACCTTCAATCGATGGCAGATCATACATTGTATCGAGTAACACCTTCTCTACGATTGAACGAAGACCACGAGCTCCAGTCTTACGATTCATTGCTTTTTCAGCAATCGCAATTAAGGCATCTTCTCTAAATTCAAGCTCAACACCTTCAAGTGCTAACAAAGCAGAATATTGCTTGGTTAATGCATTTTTAGGCTGACAAAGAATTTGGATTAGCGCATCTTGGTCAAGCTCTGTTAACGTAGCGACCACTGGTAAACGACCGATAAATTCAGGAATTAACCCGTATTTAACGAGATCTTCTGGCTCCACTTTGGTTAATATATCAGACAAATTTTGCTTATTGATATCTTTAACTTCAGCACCGAAACCAATTCCAGAGCCCTTATGCATGCGCTGTTCAATCACTTTATCGAGACCCGAAAAAGCACCACCACAAATAAAGAGGATTTTAGAGGTATCAACCTGTAAAAACTCTTGCTGTGGATGCTTACGACCACCTTGCGGTGGCACTGCGGCAATTGTTCCTTCAATTAGCTTAAGTAATGCTTGTTGCACCCCTTCGCCAGAAACATCACGAGTGATTGATGGGTTATCTGATTTACGTGAAATTTTATCAATTTCATCAACGTAAACAATACCACGTTGTGCCTTTTCAACATCGTAATCACATTTCTGCAATAGCTTTTGAATGATGTTTTCAACATCTTCCCCCACATAACCGGCTTCGGTTAATGTGGTAGCATCAGCCATGGTAAATGGTACATCAAGCATTCTCGCCATGGTTTCTGCCAGTAATGTTTTACCACTACCGGTAGGACCAATTAGCAGGATATTACTTTTACCGAGCTCTACGCCTTGTGACTTATCAGCATTTTGCAATCGTTTATAGTGATTATATACCGCAACCGACAATACTTTTTTAGCATGTGGTTGACCGATAACATAATCATCGAGATTAGCTCTGATTTCATGAGGTGTTGGTAGTTTATCAGGCTCTTCCGCCGCCTCTAATTTTTCTTTCACTTCTTCAGTAATAATATCGGTGCAAAGATCTACACACTCATCACAAATATACACTGAAGGACCGGCGATTAACTTACGAACTTCATGCTGGCTTTTGCCACAGAAAGAACAATATAGCAGTGTTTTGCTATCGCTATCGCCTTTGGTGGTGTCGGTCATGGATCATCCTCACTGGATAAAATAAATTATATTAACTCAAGTGTATTACAAACAGAGGAGAAACCCAATACTCAACTAGGCTCTTCCCTGCTATATCTACAACAATTATCGTTTAGTCATCACAGAATCAACCAAGCCATAATCAAGCGCTTGTTGCGCACTCATGAAGTTATCACGATCGGTATCTTTTTCAACAACCTCTAGCGGCTGACCAGAGTGCTCTGCCAGTAAGGTATTAAGTTTGTTCTTAATGCCTAGAATTTCTTGAGCGTGAATAGCAATGTCTGACGCTTGACCTTGGAAACCACCTAACGGTTGGTGAATCATCACGCGAGAGTTAGGTAAACAATGACGCTTGCCTTTTTCGCCGCCAGCTAGCAAAAATGCACCCATGCTTGCTGCTTGACCAATACAAACCGTACTCACATTTGGCTTAATGAATTGCATGGTATCGTAAATAGCCATGCCAGCGGTCACAGAACCACCTGGTGAGTTAATATAAAGAAAAATATCTTTATCTGGATTGTCAGCTTCTAAAAATAGTAACTGTGCAACGACCAAGTTAGCCATGTTGTCTTCAACGGGGCCGACTAGAAAAATGATCCGCTCTTTAAGCAAACGTGAATAAATATCAAACGAGCGCTCTCCCTTGGGAGTTTGTTCTACAACCATTGGGACCAAAAGATTTTCTGGAGCCGTATTTGAATTAAATTGCATTGACTAATATTCCTTAGATAAAATCCTATTATTTAATTATTTATACCTGCAAATACCGCTGATATAAAGTAAAAAGTGCAGATGACAAAAAATAATAAGTGATCTGAATAAAAATGCTCGCATAAGTTCCCCCATGCGAGCATTTCATTACGTAAATATACTAGTGACTAACGCCACGATTATTTATTGATTAAGCAGTTTGCTGCTGAATCATATCGCTAAATGCTTTTTTAGCTTCAGTCACGTTAGCGGCTGCTAAAATGAAATCAATCGCTTGATCTTCTAATGCTAGATCTTTCATTTGCTGCATTAGCTTTTCATCACCGTTATAGTAAGCAACAACTTCACTTGGATCTTCATAAGCAGAAGCCATTGTTTCAATCATTTCTTTAACACGTTCGTCATCAGCTTCTAACTTGTTAGATTTGATAACTTCGCCTAGTAATAGACCAACTTGAACACGACGCTTTGCTTGCTCTGCAAACAACTCATCAGGTAGTTGTGGCATGTTAGCCGAATCTACTTGGCCACCAAAACGTTGCATAGCTTGTTGACGTAACACATCAACTTCACCTTTAATCAATGATGCAGGCACTTCAAATTCATTAACTTCAATAATACCGTCGATAACTTGTTGCTTAACATTTGATTTAACAGTTTGAGAAAGCTCACGTTCCATATTAGTACGAACGTCAGATTTTAGTTTCTCAACACCACCTTCAGCAACACCAAACTTAACCGCAAACTCATCATCTAACTCAGGAAGAACTTGGTCTTCAACTGCTTTTAAATTAATAGAGAATACAGCTGCTTTACCTTTAAGGTTTTCAGCGTGGTAATCGTCAGGGAATGATACTTCGATATCAAACTCTTCACCGGCTTTATGACCAACGATTTGCTTTTCAAAACCAGGAATCATACGTTCTTCTGAAAGATTCAGTGTAAAGTCTTCAGCTTTGCCGCCTTCAAATTCTTCACCGTCAATTGAACCATTAAAATCAATGATTACACGGTCAGTTTTCTTTGACTTACGCTTAACTTCTTTGTAAGTAGCGTGTTGCTTAGTTAAAGTAACTAGCATTTCTTCTAAATCTTGGTCAGTGACTTCAACAACTGGCTTTTCGATCTTAACTTTATCAAGATCTTTCACTTCAACTTCAGGGTAAATCTCAAAAGTCGCCGTGAATTCTAAATCAGCTTTTTCTTCGTTCTTAACGATAGCTAGTTCAGGCATGCCAGCAGGATTTAGCTTCTGCTCAACAACAGCTTCGAAATAGTTGCGTTGCATAAGTTCACCAGCAACTTCTTGACGAACAGCTGCGCCAAAACGCTTAACGATAACTGATACAGGTACTTTACCAGGACGGAAACCGTCGATACGTTGAGTTTTAGACAATTGCTGTAAACGTGTTTTTACTTCAGCATCAACTTTTACTGCTTCTACTGTAATGGTTAGGCGGCGCTCTAGGCCTTGAGTCGTTTCAACTGAAACTTGCATCTGCATACCTCAAATATATAAAAAAGGCCCTGAGGGCTCGGTCTTTATGGCTAAAGTAGCCATAAAGTAAAATTGATGTCGATAGATAACCACTTTAAATGTTCTGTGTATTAACCTATCGATATGACTAATATTTCGGACGCGACATTATAGCGACCCGCAGGTCAAGAGTCGAGCATCAAAAGCATTTTTGTTTTGATGTTTTTCGTCATTCCCTTTAGTTATATGGGTAAAATCTAAGAATACAAGCCCCATAGATAGGATTTATAAATAAAGAACCGATTTAATAAACATAAGTTTACAAATCACTTGGTGATACCAATTTATTGAATATTGTGTATTATCATGATTAAGTATTAATTTCTAAGTTATTTCAAGGACAGGAAAGTAGTGATGAGTAACACAACAGTATCAACCGATGATATTTTATTAAAGCTATGTAATTCAGTATCAGGGGTGCTAAGCGCAGCGACACACACTAAGATTGACCATGCAGCAATGGTTCAAAAAATTAATAAAACAAGCTTAAAACCGGATATTGGTTGCTTCGTTATTTTTGATGGTGGTTTTTCCGGTTTAGTCATTATTAACTTCTCTGCCAATGCGGCGATGGAAATATATACCGATTATTTAATTAGTATGGGCATGCCAGCCGATGAATTAGCCACTCGTCATACTTCTGATGAAGTATGTAATGTCATGGGTGAGCTAATGAATCAAATTTTAGGAAAGTTCATTGCGACCGTGAGTCAAGATCTTCAAACGTCGATTAACCAATCTCAACCAAAAATGCTGACGGTTAACCAGCAATTGATTATTTCAATTGAAGCAAACTTGGATAACCCGGTATCTCGACGTGTTTCATTTCGAACAGCCAAGGGCAATGTTTTTTACCTAGAATTTTCAATTGATGAAACCGAGTTTATTCAAATAAAAAGTTTTGAATCCAGTGACGATGATTTTGATCCAGATACATTAATAGAGCAACATCAAGCATCAATAAAACAAGCATCAACAAAACAAGCAAAGCCCATTGATGATCCACTGGACAATCTAGACCTACTTGATGAGCTAGGAATTTAAGTATGCTTTTATCAAATCAATAAAAGGATGCTATTGATGAAAGAAGACATATTAGAATCAATCGTAAAAATAACTCAGCAACGGGACTCTGATTCACTAGAATTTAGCCTAGTGGCAACGCTTGCAGAGTTGTTTGACATCATCGATATATCTATTTTAAAACTGATTGGCGAATCCCCCTCAAGCGCCCTAGAAAGGGTTGTTCATCTTTCTCACTTAGAAAGTCCGCTTGATAATGATGATTATCACTGGGAACAATTCCCCCAAATAGTCGAGAGCAATCCGATTATCGAACGATGTTTAGCTAATGACACTCATATTAGCGTGAACAACAATAATGATTCAGTGAGTCAATATTTCCCCATAAAGTTTGTAAAGATACCATCTGGGGTGCTTAAAATCACAGCCCATAAAGATGTTAAACTGTCAGAAACAATGATCAGTAGCTTTCTAAAAATATATGAAAATTATCAATTTATATTAAATGAAAGTGAACGAGATAAACTAACCAGTTTGCTAAATCGACGTACATTCGAAACCAAACTTAGTCGATTACTCAGAAATCAGCATCAAAATTTGAATTTAGAGCAGAGCCCTGAGCAGGCTAGCGCATGGTTAGTCATGATCGACATTGATCGTTTCAAACGCGTTAATGATACCTATGGTCATATCGCTGGTGACGAAATATTATTAGTATTATCACAAATCATGCGCAGCTATTTCGCCGGTACTGACTTACTATTTAGGTTTGGCGGTGAAGAGTTTCTGCTTATATTAGACCCAATGCCGTTGGAAGTTGCCTTTAAAACGCTGAGTCATTTTAAAGATATTATCGCTAGTCACGACTTCCCATTAGCAAAATCAGTCACCATCAGTTTGGGCTTTGCTAAAATAACCCCCAATGATTATCCGCCAACAATATTAGACTTTGCTGACCGAGCACTATATTACGCCAAAGAACATGGCAGAAATTGTGTTTTCAACTATGAAGAGCTAGTGGACCAATCAGAATTAATTGCACCAATTAGTGAAAGTACCATCGAGTTATTTTAACTTGCAACATAAAATAGCCTTGATATAATTCGAGGCTATGTATAAAGCAGCTATTAAAAACAACTTCCCCCTCTAAAAATTAAACCACATAAATACTCAACAAACCTAGCATCTTAACCTGATTAACTAAGCTTGAATTTTTTACTTATTGAGTAAAAATACAATCTTATGATTTTGTACTAAAATTTAATGATCTTGATACAAAAAGTGCCATCAAAACTCTCCATAGACAAAACGAATAATAATAAACTTAAGATTACTAAGGAAAGAATGAATCATAAAAAAATCAAATTGAAGGGATTAACTCATTCAAAGTCGCAACAGGAACTCGACTGTACTTTCATGTTGCAAGCATTAACTCACGAGATACTGATCTCGATTTGCATCAACGAGAATAATGGCATCAAATGCACTTTATTACCCCGTATTTAAATCGTCACAAACGTTACAAAACGATTGGGAGTCAATGCTAAATAAATACCCTGAGTCACCTTCCATCGAAGTGACTTCAGATAAATTCATTTTAGAGTTGACGCAATGAGGCTGGGGGAGATACTTATAATAATATGCAGGTATTAATAAACACCTATGATGAGGTATATCGAGCTGTCTACCTAGCGGCAGGCTTAAATATCAATGATCAAAACCCTCTCCACTTTCCTGATGCGAATCCCTATAACATCGTTACTGCATAACCTTCAAACTTTAGGTTTAACTTGGAGTGATCAAGGGGAAGTTTCCGTTAACATTTATGCTTTTGCGGCTAGAGCATATAATAATACTCTACCTGTACTCGTCGACATGTATGACCCTCCTTTCCAAAGAGCTTACGATAACTTAAGGGCTGCGACTTCCTATGCGAACTTGTCCAGTACTAGCCGTGAAATGATGTTTAATCATTTATTCTTTCTCTTTGGTGAGACATTTATGCACGATTTACATCAACTTTATAGAGAAAATATGCACGGTGTAGGTAACGATCCTGAGTTCGTTATTGGTTCAGCTGTGGAACAAATGAACCTAATGGCAATCACTGCATCAAAAGTAACGCAAAAAAAACCTAGTTGATTTATTTAGCTTCTGGAAGTTCCCATTAACGGCTAATACCATCAATATAATCAACAGATATAACTATGAAAATTTATCGAATTTCGACAAATTATACCAATCTGATTAAAGACATAGATTTTTCAAGTCTCATCGCAAAAGAAACGAATGGCCGAATGCGAGTTCGACTATTAGCCCTGTCCCATATAAAAGATGGAGCCAATGGGATTGATGGTTTAAAAGAAAAGCGTAGACTTGGCCGACCATGTGCTTTATCCGATACTCAGTTAAAACAATTAAAAAACATGTTCACTCAAACAGTATCAAGCCCTCTGGTGGCAGGCTTAAAGGATCATTGTTGGTCACATATATTCATCAAGAATTTGGTGTAATATACAGCCTAGATAATATTTATCGATTATTGCATCAGTTAAACTTCTCATGGATAACAAGCCGTTCCAAACATCCCAAGCAATCAATCGAAGCGCAGGAAGATGTTAAAAAAATTCCAAATTGAAACGATCAATAGGATCCCTGGACATGAAGCACTTGATCTCGTTGATGTGTGGTTTCAAGATGAAGCAAGGTTTGGTCAACAGAATACGACTACTCATCTCTGGGCTGAGAAAGGCACTCGCCCACGCGCTGTTCGGCAGCAACAATTTGAATATGCATATCTTTTTGGTGCCGTTTGTCCTTCGACAGGTGCGACCGAAGCGTTGATAGCGCCATACATTGATATGAATATCATGCGAGAACACTTAAGGTTAATTTCCCTGCGCACAGAAGATCGACATCACGCTGTTATCATTGTGGATGGTGCCGCTTGGCATCAAGAATATCTTGCTGATGAATTTGAAAATATCACCATTATAAAACTGCCACCATACTCACCCGAATTGAATCCAATAGAACAAGTTTGGCAATGGTTAAGGCAAAACGAACTTGCTAACCGATGCTTTAACGGCTACGAAGATATTGTCAATGAATGCAGCAGAGCATGGAACAGTTTTATTAGTGACGCTAACAGAGTGAAAAATATGTGCACCAGAGATTGGATTGAATTGGGAAGTTAATTAATCAGATTGGTATTATTCAGTTGATTATCGAGTTTATTGGTTAGTGGGCCTAACGCGGTTTTAACGAGATAAGAATCTTTACGCCAATCCTCACGTTGATTGATCGTGATTAAAAGTTCAATGTTGGGTTGGTACTGTGAAAATAGGGTATTGATCTCATCAATGCTGTCGGTTAAATCTTCTTCATCTATTTGTTCAGCAAGTAGGGTTAGTCTTTTAAGTTCATTAGAGTAGGCTTGCCGAAACAATTTAATATCATTTAAAAATGACAGTTGACGATAAGACAAGTACAGCAAGACACTACTATCCACCTGTCGGAATTGGCTTAATTGTTTATTGAGGCTTGAAACACCACTTGTTAGAAGTTGGCTTTGGTCTTGTTCCGCTTCTTCTTGCAGCTCTTCCGTTATTTCGAGTGCATCTGAATACAATTGAAATATCTGAACCGAAATTCCTTCCATGTTTTTATAGTAATGGTTTTGCGCTGGGTAGTTTTTTTCGGGGGATTTTACCAGCTCTAAAATATCGTTAAAATACAGATATAGTACATCTAAATTAGATCTTAATTCAGTTAGGTTTGTTGCGTCTTCAGCTGCTAATGATTTATTGGCTATTTTTTGTTGCGCTTCTAATTCTTTAAATATACTTTTTAAATGGCTTAATTTTAATTCGACTTGAACGATAGCTTCATCAGACGAGTTAAGCATTAAATAACCAAGATCAGTCGTTAAGCTGGCAATACTTTTGCTGGCCAACATTGCATTGGTTGCAAATGGTTGGTCGACCTGAGCCACCAAATTTAACTGCTCACCAATTAGTGTTACACCACGATAGGATACAATTGAAACAACACCGACAATCCCTATCAACGTATAAAAACCAAATAATGATAATGCTTTAATACTATATTTCATTAACTATCCATTGTTAAGGAGCAAGATAAAATCTTAGCTATATTAAGTAATCGACCTAAAGCAGTGTAAGTAAATCCTTTACTCACTCTTTTATTTAAATGGTACTAATGACTTGTTTTTACTCTACATTAAGTTAATTATTACTAGGTAAAAATAAATAGTCAAGATAAACGTTGGGTTTGTCGAGTTGTTTTTATCAATAATCGGCTGTATATTCGCAACTAAATTTATAATGTTAGTTCCTCCAGACCCTATTAAGGGAGCAAATAAACTGTGATTTTATATATTACGTTAAATTGTTTAGACGGAGGTTAAATACTTTGGCAAAGGCTTTATTCAATGTTTATGCTGGCGCCATATATCTTATTGTCTTTTTTAATGGAAAAACTTTATGGCACAAGCACAATATTTTATTGGTATTCAAGGTCAAGTTTGGCAGACTAAAGAAAAACAACAATGGCTGACTCATCAAGTAATTAAACGCAGCTATTTTGAGCTGGTTGTTCCTAAAATTACGGCATTAAAAGGAGATTTTGATGTGGTTCAATACGGCGAACTTGATTACTCAACCGCCAAATATCCTTTAATGATAATAAAAAGTCGCGATTGGGATGATGCGAAGCCAACGTTGTTAGTCACTGGTGGCGTCCATGGTTATGAAACTAGTGGAGTATTTGGTGCGATTGCTTTTGCTAAAACGAAAGCATTAGCTTATGTCGAGCAATTTAATATCATTGTTGCACCTTGTGTGAGTCCATGGGGCTTTGAAACGATTAATCGATGGAATCCCCAAGCGATAGATCCTAATCGTTCTTTTTATCCTGACAGTCCAGCACCTGAATCGGCTGCTTTAATGGATTATGTTAAAGGTTTAGATATTAAAATAAAAATTCATGTCGATTTACATGAAACCACCGACACTGATAATAGTGAATTTCGTCCTGCTTTAGCAGCGCGTGATGCGCAGACGCATGATAATTGGAATATCCCCGATGGTTTCTATTTGGTCGGTGATACGACATTGCCTCGCCATGAGTTCCAAAAATCAATTATCAAGCAAGTAGCCGCCATTACCCATATTGCACCAGCTGATGATAACGGTAAATTAATTGGGGTCGTCATGGAACAAACTGGTGTGATTAATTACGACACTAAAGGGTTAGGCTTGTGTGCCGGATTTAGTGATAGTGATTATTGCACGACTACTGAAGTCTATCCTGATAGTCCATTGGTCAATCAACAAAATTGTGTTGATGCGCAAGTGGCCGCGATAACGGGTGCCTTAGATTATTTTTAGTAGCGCTGCACTATTGCTAACAAGATCTATATTGTCTCGAAGCTAACGGGTATAATGACGCGATTAGTTCCCCCCTTTTTTAGTTGGACAATAACGATGAATGATGATGGAAATTACCAAAATAACCCACTGCATGGTGTTGGTTTACAGGCGATGTTGGTTGAACTTGTAGATCACTACGGTTTTGAAATCCTGTTTGCTTATTTAAATATTAATTGTTTTGATAAAAAACCTAGCATTGAGTCGAGTCAAAAATTTCTAAAAAAGACAGATTGGGCTCGTGAAAAAGTTGAAGCATTTTATCTTTATCAATTAAAAGGCTTACCAAGAGCTACTGATTCTCAGTTTGAATTACCACCGCGTGATCGGACGATGCCACTGGATCAAAAACCGGGCGAACCGCTGGAATTGAGCTTAGACGATGCCGATACTTTACGAGAAAAGCGAATGAAAAAAGCCGCTGAATTTGGCCAAAATAGAGGAGGGCATTCACGAGCAAGCTCTCGTCCAAGCAAGCCATCTCATCGCTCAAGCTCTGCACCGGCGGCCGAAAATGTAGATCCATGGGCTAATTGGAAAAAATAAGCTTGTATGAGATCAAAAAAGGGGGAGCATGTCATCATGCTCCCCCTTTTTATTGTTTACTAATATTAAAACTTATAATCAAAGTTGTAACGCATGCCAACGATCACTTGATCACTGTCCATCTCATTACGTTCTGTGTAGTTATTATTTTGATATTCAACAAATAAACGATAATCAGGGCTACCCTGCCACTCTAATGTTGTATTGAAGCGAGTGATTTCTGCCGTTGCCGCATCAGATAGGTCATCGCTATATTTAGAAACGCCTAACTTTAGCTTATAACTGTCGTTAATCGTGTAAGCGCCAACAACGTCAATGGTTGAACGATCTGCACCATTACCACCACGGTCGATATCTTGATAAGCAGCACCGACATAGAAATCGCCAAAGCTTTTAGACGCCGATACACCTAATGTATTTTCATTATAGCCAGCCATGTCTTTGCTTAAGTAAGCCAAGGCTACAGTGAAGTCATTACCTTGATAATTGACACCGGTGTTAAAGAAGTCACTTCCTTCATTGTCAGATGAAGCTTTAAACTGTCCTTCAAGTCTAAATTCTACGTTGCCAAAACTCTTACGATAAGTCACCATTTCTTGCTGACGGAATGGGCTGGCATCATCATAAGCTAACGGTGTACTTGCGCGGTTAAAAATATCAACTGGGCCAGCAATAATCGCAAATTGCGTGGTACTTTGCTTACCAATGGCGACGCGACCAAAGTCACCTTTAATACCAACATAAGCTAAACGTGCGTCACCGAAGTGAGCATCGCCTTGGATTTGAACTTTAAATTCGCCTTTGGCAAATCCAGTCATACCATTGCTTAGTTGATGTTCAACGCCAACACCAATGCGAGATAGCGCATCGCCGACATCCCAAGAATCTGTAGTATCGGTTGTGGTCACACCAAATGTTGGGCGTAATGAACCGTAAAAATTAACCGAGGTTGCTGATGCTTTTTTAGCAGCAGGCTTACTTTCTTCTAACTGAGCTAACCGTGATTGAATTTGGCTCAGTTGTTGCTGTAATGCCTCCTTGGTGATCTCATTGCCAGCTTGCGCTGAAAACGCAGGGATGGCAATGATTAGAGGTAGTACTACTGATGCTAATTTGAAATTTTTCATGCTTTTTCCTTGTACTTCTTTTGTTATTGTAATTAATGCTGTAGATACCAAGGTATCTACAGCTACAGGGTATTACTGATAGCTTTCAATACTAGGGCAACTACAAATTAAATGACGATCACCATACACATTATCTATTCTATTGGTGGTTGGCCAAAATTTAGGTTGACTAGGGTCACCGCCTGGGAAACAAGCAGTGATACGAGAATATGCTCTAACCCACTCTTGCTCACTTAAGTCATTTAAGGTATGTGGGGCATTAACTAACGGGTTATCAGTCAGAGACCATTGACCTGACTCAACTCTTTCTATTTCTTGTCTAATAGAAATCATCGCATTGATAAATTTATCAAGTTCTTCTAATGACTCGCTTTCCGTTGGTTCGATCATTAATGTTCCTGCCACTGGAAATGACATTGTCGGCGCATGGAAACCAAAGTCCATTAGACGTTTAGCTACATCCTCTTCGCTAATACCTGAACTCTCTTTGAGCGGGCGTAAATCGATAATACACTCATGAGCGACTCGACCTTGAGTACCGCGGAACAATATCGGGTAATGCGGGCTTAATCTCTCCATGATGTAATTAGCATTTAATATCGCTAATTCCGTCGCTTGAGTTAAGCCCGTGCCACCCATTAGCGCAATGTACGCCCAAGAGATAGGCAAAATTGAAGCACTACCCATGGCCGTTGCTGAAACAGCCCCTACGGTTTTCTCGATACTATGGCCTGGTAAAAATGGTGATAAATGTGATTTAACACCGATTGGACCCATACCTGGGCCGCCGCCGCCATGAGGAATACAGAACGTTTTATGTAAGTTAAGGTGCGAAACATCAGAGCCAATAAAGCCAGGTGAGGTTAAGCCGACTTGGGCGTTCATGTTTGCGCCATCAAGGTATACTTGACCACCAGCTTCATGAATCCGCTCGCATATCTCTTTAATACTTTCTTCATAAACACCGTGAGTCGACGGATAAGTGATCATAATGCATGATAGTTGTTCGCGATGTAGTTCAATCTTAGTCGCTAAGTCATCCATGTCAACATTACCTTTGTCATCACAGTTTACGATGACAATACGCATGGAGACCATCGAAGCACTGGCCGGGTTAGTGCCATGAGCTGAGCTTGGGATTAGACAAATATTACGATGGTCATCACCGCGGCTTTCATGATAGCGCTGAATAGCGATTAAACCTGCATATTCACCTTGAGCACCAGAATTTGGTTGCAATGAGAAATCATCATAGCCCGTTACGATATTGAGCATTTTAGACAGGCTAGTAGATAATGCTTGGTAACCTTGACATTGGTCGCTTGGCGCAAAAGGGTGCATTTGTGAGAATTCAGGCCAGGTCACAGGGATCATTTGCGCCGTTGCATTAAGCTTCATCGTACAAGAACCCAATGGGATCATACCGTGAGTTAATGAAAAATCTTTGTTTTCAAGGCTTTTTAGATAACGTAGCATCCGTGTTTCACTGTGGTAGCTGTTAAATACAGGGTGCGTTAAATACTTGCTGCTACGACGACACTCTTCTGGAATGTTAGTAAATTCCAGACCTAGATTTGCCTCAATATCTGCAACTTTAAGCGGTTGCTCGGTGATCGCTAATAACAGAGTTTCAACATCGCTCACCGTCGTTGTCTCATCTAAGCTAATACCAAGTTGTTCTGGTAATAAACGTAAGTTAAGGTCACTGGCTAAAGCGCGTTGATATATTTCAGTTGTTTTAGTACCTGTTTGCAATGTGATGGTGTCAAAAAATTTCTCATGGGCTAATGAGATACCAGCTTGTTGCAATCCGCTCGCTAAAATAGAGGTTAGGTGATGTACTCGACGACCAATCTTTTGCAGACCATCGGGGCCGTGATAAACCGCAAAAAATGAGGCCATATTGGCTAGTAATGCTTGGGCGGTACAAATATTAGAAGTCGCTTTTTCACGACGAATATGTTGTTCACGGGTTTGCATTGCCATGCGATAGGCTTGCTTGCCTTTACTATCGATTGATACGCCAATCACGCGACCAGGAATAGTACGTTTGTACTTTTCACTCGTTGCCATAAATGCAGCGTGAGGACCGCCATAACCCATTGGTACGCCAAAACGTTGAGCACTACCAATTACAATATCGGCACCCATTTCGCCTGGTGCTTTTAATACGGTTAAGGCGAGTAAATCCGTGGCGACCGCGACCAAGGTTTTTTTAGTGTGTGCTTGGGTAATAATGTCTTCAAGACAATGCACTTGACCAGTCGTCCCTGGGTATTGCAGTAACGCACCAAAGACATCGTGTTGATCTAGCTCTGAAATTGGTGCGACAACCACATCAAAGGCAAAATATTTAGCGCGGGTTTCAATGACATCTAACGTTTGAGGGTGAACATCGTCACTGACAAAAAAGAGATTACTTTTGCTTTTTCCGGCTCGCTTACAAAAACTCATCGCTTCTGCGGCAGCAGTTGCTTCATCTAGTAACGAAGCATTAGCCAGTTCCATCGCCGTTAAGTCGGTGATCATTTGTTGGTAGTTAAGCAATGCCTCAAGACGACCTTGAGAAATTTCTGGTTGATAAGGCGTATAAGCCGTATACCAACCTGGGTTTTCTAGCACATTGCGAACAATAACTTTTGGCACGTGGGTGTCATAATAGCCTTGGCCAATATAGCTGCGATTGACTTTATTTAGACTGGCAATCTCCTTAAGAGATGCCAACATATCCACTTCACTTTGTGGTTGTGCCAGTGGCATCGGCTCAGGTAAGCGGATGTTTTTTGGCACGGTTTGGGTGATTAACTGCTCAATGGAGTCGGCACCAATTGCCGCTAACATGTGTTCTTTTTGCGATTGGTTTGGACCATTATGACGACCAATAAAATCGTGTTGATCAGATAATTGTGTTAATAGGTTATTGTTGCTCATAAAAAACTCCTAGCTTACTCTTCTATACCAGCGTAATAAGCTGTGCTATCCAATAATGATGATAATTGTGCAGGATCAGACAACTTGATTTTTGCGATCCAACCTTCACCAAAAGGTGATTCGTTGATTAGCTCTGGGCTATCTTCGAGATCTTCATTGATCGCAATGACGGTACCAGATACTGGACAGTAAACATCAGAGGCCGCTTTAACTGACTCTACCAATGAAAAACCTTCACCAGCGGTTGTTTCATCACCTTCTTCAGGTAATTCAACAAAGACGACATCACCGAGTAAGCCTTGGGCATGTTGTGAAATTCCGACGGTAACTGTACCGTCTCCGTTGTCTTTAACCCATTCATGACTGGTAGCAAATCTATAATCTTTTTCTATTGAACTCATGGTACTACTCCAAATTTAGTTATTATTTTATTAGCGATAAAGTGGGAATTTGGCGCAAAGCTCTTCCACTTGCTTAAGGGCTTTCTTTTCAGCGACGCTATTGTCTTCAAGGTTGTTAACAAGACCATCTAGGACATCGCCAATCAGCTCGCCAACTAACGCAAATTCTTCATTGCCAAAACCACGGCTAGTGCCTGCCGGGGTACCTAAACGAATACCTGAAGTGACCATTGGCTTTTCTGGATCAAACGGGATGCCATTTTTGTTACAGGTGATGCCTGCACGCTCTAAACTTTCTTCGGTAACATTACCTTTTAAGCCCTTAGGGCGTAGATCAACTAGCATCAAGTGAGTGTCAGTCCCACCGGTAACAATGTCGCAACCACGTTGTTGTAGAGTTTTTGCCAATACTTTTGCGTTGCTTAACACTTGTTTGATGTAGGCATTAAATTCAGGTTCTAACGCTTCACCTAGCGCAACAGCTTTAGCAGCGATAACATGCATTAATGGGCCACCTTGCAAACCAGGGAACACTGCAGAGTTGATTTTCTTAGCGATATCAGCATTATTGGTCAAGATCATGCCGCCACGAGGGCCACGTAATGTTTTGTGAGTTGTTGTGGTCACTATGTCAGCAAATGGCAGTGGATTTTGGTGATGACCCGTCGCGACTAAACCAGCGATATGAGCCATATCAACCATTAATATTGCGCCAACTTCATCAGCAATAGCTCTGAACTTTGCAAAATCAATTTGACGTGGAATAGCTGAGCCACCCGCAATAATCATTTTTGGCTTATGTTCTTTAGCAAGTGTTAGCACTTGATCATAATCGATACGTAAATCATCGGCACGCACACCGTATTGAATGGCATTAAACCACTTACCTGATTGTGCTGGGCGAGCGCCATGGGTTAAGTGACCGCCAGCATCAAGAGACATCCCTAAAATGGTGTCACCTGGCTGAACAAGGGCAAGCATAACCGCACCATTTGCTTGAGCACCAGAATGAGGTTGAACATTAACGTATTGGGCATCAAAAATTTGCTTAGCACGGTCAATCGCCAAGGTTTCAACTAAATCAACATACTCACAGCCACCGTAATAACGACGTCCAGGATAACCTTCAGCATACTTATTGGTTAATACAGTACCTTGAGTTTCCATTACCGCTTTTGAGACGATGTTTTCAGACGCTATCAACTCAATTTGTCGCTCTTGGCGTTGATTCTCTAATTTGATTGCCATTTGTACCGCACCATCGGTGACCGGTAAACTTGACGAAAAAAAGTGCTCTAATTCATTAGAGGTATAAGTGCTTTTCATTGTTATTATCCTATATTAATTAGCAAGCAATGACGTTAATCGCCAAACCGCCTTGCGATGTTTCTTTGTATTTACTCATCATGTCCAATCCTGTTTGATACATCGTAGCGATAACCTCGTCGAGGTGAACGTGATGAACGCCATCACTTTGCAAAGCCAGTCGACTTGCATTAATGGCTTTAATTGCGCCCATGGTATTACGTTCAATACAGGGCACTTGAACGAGTCCATTTATAGGGTCACAGGTTAGTCCTAAATTATGTTCCATGCCTATTTCCGCAGCATTTTCTACTTGCTCTGGAGTTCCGCCCATGACGGCAGCTAAGGCGCCAGCAGCCATTGAACAAGCCACGCCTATTTCACCCTGACAGCCAACTTCAGCGGCAGAGATAGAAGCATTCTTTTTATAGAGCAAGCCAATGGCAGCGGCGGTAGCGATAAACTCGGTGATCCCTTTTGCTTGATCTTTACATTTAAATTTAAGGTACCAAGCCAGCACTGCCGGAATAACACCTGCGGCACCATTGGTAGGTGCCGTTACAACACGACCGCCGGCCGCATTTTCTTCATTAACGGCCATCGCGTACAAATTAACCCAGTCGAGGGTGTCAAATTGATCGCTTGGATCACCATCAAGTAGACGTAAGTGCATTTGATTAGCGCGGCGTTTTAGCTTTAAGCCACCGGGTAATATTCCGGTGGTTGCAATACCGCGTTCAATACAAGCGGACATCACTTGCCAAAGGTGGTTTATTTTCCCGTCAATATCGGAAGTCCCCAGCGCTTGCTCGTTTAATAGCATGAGCTCGCAAATTGATAACTCGTGATTTTTACAATGAGCTAGTAGCTGTTTTGCATTGTCAAAAGGATAAGGTAAGGCTACTGACAGCTGAGGTGGGTTATCTAATTCGGTTGCATCAACCACAAAACCACCACCGACAGAAAAATAAGTTTGTTCAAGTATGAGTTGGTCATTGCTGTCATAGGCACTAATTTTCATGCCATTAGGGTGTTGGGGTAAAAATTCAGTAAAGTTAAAGAGTAAATGTTCTGACTCGGTAAAATGAATCCAATGCTTACCGGCCAGTGGTAGTTCGTTACTGTTTCTCACCATATTTAACATGGTGTCGATATTGTCAGCATCAATAGTGTCTGGCACTTCACCCATCAAACCTAATATAGAGGCATTATCGGTCGCATGCCCTTTACCAGTGAGTGCAAGGGAGCCATATAAATTTACTGTTACTTTAGTGGTTTGAGATATTAATTGTTGTTGCTGCAATTGGTTAACGAATCGATTGCCTGCAATCATCGGCCCAACGGTATGTGAGCTAGAAGGACCCACACCCACTTTAAATAAATCAAAAATACTATGTGCCATAAAAAACCCCGATTCTTAACAATAGCGTTAACACGTTAACATTTTGTAAACATAGCAGGGTTAATTTTCCAATTCAACCTAAAAGTTTCCAATAGGAAACTTTTGTTTTTATCTTGTTTGTTATGTGTTGATTTTATTGATTGTTTATTTTTTGTTAACTTTGTTTTATAGAAGACGTCAGATGTGTAACAATTAACATTAGTGATAATAACTAGGTTATATAAGCAATGGCAGAAATAATAAAAACAGATATCTACCCTTCGATGGTGGTGTCTGATGAAAAAAACAAAGTGAAGGCTATTGAACAAATTACTATTGGTAAGCAGCTGAAAGAAATTCGCACCAAAAGTAAATTAACCTTGGAAGAGGCTAGTAAACTCACTGGATTAGCGCGTTCGACTTTGTCTAAGATAGAAAATGAACAAATTTCACCGACCTTTGCCGTGATGCAAAAGCTAGCAGCAGGGCTAAGTATTGAATTGCCACAGTTGTTTACTAAACCTAATGCGATGCAAGCAACAGGGCGGCGCGATGTCACTCGAACAGGGCAAGGCATGGAACACCTAACTTCTACTTATGAGCATGAGTTGTTGGCGACTCAGCTCAGTAATAAAAAAATGATGCCTTATAAGAGTCGTGTCCATGCCCGTTCCTTCGATGATTTTGGTGAATGGGTACGCCATCAAGGCGAGGAGTTCATGCTGGTCCTTGAGGGGGAAATACAATTACTGACTGAGTTCTACGAACCGGTGAATTTGACCCAAGGCGATAATGTTTATTATGATGCCACTATGGGCCATCTAGTGGTCTCTGTTAGTGAGGAGGATGCGTTAATATTGTGGGTGACTACGGATTAACGGTCATATTATAACCCTATTATTTTTATAGTATTTGTTTTTACTCGAATAAAATAATTGATGAAAATCACAATTAACACTTGATAAAATTCTCCAAATTAACTACTTTGTTTCCAATTGGAAACATTAATTTAACAAATTTGCTGTGTTCCGATAATTTAAAATAACCAAAATATCTCGATAAAAAATTTAATTTTATTAATAAATATAACAATATAACAAAATAATGAGGTTAGTATGGAATTTATAACAAGTATAATCTCCAGCATTAATAGCATCGTTTGGGGCGTTCCAATGCTCGTGATGATCTTAGGTGTTGGTCTATTTTTAACGTTTGGCTTAAAGTTGATGCCAATTTTGAAGTTAGGCACTGGTTTTAAACTTTTATGGCAGGGCCGTATTCCTGACAAAGACAAAAATGCCAAAGGTGAAATTAGTCCGTTTAATGCATTAATGACCTCATTATCAGCCACAATAGGTACTGGTAATATTGCCGGTGTGGCGACAGCGATATTCCTCGGTGGTCCAGGTGCTTTATTTTGGATGTGGTGTACCGCACTTGTTGGTATGGCGACTAAGTTTGCTGAAGCTGTCTTAGCGGTTAAATATCGTGAAGTCGATGAAAATGGCAACCATAGTGGTGGCCCAATGTACTACATTAAAAATGGCTTATCGAGTAAGTGGGCTTGGTTGGGTACAGCATTTGCCATATTTGGTTCTATTGCTGGCTTTGGTATTGGTAATACGGTACAAGCGAACTCAGTAGCTAATGCAATTGAATCAAGCTTTGGTGTTGACCCTTTAGTTACTGGTATCGTGATGATGGTATTGGTTGGGTTAGTATTAATGGGTGGCGTTAAGCGTATTGGTGATGTTGCTGGTAAACTTGTTCCGCTAATGGCCATCTTCTACATTGGTTGCGGTATTGTTGTACTTGCAATGAATGCATCTGAATTACCTGCTGCTTTCGCATTAATCATTAAGAGCGCGTTTACAACAACGGCGGCTGAAGGTGGTTTTGCTGGTGCTGCTGTTTGGGCTGCGATTCGTTTCGGTGTGGCTCGTGGTGTCTTCTCTAACGAAGCTGGTCTAGGCAGTGCGCCAATTGCACACGCTGCGGCACAAACTAATAATCCTGTTGCACAGGGTTTAGTGGCTATGTTAGGTACGTTTATTGATACCTTGATCGTTTGTTCTATCACTGGCTTAGCGATAATAGTAACAGGCGAATGGACCTCTGGAGCAACAGGTGCAGAATTAACGTCAAATGCTTTTGCCAGTGCTATTCCTTACGGTAATTATATTGTCGCTATCTCACTGTCTGTTTTCGCCTTTACGACGATTTTAGGTTGGAGTCTTTACGGTGAAAAATGTGTGCAGTATCTGTTTGGTGTGAAAGCAATTATGCCATTCCGTATTCTATGGATTTTAGTGGTACCACTTGGAGCTGCTGGTTCTCTAGAGTTCATCTGGCTACTAGCTGATACCATGAACGCATTCATGGCTATTCCAAACCTAATTGCCTTGGCATTATTGAGTCCTGTAGTCTTTAAATTGACTCGTGAATACTTCGCTAGCAACGGTCAAGCACCAAGCGATACAGCTAAGTCTACTGACTAATACCCCTCTATTTCTATCTATTTATAGCCGCCCTTAGGGGCGGTTTTGGAGCCCCCATGTCTGAATCTACACTAACATTACTAAAAACACCTTGTTATGACCTGCATATTGAAGCCGGTGGGAAAATGGTGCCATTTGCTGGTTATGAAATGCCAGTGCAATATCCTTTAGGGGTCAAAAAAGAGCATTTACATACTCGAGCGTTAGCTGGCTTGTTTGATGTATCGCATATGGGGCAGTTAACGTTGACCGGCGTTAATGCAGCATCGGGCTTAGAAACGTTAGTACCAGTCGATATTATTGACTTACCAAAGGGCAAGCAACGTTATGCTTTATTTACTAACGATCAGGGCGGCTTACAAGATGATTTAATGGTGAGTAATTTAGGCGATCATTTGTTTGTGGTGGTTAATGCTGCGTGTAAAGCACAGGATATCGCTCACTTGCAACAGAACATGCCTGAAGATGTCACGATTGAAGTGCTTGAAAATCGCGCGCTATTAGCATTACAAGGACCTAAAGCTGGCGAAGTATTAGCCCGTTTAATTCCTGAATCAGCTGGTATGGTGTTTATGGACTCACGCGTTTTGAGTTTTGGTGGTGTTGACTGTATTGTTGGTCGTGCTGGTTATACTGGTGAAGACGGTTTTGAAATCTCAATTCCAGGTGAACATGCTAAGCGACTGACCAAATTATTATTAGCCGAAGCAGAAGTTGAATGGATTGGCTTAGGCGCTCGTGATTCGCTACGTTTAGAGTCTGGTTTATGTTTATATGGTCACGATATCGATCAAACGACTACGCCGGTTGAAGCCAGTTTGTTATGGGCGATTAGTAAGGTTCGCCGCAGTGATGGTGCGCGAGCGGGTGGTTTCCCTGGGGCTAATATTATTCTTGAACAAATTGCGACCAAAGATGTTAAGCGTAAGCGAGTAGGGATGGTCGGACTTGCAAAAGCGCCAGTGCGTGAAGGCGCTGAATTATTTAATGCCGACGGTGATAAAATTGGCATAGTAACCAGTGGTACAGCCGGGCCAACTAAAGGTGCTCCGATTGCAATGGGCTATGTTGAAAAGCAATATGCTGTATTAGACAATGAAATATATGCTGAAGTTCGTGGTAAAAAACTAGTGATGATAGTGACTAAAATGCCATTTGTTGAGCAACGTTATTACCGAGGGTAGAAATAGCTAGGTATAGACATAAAAAAGCCACATTGCCAATAAAGGTTAATGTGGCCAAATATATAAACAATTACCCCGAAGAGCAGCGCTAATCTAATATTAGCAATGAGTCTGTGTAGACGATTCAACAATAATCCAATGACATGTCAGCGGATAAGGTTACTTTAAAACTATTATCCTTTAATCACCTTGATTTAAGTCAAAGTTCCTTTCATATACCTCAAATATTAAAATAACCCCATCTGAGCATCGGTTATTTGCGCAAAAGACAAATTAATAAAGGGTAAAATTCCATCAGCGACCGGTAATAATTGTTTGTCGATATAATGTTGATAATCAATTGGACTGGTAATGTATTCGATGGGCTCAGGGCCATTCATGGTCATTACGTAGTGAATTATTCCCCTATTTTGATATTGCAGGCTACGACCTAGTTGGGCATTTTTTTGATCAGCAATTCGAGCTGCCTTCACTTGTGGAGGGATATTTTTAACATAATCTGATAACTTGCGACGTAGACGCTTAGTATAAACTAATTGCTGATCTAACTCACCACTCTCCGTTTTTTCAACGGTCTCTAGAATTAAGGCTATGGGATCTTTATCATCGAAAATTAGCTGGTAAAGTTGTTGCTGAAAATTTTGCGCCAGCACTGTCCAATCACTACGGACGCTTTCAAGGCCCTTAAATATTAATTTTTTCTGACCATTTTGTTGCTCTAAAATACCGGCATAACGTTTTTTACTACCGAGTTCACTACCTCGGATGGTTGGCATTAAAAATCGACTGTAAAGGGTTTCAAATTCTAGCTCTAACTCGCAGGGTAATTGATGTTGCTGCTGGATCAGTTGATGCCAACGTTGATTAATATCACGGGCGAGTTCTTGACCGATCTGCTGGGCTTGTTGGCTATTGTATTGCTGACCAATGAGCACGAATACAGAGTCGGTGTCTCCGTATATTACTTGATGTTTTTCTTCAATCCATTGCGCTGTTTGTTGAATGATCTCATGGCCACGCATCGTAATAGAACTGGCTAATCGGGTATCGTAAAAGCGACAACCACCGGAGCCTAGCACGCCATAAAAAGAATTCATGATGATTTTTATCGCCTGTGATCTTGGTTGGTCATTTTGTTTTTTTGCTTGATCCCGTTGCTGCCATAAATCGGTGATAATTTGTGGTAAGAAGTGCTTGTCCCGTGAAAACAACGCTCCCTTAAAGCCTGAAATCGCATTTTCTGGTGCATTAAGCCCTTCAATCAAACCCATTGGATCTATTTTGAACGTCCGAATAATTGACGGATACAAGCTTTTAAAGTCAAGTACCAACACATTATCATATAAGCCAGGTTTTGAGGTCATCACATAGCCACCAGGACTGGCTAAGCCACCGTCGGGTGGTAAATTCGGGGCAATATAACCAGCACGATGTAATTTAGGTAAATATAAATTAGTGAAGGCGGCCACCGAGCCACCGACGCGATCTAAAGGTAACCCGGTCAGTTTAGTGCGAAAAATTAAAAATTCCAACAATTGTGTCTTGGCAAAAATGTCGGTCACTAAGCGGCAATCTTCTAAGTTGTAGGCCGCTAGGGCTGGCTTGTTATGGGCGAAATTATGATTGATTTCCGCCATGCGATTATGAACATCATCGGAAATTTTCCCACGATTGAGAATACTTTGACCAACAAAATCAAGACTAAAACTGGCAAAATGGTAGGTGGCTGTTTTAAGAGCGTCAATACCATCAATGACCACTCGTCCTGGAATAGTAATGTAGCCATTGTTGTCATTGGCTGAGTCACGCCAATAGGCAAAGCTTTGACCACGGCCTAAACGTAATTTTTTGCCATGGTATTGGGCGCGCTTAATTAATAATCTAAAATCAAAATTAATCACATTCCAGCCAATAATAATGTCGGGATCAAACTGGTTGATAACGAATTCGAGCTGTTCCAGTAATTGCGCTTCATTGTCGACCCATTGGATATAATCAGGTGCGGGTTCGGTGTCACCAATCATAATTACTTTTTCGTAATCAGGATGGTGGAAGCCAATAGAATAAAGCTCGCCATGCTGCGAGCACTCAATATCTAACGATAAAGTTTTAAGTTGTGGTACATAGTCACAGGGTCTGACTTTCGCTTGATTGCATTCTAAGTAACCACTGCGCTGACCGATGTGACCTTTAAATTCAATGCCACCACAAATAAGCCGTTCCATTAGGTAACGCTGATCCAGGCGGAAGTCGCTTTCAAAACTAATTATACCCGCTTGATGGATAATCGCTTTAGCGGCGCGACTGTCTTTGATGTTATTAAAATAACAGGCGCTAATGGGGTTTGATGAAAAGTCAGTGAGTGCTAAGGTTTTGATCGAAACGAAAACCTCTTGTTGTTGTAATAATTGTCGACTGAATGCTAGATCATCGTTTTTGATAAAAAACAGTGGCTGTTGATCACTAATATTAAGCTTTACTGCACCGTTGTCGGTAATAATCCACAATTGAATATGTGGGCTACGGTTGATGTCGATGCTTTGTTGGGTTAATAAAAAACCTGAGTTCGGTGTCATATTATTTAATAATTTTAGTTTTGATTTTATTGATAATATCAGCTTCCATTGTTGCTGGTTTTCCGGCTAAATACCATAAGGCAAGAGTTAGAGATGTATAGATAACTGCGCCAACCATAATTTTTATCACCAGTATTAACCAAGGTGCTACAGTCAACATATCTGACAATTGCAGTAAGGTAAAATACATCACTATGCCAGCAAACACCGGGCGCCATATGGCTGCGACAATATCAATGATCGCAACATTACAACGTTTAGAGACTAACGCGCTCACCACGATAAAAGTCAATATGCCAATAAATATCCGTGAATAAGCGATGCCGATTAACCCTAAATATTGATAAGCAGGGTACAACGAGGCAATGGTTAGCGCCGCCGTAAACCATGAGATATAGGCGGTATACTTTACATGACCAGTAATGGTCAGTAAGTTGATCGAGGTGCCATACATTGCAGTCGCCATGGCAAAAAAGACTAAGCCATTAATGATTGGCACAATGGGTAGCCATTTATCTCCGCCGCCTAAAAATATCGGGATCAGTTCTTGAGACACCGCACCAAAACCTAAAGCAACAGGAATAGCGACTAATGTCATGGCCGATAAGGCTTTTAAGTAGGCAGCTATTAAGCGTGTCGGCTCCGTTTTTAGTTTAACTAACGCGGGTACAAGTACACGAGAAAAAGGTTGTTGAACCTCAGTGACAGCCATAAATGATAATTCAGTGGCCCAACGATAAAAACCTAAATTGGTGGCAGTCGTCATACCTGATAACAACAGAATATCACCTTGCTGGGAGATATAGTCAGCAAAATTACGTACGAGTACCCATTGGGAAAACCCCCAAATCTCAGAAAACTTTTTCAAGGTGAATTGGGGTCGGTAATGGCACATAATATAACTGATAATGACCTCAATACTGCTGGCTATCAATGTGCCTACCACTAGCGCCATATAAGATTGATAATAAAATGCTAATGCGATAGTGACTGCCGTTGACAGTATTTTAGGAAAGACTTTAAATGAAAAATCCTTTGAAAATTGCATCTCTTTTTGGAATTTGACAATACCTATATTTTCAAAGCCTTTGATTAAGGTCGCTGCTGCCACTATGTAAACAATAAACTCAATTCTGGCATCCTCATACCACTGGGCGATATAAGGGGCGACGATCATTAAAATAGCCGAAACCACTAACGCTTGTAGAATACGAATAGTCCAAGCGGTATTAAAATCGTCATCGGTGGCGTTGTTATTTTGAATAAGTGCCCAATTGACTCCAAATTCAAAGAGTAAAGAAATTAATCCAAAAATAACTAATACAGTAGCGACCAAACCAAAATCTTCTGGCACCAATAATCTGGCTAAAAATGCAGAACTGATAAAGCCCATGCCTTTTACGCTCCAGCGCATGGCAACATACCAACGGGCACCATTAAAAACTTGTTTTGAAAGTGAATTTGTTTTTGTCATCGCGGGAGAAATGCTCGTTGAATGAAAGAGATTATCACAAATTATAGCACTGATTTAAAAAAAGAATAAGGCCGCGAAAGCGACCTTATTAATTGGGATAGTATTATTGATTAAATCGAATAATCAACCACTTCATAACCTAGCGCGGTTAGTTGTGGCCGTAGTGTTTTTGCGTCGCCAACCACCACAATAATCATCTCTTCAATCTTAAGTTGTTGCTTAGCTAAGGTGTTAATTTCTTGCTTGCTGATAGTCTTAACGATGTTAGCACGGGTTTTTACAAAATCTGGCGCTAGATTATATTCTAAAATTTGGGCCAAAAATGCAAGTTTCGCACTCGGAGTTTCATATTTTAAGGCATCTCGCTGGTTAACGGCATTGCGCATAAACTGTAATTCCTCATCGCTAATACCCTCGTTGGCGTATTGTTTAATCTCTTTAACAATCTCGATGATCGATTTATCGGTAACATCACTTCTTACTTCAGCGCCTACGGTAAAAGTGCCTGAAAACTTATTGCCATTGAAATAAGAGCTGGCCCCGTAGGTATAGCCTTTGTCTTCACGTAAATTAAGATTAATCCGGCTATTAAATGCACCACCTAAGGTGAAATTCATTAAGCCAGACTTATAATAATCGCCATTAATATCATGCTTTAGGGCGCGTTTACCGATTCGAATAGCCGATTGTGCCGCTTGATCTTTATTGACTAAATAAATCACGCCTGCTTTAGTGGTTGGTGGAGCGAGTTTTAGCTCAAGCTGTGTACTTTTACCTTGCCAAGTATCGAGTATTTTTAATTCTTTAGTTAGCTGCTGTTGTGGCAAGTTTGAGACTAAAATGATTTGAGCATCGCTTGGCTTGACTAGGTGTTGATAGAAATCTTTGACATCATCCAAGGTGATTGTTTTTAATGTTGTCTCATTACCACCGCCCGATGTCGCAGCAATATCGTCAGCATGTAATAACTGGCGATAAGCCGTTGAGGCTAAATACCCAGCATCTTTCTTACTGTTAATCGCGCCTTGAATTGCATTGGTTTTTAGCCGTGAGAACTCAGAGGCTAGAAACGCTGGTTGTAATAATTTCTCTTTGACTAAGGCAAGAGTTTGCGGGAAGTTATTACTTAGGCTATTTATATCAATAAATAAATATTGATTTGACGCTGAAAAACTAACGGAACTGCCAAGCTTTTGTAATTCATTACTCATCATTTCATTGCTACGAGTCGTGGTCGACTCATTTAGCATGCTCGCCAGTAATGAAGCGGTGCCAGCTTTGTTTTTTGACTCGTAATAGTGACCCGCCGGAATTTTTAATAACATTGAGGTGGTAGGTGTTTCTAAGCTTTGGCTGCCCAGTACATCAATACCATTAGCCAATTGCTGTTGCCACATTTGAGGGACTTGAATACTGTCAATATTACCTACTTTTGGCATCACGCTTCGATCAAAATTATCCGTGGCACGGCGTATCAGTAGTTGTTGCGCTGACACTTGTTTGATGTTTGATAAGTCACGTTGTGGCGAGACAAAATTGTCTTTGGCAGCGATGGCGTTCAATTGCCCTTTTGGCACCACACTCATGATAACAGCCGCTTTGTTTTTTACATATTGGTTAAACACGCGAATAACGTCAGCTTTAGTAACGGTGGTGTAGCGTTTGATGTCTTGTTCAATGTAATTTGGATTGCCAGTAAACGTTTCGTTGGCCGCAAGTTGACTCACTTTACCAGAAACACTTTGTAGCCCAAAAATAAAGCTACTTTCCATTCGTGCGCTAATTTTTATTAGGTCGTCATCTTGGACTCCACGTTGTTCAAATTCAACCAGTGCTTGACGCATACTTTGCTCAAGATCCGCTAAGGTTTTTCCTGAATCAGGATTTAAATAAGCACGGAAGCTTAAAGTACAGGCTAATTCTGCACAGGGGTGACCAACACCAGCATAGACAGCATCTTGAGTTTTAACCATGTTCTTGTACAAAATAGATGTTTTGCCACCCCCTAATATTTGAGCCAAGACATCTAATGGTGCTTCATCTGCATGACGAACATAAACCGTTGGCAATGTCATGGAAATCATCGGTAATTGAACGTTATCTTCTAATGAAATATAGCGATCTTGATCTAAAGTCACCATTGCCTTTTGTGGCATTGCTACAGCAGGTCCTTTAGGAATTGAGCCAAAATATTTTTTGACTAACGCTAATGTTTTGGCTGGTTCGATGTTACCACCAATGGTAATTGTGGCATTATTAGGACCATACCAAGTTAAAAAGAAATCTTTTAAGTCATTAACATCAACGCGATTAAGATCATCCATAAAACCAATCACAGGCCATGAATAAGGGTGATTAACAGGATAAAGGGCAGCAGACACTAATTCATTAACGCGACCATAAGGACGATTATCAATCCGTTGTCCGCGCTCATTTTTAACCGTTTCACGTTGTACTTCGAATTTTTCCTGGGTAACACTGTCCACTAAAAAACCCATACGGTCGGACTCTAGCCACAGCATTTTTTCTAATTGGTTTACCGGTACTGTTTCAAAGTAATTGGTGCGATCGGTATTGGTGGTGCCATTTAATGTCCCGCCAGCTTCAGTAATTATTTTAAAATGCTGTTCATCTGCAACATTGTCAGACCCTTGAAACATCATGTGTTCAAAGAAATGAGCGAAGCCAGACTTGCCAATGTCTTCACGGGCTGAACCCACATGATAGGTGATATCGACATGGACTAAAGGATCTGAATTATCTTGATGTAATATCACCGTTAACCCATTATCTAACTGATATTTTTGATAAGGGATAACAATTTTTGAACTATCGTTTTTAACTTCTTCGATAAAATTGATGCCAGCGATGTTAGCAATTGTTGATGGCTGTGGGGCTATTGCTTGGTTAGTTGTTTGGTTACAAGCAGACAGTAAGCCGATCATCACGGGAATGGTCCATGTTTTCAAGGTGATTCTCCAGTATTTATATTGAGTAGCAGCTTACAGGATGTTGGTTAATAAATTAAGAAGTGAATTGTAATAATTAGTGTTTACAATGTGTAAAAAGCCAGCGAATTGCTGGCGCTAAGTAGGACTATTTTAATCGGTCTAAACCACGGCGCAGGTCATCAATTAAATCAGCAACATCTTCTAAACCTATATGCACTCGAATCACTGGGCCCGCCGCTTGCCATGTAGTGGCGCTACGTAAATAATCTAAACCGTTAACTTGTAAGATCAGGCTTTCAAAGCCGCCCCATGAGAAGCCCATCTTAAAATGACTCATGCCATCAAGCAGCGCAGTGATCTGTTGTTCATTGCCACGATTTAAGACAAAGGAAAATAAACCATTGGAACCTTTAAAATCGCGTTTAAAAAATTGATGTCCCGGGCAATCACTAAAAGCAGGGTGCAGTATTTTATCGACTTCCGGTTGCTCGCTTAGCCATTGTGCGACTTTGAGTGCGCTGGCTTGGTGCTGTTTGAGTCGAACACTTAAGGTACGTAACCCACGCATCGCTAAGTAAGCATCATCGGGAGATACACATTGACCCAGCAAATAACTGTGTTCACGTAATTGTGGCCAGTATTGTTCATTAGCTACTGCGGTGCCGATCATTGCATCGGAATGACCAACAATGTATTTTGTCGCTGCCTGAATTGAAATGTCGACCCCAAAATCAAAAGGCTTAAAATTAACCCCTGCGCCCCATGTATTGTCAAGCATCACAATAATATCTGACTGATGCGCCACTTGAGCTAAGGTCGGGACATCTTGTACTTCCATCGTATTAGAGCCTGGCGATTCTAAAAACAACACCCGGGTATTCGGTTTAATTAACTCGCTGATACCAGCGCCAATCATTGGATCGTAATAGGTTGTTTCAATACCTAAATTACGTAATATTTTATTGCAAAAGTCACGGGTTGGCTCATAAGCTGTATCGACCATTAATAAATGATCGCCAGTTTTTAAGAATGATAATAGCGCACCGGTTATTGCTGCTGTACCACAAGGGTAAAGCGCACAGCCAGCACCGCCTTCAATCTCGCTCATCGCTTCGCTAAATGCAAACGTAGTAGAAGTGCCTCGACGACCATAAAATAATGTTTTGTTCGCGCGATTGGCGATGGCATGTTTCATTTCACTGACACTGTCAAAAACAATGGTTGAAGCCCGTTGTACGGGGGGATTAACTGCACCATGAGTCCATTCTTTTTTACGCCCAGCGCTAATTATTTTTGTGTCATGTTTCATCAATGATTGCCTTATGAGATGTCTAGATGTCTATTAAACGAGATATTAGGTTGTTTTGCACCTGTTTTTTACTGATTGGTAGATGTAAATGATCTAATAAATAATTTATGCTAGCATCGCGCGGATATTCCATGTCACTTCGTTAGAGATAATTATGCCGACCCAACAATTATTAGCGCCCATTTTAAGTTTCCTACAATGCGAAACGCCTGATGCTTGGATTAATGAGGCCAAAAAACCAGAAAATTTACCGATTATTTTACGGGACCATTTAGCCTGTGAGCTCAAGGCTGGGCAGACCGCAATGCATATGGTGCGAAAATATGCGGCGGATAAAGCCAGTGGACAAATATTAGCCCAATGGTTTCAACCTTTTGAAGCGTATTTATATCGCCAAGAGGGCGACTTAAAGTCATTGGCTCAATCGAACAAAATTTCTAAATCCTTAGTGCCAAAAAATGATTCTGAATTTTGCCGCGAGTTAATCGATAAAATGGTTTTGCTGATCAAAGAAGAGTTGCATCATTTTTATCAGGTATTAGAAATCATGGAAGGGCGCAACATTCCTTTTGAAAATAGTAGTGCTGGTCGTTATGCCAAAGGCATGATGAAACATGTGACAACGCATGAGCCCAATACATTAATTGATAAGTTGATTATTGGTGCCTATATTGAAGCACGCTCGTGTGAGCGCTTTGCTAAATTAGCACCATATTTAGCCGATGATCTTAACAAGTTCTATGTCTCGTTATTGCGTTCTGAAGCGCGCCATTATCAGGATTATTTAGCGTTAGCCCAACAAATAGCGGGTCAAGATATCAGTGAACGTGTTGCATATTTTGGTAAAGTAGAGGCTGAACTGATCATGACACCAGACCAAGATTTTAAGTTTCACAGTGGCGTGCCAAATTTAGTTTAATATTGAGTCATTGATTTTCATTGCTTTATTATCATATAATTGATTTTTTATGTAGAAATTAGTGAAGTGTTATGGGTTTTAACAACTTAATCGAAGATTTGATCAGTTTACCATCGCTGCCACAGGCTTATCATCGTTGTTGTCAGTTGTTAGAGCAAGAGAATACCGATTCGAAAGCGCTTGCCGATGTCGTCGCCGTTGAACCAGCGATGACGATTAGCGTGTTAAAGTTAGTCAATAGCGCCTTTTATAATATCCCACGATCCATTGATCGCATTGATCATGCCATTTCAATTCTTGGTCACCAAGACTTTAAACAACTTATTTTAACGGCATCGGTGGTTAAAGTGGTCGATAGCCTGGCCCATGGTGAGGTCGCAATTGATGTTTTTTGGCGGCATAGTATTTTAACGGCACTAATCGCTCGACGTTTGGCTTTACATGCTTATATTACCAATTGCGAACGGTTATTTATTACGGGATTATTACATGATGTCGGACAGCTGATTTATTTTGATCTTAAACCGAAAAAAGCGCTTGAAGTCTGTGCATTAATTAATAAATATCATATTAATGTTAATGTCGCGGAAGATAAAATCTTGGGTTTTGAGCATCAGAATTTAGGCAGTAAGCTATGTCAGCATTGGCAACTCCCTGCCTGGTTAGATCAAACCATTGCCCACCAATATAAGCCAAGTGAAGCAGGGGAGTTTGAATTAGAAGCATCGATTATTTATCTCGCTAGTATAATGGCTAGTGAATATTATCCGGGGTTAACGGATCAGGAAACAGAGTTTGATGAGCTTGGTGACTCAAGGATGATCGCTCAAGCTTGGAATAAACTCAATATTAATGACAGCATTGCCAAAGAAGCACTTGATGAAGCATTAGAAGAACTTGAAGGGGTGCTTGAAAGTATCACCCCGACTGTTAAGTTACCTCAAACAAATTAAAGGGCGGGGATCCTAACCCAGCCTTCCATTAATACCCGAGCACTACGGCTCATGATGGCTTTGGTGACTGTCCACTGATGGTTTTCCAGAATGGCTTGGGCACCGACTTTTAATGTACCCGAAGGGTGACCAAAACAAACGGAACTGCGAGCGCCGCCACCGGCCGCTAAGTTAACTAAGGTGCCAGGCACGGCTGCTGCTGTACCAATGGCTACTGCCGCAGTTCCCATCATTGCATGATGTAATTTCCCCATAGATAACGCGCGAACATTTAGATCGATATCGTTACTAGTAATGGCTTTACCACTGGAAGATGCATAGTTAGCAGCTGGACTTACGAACGCAATTTTCGGGGTATGTTGTCGAGTTGCTGCTTGATCTATCTGGTCGATTAGTCCCATTTTAACCGCGCCATAGGCACGAATAGTTTCAAATCGGGCGAGGGCTTGCTCATCGCCATTAATTGCTTCTTGTAATTCAGTGCCTTGATAACCAATATCGACAGCATTAACAAAAATAGTCGGGATCCCGGCATTAATCATCGTGGCCTGAAAGCTGCCAACGCCAGGAACATTGAGGGTGTCGATTAAATTCCCGGTGGGAAACATCGTGCCGCCAGCTCCCGGGTTAATAAATTGCACTTCAACTTCCGCTGCGGGAAAAGTCACGCCATCGAGTTCAAAATCACCGGTTTCTTGTACTTGACCATTGGTGATAGGAACTTGAGCAATAATGGTCTTTTCGATATTCGCTTGCCAAATCCTAATGGTTGCAATGCCATTGTCAGGGACGTTTTTAGAGTCAACTAAGCCATTGCTAATGGCAAAGGAGCCAACTGCGGCGGATAAATTTCCACAATTACCGCTCCAGTCGACAAAAGGTTTATCGATGGCCACTTGGCCGAATAAATAGTCGACATCGTGATCATCTTTAGTGCTTTTAGCGACAATCACCGTTTTACTGGTGCTGGAAGTGGCCCCGCCCATGCCGTCGGTTTGTTTGCCGTAGGGATCGGGGCTACCGATCACTCGTAGCAATAATGCATCACGGATTGGTCCTGCAATTTGTGCGGCAAGTGGTAAATCAGCAAGGTTAAAGAACACTCCTTTACTGGTGCCGCCACGCATATAAGTGGCGGCGATTTTTATTTGTGGCTGATGAGTCATTAATTCTGTCCCTTCCTATGTATTAGCTTCTAAAAAATCTTGAGCAAAGCGTTGTAATACACCACCCGCTTGATAAATAGATACTTCTTCAGCGGTATCGAGACGACAAACTACCGGGACTTCTATCGATTCACCATTGAGGCGGTTAATCACCAAGATTAAATCAGCCCGTGGTGCCGCTTGGCCAATCACATCGAAGGTTTCGCTGCCGTCTATAGCATAGGTGTGGCGGTTTTCACCGGATTTGAATTCCAATGGCATCACGCCCATACCGACTAGGTTGGTACGGTGAATACGTTCAAAACCTTCAGCAACAATCGCTTCAACGCCCGCTAAACGAACACCTTTGGCCGCCCAATCTCGAGATGAACCTTGACCGTAATCGGCTCCTGCTACGATAATTAGCGGTTGTTTACGATCCATATAAATCTCGATTGCTTCCCACATCCGAGATTCTTTGCCTTCGGGTTCAATCCGTGCAAATGAACCTTGCTTAATCTCACCATTATCTTGTCTAACCATTTCGTTCAACAACTTAGGATTAGCAAAAGTGGCGCGCTGTGCCGTGAGGTGATCGCCGCGATGGGTCGCGTAGGAATTGAAATCGACTTCGGGTAAACCCATTTTATCGAGGTAAGCACCGGCCGCACTATCGAGCTGAATCGCATTGGATGGCGACAAGTGATCAGTGGTGATGTTATCGCCTAGTACAGCAAGCGGTCGCATGCCTTTCATGGTGCGTTCACCAGCGAGCGCGCCTTCCCAATAAGGTGGACGACGAATATAGGTACTTTGTGGACGCCATTTATATAATGGATCATTGTCTTCGCCATAATCAACGGTTAAGTCGAACATCGGCTCATAAACACTGCGGAAGTGTTCTGGCTTAACGCTGGTGGCAATCACTTGATCAATTTCATCATCGCTTGGCCAAATGTCTTTAAGTGTGACTGGCTTGCCATCATGATCGATGCCTAACACGTCATTTTCGATATCGAAACGAATGGTGCCAGCTATCGCATAGGCGATGACTAATGGCGGTGAGGCTAAAAAGGCTTGTTCGGCATGGGGATGAATTCGACCATCAAAATTACGATTACCCGATAATACGGCAGTGGTGTATAAATCCCGGTCAATAATTTCTTGTTTAATCGCCGGATCTAATGCGCCACTCATGCCATTACATGAGGTACAAGCAAAGGCAACGATACCAAAACCCAGTTGCTCTAATTCAGATAATAACTTAGCTTCTTCTAAATATAACTGCACGGTTTTAGAACCCGGAGCTAGTGAGGTCTTGACCCAAGGCTTACGGGTTAGCCCTTTAGCATTAGCGTTACGGGCCAATAATCCGGCCGCAATCATATTGCGTGGGTTACTGGTGTTGGTACAGCTGGTGATTGCACCAATGATCACCGCACCATCGGGCATTTTCCCTGGTTCGTTTTCAACTTTACCGCTGATCCCGCGCTTGGCTAAATCCGTGGTTGCCACTCGATTATGCGGATTAGACGGCCCGGCAATGTTACGCACCACGGTTGATAAATCAAAAGTGATGACACGTTCGTATTGAGCGGTGACTAAATCATCGCCCCATAAACCGGTATGTTTGGCGTAGGTTTCAACCAATTTAATTTGTTCATCATCACGACCTGTGAGTTTGAGATAATCAATGGTCTTTTGATCGATATAAAACATTGCTGCAGTCGCGCCAAATTCTGGCGTCATATTGGCAATGGTCGCGCGATCCCCAAGGTTAAGCTGCATCGTGCCTTCACCAAAGAATTCAAGATAGCTTGAGACCACTTTTTGTGCCCGTAAAAATTCTGTTAATGCTAATACAATATCGGTTGCGGTGATCCCACTGTGGCGCTGGCCAATAATTTCAACCCCAATAATATCCGGTAATCTCATGTAGGAAGCGCGACCAAGCATCACACTTTCTGCTTCGAGGCCACCAACACCTAAGGCGATGACGCCTAATGCATCAACCATTGGCGTGTGGCTGTCTGTGCCCACTAAGGTATCAGGAAAGGCGACGCCATCACGAGATTGAATCACAGGAGACATTCGTTCGAGATTAATTTGGTGTAAAATACCATTGCCAGAGGGAATAACATCAATATTTTTAAAGGCGGTTTTCGTCCAGTTGATAAAATGAAAACGGTCTTCGTTACGACGATCTTCAATCGCCCGGTTTTTGGCAAAAGCGTCTTCTTCAAAGCCGCCGAATTCAACCGCTAACGAATGGTCGATCACGAGCTGCGTCGGAACGACCGGATTAACTTTGGCTGGATCACCGCCTTTTTCTGCAATCGCATCGCGTAAGCCGGCTAAATCAACTAATGCTGTTTGGCCTAAAATATCATGACAAACCACCCGGGCAGGGTACCAAGGGAAATCAAGATCTTGTTTACGTTCAATTAATTGTTTTAATGAGTCGACTAAGCTCGCTGGATCACACCGGCGAACTAAATTTTCAGCCAGCACCCGTGAGGTATAGGGTAATTTTTCATAGGCGCCAGGACTAATTTCATTGACGGCGGCACGGGTATCGAAATAATCGAGTTGGGTACCAGGTAAGCGTTTTCGATGTGTTGTATTCATAGCGGGTTCCACGGATCTCTTAACAGGGCCGATCCTAGTTCAAGGATCGGCAGCGAGCTTATACTTATTATTAGCGCTCGTTAATTGGGGTGACTTTTCTTGGTTCGCTACCGGTGTAATCGGCACTTGGTCGAATAATACGGTTATTTGTACGTTGCTCCATGACATGAGCGGCCCAACCGGTTAAACGTGAACACACAAAGATTGGGGTAAATAACTTCGTTGGGATCCCCATGTAGTTGTAAGTTGAAGCATGGAAGAAATCGGCATTACAGAACAATTTTTTCTCGTCCCACATAAATTCTTCACAGGCGACCGAAATATCATACAGAGAAGTATCACCATTCTCAGCGGCTAATTTTTGTGACCATTGTTTAATGATGACATTACGCGGATCCGAGGTGCTATAAATAGCGTGACCAAAGCCCATGATTTTTTCTTTGTTGGCTAACATTTTTGCCATTTCTTCTTTGGCATGGCTCGGTGAATCAAACTTCAAAATCATATCCATGGCGGCTTCATTTGCGCCACCATGCAATGGACCTCGCAAAGTACCAATAGCGCCAGTGATACAAGAATACATATCTGATAATGTTGAAGCACAAACACGGGCGGTAAAAGTGGATGCATTAAACTCATGTTCGGCATATAAAATTAATGACACATCTATCACCCGGCGATGCTGTTCTGACGGGGAGGTGCCATTCAGTAATTTAAGGAAATGGCCACCGAGAGATTGTTCATCGGTAACACAATCAATTTCAACATTGTCATGGCTATAACGATACCAAAAAGTCATGATCGCAGGGAAGGCGGCTAATAAACGATTAGCGGCTACTTGCTGCATACTAAAATCACTTTCGGGTTCTAAATTACCAAGAAATGAACAACCGGTACGCATCACATCCATTGGATGGGCATCTTTAGGAATTAGCTTTAACACTTCTTTTAATGCTTTGGGTAAATCGCGCATTTCAAATAACTGTGCTTTGTAGGTTGATAGCTGTGCCGAATTAGGTAATTCGCCATTAAATAATAAAAAAGCCACTTCTTCAAAGGTTGCATTGTCCGCTAAATCTGAGACATCATAACCACAGTAAGTTAATCCTGAACCGCTTTTACCGACAGTACATAAAGTTGTTTCGCCGGCTGATTGACCACGTAAACCAGCACCTGATAATTTTTTATCGCTCATTGCTCAATTCCTTATTGATTATTATATATCGATGGCGTTGATGTTAATGCCTCAAAGCCATGGGAAAATTCGGTTATTTCTCTTGGCTAAAAAGGTTATCTAGTTTTTGCTCATATTCGTGATAACCTAAAAATTCATAGAGATCGACGCGACTTTGCATCGTATCGACTACATCACGCTGGTGGCCATTTTTACGCACTGACTTGAGAACATTAAGAGCGGCATTGTTTGCTGCTCGGAAGGTACTTAATGGATAAAGCACCATATCTGCCCCTGCGTCACCAAGCTGTTTTGTGTCAAATAACTCTGTTTTACCAAACTCAGTCATATTGGCTAAAATAGGCACGCCTACGGCATCTTTAAATTGACGATATTGAGTTAATTCGGTCAATGCTTCGGCAAAAATCATATCGGCACCTGCAGCGACATAGGCTTTGGCACGCTCAATCGCAGACTCTAAACCCTCAACGGCTAACGCATCGGTCCGAGCCATAATGACAAAATCTGGATTGGTACGCGCATCGACTGCTGACTTTATCCGATCAACCATTTCTTCGGTCGAAACCACAGCTTTATTCGGACGATGGCCACAACGTTTTTGTGAGACCTGATCTTCCATGTGAACCGCCGCAACGCCAGCGCGTTCAAATTCCCTGATGGTACGGGCGATGTTAAATGAACCACCCCAACCGGTATCAATATCAACCAATAACGGAACATCGGTCGCTGCGGTAATTCGCGAGGCGTCGGTCACCACATCATTCATTGAGGTCATGCCTAAATCAGGTAAACCAAACGAGGCATTAGCGACGCCAGCACCGGATAAATAAATGGCATTAAAACCAGCTTGTTCCGCCATTAGAGCAAAGTAAGCATTCACCGTTCCAATAATTTGTAAGGGTTGTTCTTGTTCGATCGCGGTGCGAAAACGTGCACCTGCAGAGAGTTTAGTCATCATAGAATCCTTTAGTTATTCGCAGCGATTAAACTTAATCGTTGCTCGGTATTTTTTCGGGCAGCACTAATATGGCGTTTCATTAGTAACTGGGCCAATTCACCGTCACGTGCTGCAATAGCTTCGACAATTCGACGATGTTCTTTAAATGCTTTTTGCGGCCGGGTTGTTTCGGCGCTACACTGAAAACGGTACATTCTAATAATGTGGTATAAATCTATGGTTAAGGTATTGATCAAGGTTCTATTTTTAGAACCAGTGATAATCAAGTAATGGAAATCTAAATCGCCTTGCTGTTGATAATAGCTATCGCCCTGCTGCAATTGTTCTGATTGCTCATGACTTAATAACAGGTTTTCGAGTTCTTTAATCTCGTCATCGGTCATGTTTTCAGCCGCTAGTTGAGCGGCCATCCCTTCGAGCACTTCGCGAACCTTAAATAAATCACTTAACTCATTAATATCGAGTGAAACCACTCGTGCGCCCACATGAGGAATGCGCTCAATCAGTTTTTGCGATTCTAGCCGGCTGATTGCTTCGCGCAGTGGACCGCGGCTAATGCCATAGGTTGCAGCAAGCTCTTGTTCATTTATTTTGCTGCCGTTAGGGATTTCACCTTTAATAATAGCGGTTTGAATTTTGGTTAGGACCTGCTCGGCTAAGGTGAGCGAAGTTTTAACACTATTTTTTTGCTTACTCTTTAAAATCGCCACTGACATCTGTCCAACTTAGTAATATTACTTTATCAATTTATTAACAATTTACGTGTCAAACAGGGTAATTGTCAACAATGTTTACTTATTTAACAATAATAATAGTTTGAATTAAATTAAACTTAGGTCTTAATTTTTTCAAGTGTCTGTTTTTTGGTGTTTTTGTTTTATTTGACTAGAGTCGTTTGGATTTTTATTGTCGACAATGTTCTGATTGTTTGTTTTTGGTTAACAAATAGCATGGTTATTGTATAATCACCGCAACTAAACGATAGAGGTTCGATTTTGAAATTTAAACAGTGGTTCTCGATAGCGCTTTTAGGCTTGTCTTCATCGGTGATGGCACAATTTTGTCCTTTACCTGATTCTTTACCCACTGAAAAACAGCAAGATCAATTGTTTGTTACTGCAATGTTTGAAGCTGATTATGTGTTTCGAGGTAGGTTATTCACTTTTTTTGATGATCGTTGCGACGGTGACATTTGTACTTGGGGTAGCTTGGTTTTTAAACGCTTAGAAGATATTGAAGGATTTAGTCATCCTTATATTGAAGGAGACTGGATTGAACGGTGTGATCAAGTTTGGCTGCATCCAACAGCATGGCGCAGTGATAAAACCAAAGGCGCTTATAAGGTTAATGATCAATATTTAGTATTGGCTAATGATACACCCAATGGCATCGTATTTATTGGATCGCGACGTGGTTTGAAGGTTAAAGAATTAATGATGAAATTTGAGTTAGCTAGAATTAGTCGATAATAAATAAATGGGATTGATGATGAAATCAATCCCTAGGTCGGATTATGCTTCTAATGCGCCGCGGTCGGCCAATGCATTATATTCGTCTTGCAGTTCTTGTTCACTGGCGGACTCACTCGAAACGTTATCACTTGAGTGAACTTTATCAAGATGTTTACTTTTGTGCTTTCTAAGCTGATTTTCTAACTTACCAATTAAGTTATTGACGGCATTTTTAATATGTCGATCAGCGGTTGCAGTGGCAAAAATATCACTACCAGGAATATGAATTTGCGCTTCGGCGACAATCAGGTGAGTATCGTGTTTTTCAGTGGTAAAGTTAACATTAACACTGGTTATTTGATCGCTAAAACGTTCTAAACTTTGAATGGACTGTTTGACGTATTCTTGCATTTCATCAGAAACAGAAACATGTTGACCACTTATATTAATTTTATACATACAATTTTATCTCTCTTTGTTAGATGGAAAAGAATTATAAAATCGGCTCCTTGTATCGTTGTTCGATAACTAAAAAGTTACATTTTATATAATGATTGTCAATAGTGAATTGTGATTTAATAGAGATAAATTGATCATGAGTATAAATTTTTAAGGAAGAATAGATTTGAGCACTAAAATTGCTTGTCAACATTGTGATTATTTAATGAGCTTTCCTGTGCTCAATCCTGGTCAATGTGCTCTTTGTTCCCGCTGTGGTCATAAGATATCGCGCTTAAAGGTTAATGCGATTAACAATTTAATGTCCTACTCGTTAACGGGGGTGATTTTGTTGATCTTGTCTCTGTTATTTCCGTTTATGAGTTTCACCTTAAGCGGCAACATGATGGAAATTACACTATGGCAGGCGGCTACTGAACTTTATAGTGGACCTTATAAACTACTGGCACTAGGAGTTTTTGCCTTTATTGTGCTGTTTCCAGCAGTGATATTAGGCTTCATTTTATTGTTTTTAGTTAGCTTAAATCTGTTTGGTCATACCTTTTATAATTCGACATTATTGCGACTTATTTTTACTCTGTTACCTTGGTCAATGGCGGAAGTGTTTTTTGTTGCGGTGTTGGTTAGCTTAATCAAATTGGTCACGATTGCTCAAATTGGTATTGGTTTGTCATTTGGCGCTTATTTATTGTTTTGTTTGTGTTATGTTAAAGTGCTTACTTTAGTGGATAAACATCAATTTTGGTATTGGATGGATTTAGCAAAAAAATCATGACTCAATATTCTTCAGATTCTGCCGCTGAGCAGGGATTAGCCAGTTGCCAAAGTTGTGGCAAGTTATCCACTGTATCGAATAAATTTTGCCGTCGCTGCCGAGCCCCACTTCACTTGAGAAAACCCTATAATATTCAAAAAACATTGGCGCTATTAATCACGGCATTGATGTTTTATATTCCAGCTAATTTATACCCGATAATGGCGACTGAACAGTTAGGGATGATTGAGTCTGCCAATATTGTTGAAGGGGTGATAGCCCTATGGGAAATGGGCTCGCAACCAATAGCGATGGTGGTTTTTATCGCCAGTGTCATTGTGCCAGTCACTAAGTTTATTATTCTATTCTGGCTTTGTTATAGTGTGCGTTTTAACACCCATATTGATGCTGCTGAGCGCGCCGTATTATATCGTATCACTGAATTTATAGGCCGTTGGTCAATGGTCGATGTCTTTGTGGTGGCGATTTTAGTGGCGTTAATTCAATTAGGCAGTTTACTTAATGTCCGGCCTGGTATCGCAGCGCTGACATTCGCAATTTCGGTGGTCTTGACTATGATTGCTGCCATGACTTTTGATCCGCGATTATTATGGGATAAACTCGAATCTTCCGACCAACAGGTCACCAATAAACTTAACATTACTAAGGACAATTAATGTCATCTCAGTCGTCATTTCAACAAGCGAAAGCTGATATTTCTACCCATAATAGAGTCTCAAAGGTGTGGTTAATACCCTTAGTTGCCTTATGTATTGGTATTTGGATGGTTGCAGATAACTATTATAACCGTGGTCCGCTAATTAGCATTGAATTTCAGAATGCCGAAGGATTAGAGGCCGGGAAAACGCGGGTAAAAACTCTCAATGTTGACATTGGAGTGGTGCAATCGGTGGTATTAAATGCCCAACGTAATGGGGTTATCGTGACAGCGAGATTAAACCCGCAAGCACGAGATTTACTCAATAACAACTCATTGTTTTGGGTCGTTAAGCCTCGTATCGGCAGCGGTGGGATTTCGGGGTTAGGGACTTTAATGTCTGGTTCTTATATTGAATTTGTACCAGGCGAAGGTGCTGAGTCACCGGATGAATTTGTTGGTTTAGAACAAGAGCCTATTACTCCAATTGGTGTGCCTGGTATCCGAGTGAGTCTAGAAGGAAATAAAGGAAAATCTGTGTCGGTTGGTGATCCGGTAACTTACCGCGGTTTTGAAGTGGGCCGAGTGGAACAATCTGATTTTGATGTTAAAAAACGTATCGTCCATTATCAAATTTTTATTCGAGCGCCCTACAGTAATTTGGTAACCGATAACACCTATTTTTGGAACAGCAGTGGCGTCAGTTTTGAAGCATCAGCCCAAGGGATTAAAGTGAACCTTGGATCGGTTGAATCGTTAATTAGTGGCGGGGTTACTTTTGATGTTCCCGATGATCTTCCGTTGGGAGAACCGATTGAGAATGCGACCATTTTTAATCTTTACCCCGATAAAGACAGTGTTTATGAGCAACGAAAATACCAATTCAAAGAGTTTGTGGTGTTATTTAAGGATTCGGTACGCGGTTTAAGCCCTGGAGCACCGATTGAATATCGTGGCATTCGTATTGGCACGGTGACTGATATTTCACTATCACTGATTAGTAACAGTGATGTTGAATCCTCGGAACGTCGAATTCCGGTGGTGATTAGGATTGAACCCGCTCGGGTCGGAATGAATAATGATCTTGCCGCGGTGAGTGCCATTGCACAGCAAATGGATACTTGGGTCGCCCAAGGCTTAAAAGCAACGCTGAAAACAGGCAGTTTACTGACCGGCAGTTTATTTGTAGATTTAGACTTTTATCCGGTTGATCAAGACTCGGTGATTGGTCTTGTATCAAATAAAGCCGTGATCCCAAGCGTGTCAGGATCGCTGGCACAAATTGAGCAGAAAGTTTTTGCCATTCTCGATAAGTTTGAACAAATGCCGATTGATGTCACCATTGATAATATCAATCAAATGCTCTCCAGTGCTAATGTCACTATGGGCGAACTTAAGAAAACCGTGGCGGGCTTAAACACGTTATTAACCGATAAACAAACTCAGGCTATTCCGCAACAAATTAATACCACCCTGAGTCAGTTAACCAAAATGATGAAAAGCTATGACGCCAAGTCGCCATTGTATGGCGAACTGGATCAAACAATGAATCAACTACAATTATTTTTACGGGAAGTTAGACCGCTTATTAAAGAGTTGAATAACAAACCCAATGCCCTTATTTTTGAAACACAAGCAGACGCTGATCCACAGCCTAAAGGATTAAATAATGAAGATTAATAGCTTATGGGCTGGTTTTATCGTGCTTATTATCACTGGCTGTAGTTCAGTGACGCCGCAAGTTAATTATTATCAACTACCACCGGCACCGCTCACGCAGCAGGTTGACTTGACTTTACCAACCTTGTTTGTTGAGCGGATACAATTAGTCGATTTTTTACAGCAGCCTAATTTATTATTACAACGGGACAATGGCCAAATATATGTGACTAAATATCATGTTTGGGCTGAATCATTAGATAAGGCAATTGCGCGGAGCTTAGTTAACACACTAAACAAGCAACAAACTATTTTTAGAACCTATGCTCAATTAGCAAAAAACTGTACTAAAAACTGCTTTGAATTGCGATTGTTGGTGGAACAATTTTATCCGACAGAGCAAAGTTCAGTACTATTTTCTGGAAAATATCAGTTATATAGAGACCAACAGTTATTGGTGCAACAAGATTTTAATTTTAACCAGCCATTAAATAACGATGGTTATCGTGCTGCCGTGACAGAGCTGCAAAAACTAACGGTTAAACTTGCATCACAAATTAAACAACAGCTGACGGATTCACTTTAAAAACTACTGAGCTTTAGCGTTTTCTATGGTAAAATCCGCGAAATTTTTGTTTGTGAGGTTTTATCATGGTTGTCGCTATTCGCTGGGTCCTTGGCCGGATTATTTTATTATTAAATTTTGTTTTTTTCCCTCGAGGCGTTAAGCGCGGGCTAGAGCAACAACAATTGGTTGATGTCGAAAGCGCCAAGCTAAAACTGTATCAATTTCACGCCTGCCCATTTTGCGTTAAAGTACGCCGTCAAATGAAGCGTTTATCATTAAAGATTGACCTAATTGATGCCAAAATCGAAGGGCAAGCGAAAACTGACTTAGTAACCCTAGGCGGTAGACATAAAGTCCCTTGCTTACGCATCGAAAGTGCTCAAGGTGACGTGCAATGGTTATACGAGTCATCTGATATTAATCAATATTTAAGCCAACAGTTTGGGAGCCAATAAGATGCCAAGATTACGAGGCCTAGTGCAACTAGGTAAAATGAATCGCTTAGTAGTGGTTAAAGAAGTCGATTTTGGTTTTTATCTCGACGGCGGTGAGTTTGGTGAAATACTATTACCACATGGCTCAACCGATGAACTTCACGTGATAGACGACATTGTCGATGTTTTCTTATATAAAGATTCTGACGATCGTTTAATTGCGACCACTAAGACCCCACTGGCCCAAGTTGGCGATATCACGACCTTAAAAGTGGCGGCCTTAACACCCGTTGGTGCCTTTTTAGATTGGGGCTTAGAAAAAGATTTGCTGGTTCCTTTTTCTGAGCAAGCTTCAACGATGGTTGAAGGCGGTAAATACCTTGTTTTAGTGTATATCGATGTTAGTGGACGACTGGTTGCATCTTCTAAATTGGACAAACGTTTAGACCGTGAACCTGCTCATTATGACGCCCATGAACGTGTTAACGTGGTGATTTGTGATCACACGGATATAGGTTATAAAGCGGCAATTAATGGCATGCATTGGGGTGTTTTATACCGTAATGAAGTGTTTAAAGAATTACGCATTGGCCAAAAAATGTCAGCTTATATCAACAAAGTACGTGATGACGGCAAAATTGATCTGTTATTAGATAAGCCTGGCTATACCAAAAATGATGAGCTTGGCAACCAAATCATTGTGTTTCTTAAGCAAAACAATGGCACTAGCCACATTAGCGACAAAAGCTCACCAGAAATCATTACCCGTTTGTTTGGTGTTAGCAAAAAGAAATTCAAGCAATCGGTTGGCGCGCTGTATAAGTCTGGTCAAATTATCTTGGGTAAAGATGGAATCCGTTTGCCTTAAGTAATCAAAAGACCAACGTGAATAAAGGTGAAAACATGATTAAATTTCTTTTTTTGTTGGTCTTTCTTTTTAGCAGTATTGTTACTGCTAAAATAAACCCTGCGTTATGGCAAATAGAACATCAAGGGCAAGTGAGTTATTTGTTTGGCTCGATGCATATTGGCCAAGCTAGCTGGTATCCTCTGAACAACCATATCGAACAAGCATTTAAAGCGAGTGATAGCTTAGTGGTTGAATTAGATATGACTAGGCATGAAGAGAGAGTACAGGCGGAAATGTTTCTGCCGGCGGGACAAAATATTAGCCAACATTTATCCAATCAAACCTATCAAAAGCTACTGAAATTCTTAAGCACTGAAAAAATCCCTCACCATGCAATCGCTTCATTAAAGCCGTGGGCATTAACCAATACGCTTGCTGTGTTACCTTTCTTAAAGTTGGGGTTAACGCCGGCATGGGGCATTGATGCTCAAATGCTAACGCGGGCTAAACAATCAGCAAAGCCATTAATTGAATTAGAAACCGTTGAATTTCAATTGAACTTATTATCCACCATGTTTGCTGATGAAGAAGCACTGTTAGAGACGATTACGATGCCGGCTGACGAATCATTGGCATTATTGCAGGCTTGGCAGATTGGCGATTTAAGTGCGATTGAAAAAATGCTGAAGCAACAAATGTCCGATCAGCAATATCAGATGATGCTAGTTGAGCGTAATGTTACTTGGGTGAAACGATTAAAGGGGCTATTAAATAATAAGCAACGCCTGTTTATCGTGGTTGGCGCTGCTCATTTAGTGGGAAAAGATGGTGTGCCAGCATTATTACGGCAGCAGGGGATTAAAGTCTCTCGACTTCAGTAATAAAATTTAATGATCAGATGCATTAATATCAACGACTTCAGTAATGACCTTTTCGACTAATTTTACCCGGCCGCTCTTCACTAATGCTTGGCGCAGTACATATTCAATTTGAGCATTTACACTGCGCAACTCATCATCTGACCACCGTTGCATTGCTGCTAAGACATCTTCATTAATTCGCAGCGGATAGGCTTTGCGTTTGGCCATATTGGTTTTCCTAGTATAACGATCCAGCATTAACCACTGGTTGAGTATTTTTATCACTACATAATACCACCAATAAGTTAATGACCATTGCGGCTTTACGCTCTTCGTCAAGTTCAACAATGTTGTTTTCACTTAACCGATTTAACGCTAATTCTACCATTCCTACCGCGCCTTCGACAATCCGTTCTCGCGCAGCAATCATCGCCGATGCTTGTTGGCGTTGTAGCATAGCACTAGCAATTTCAGGCGCATAAGCAAGGTGACTAATGCGCGCTTCAATGACGTTGACGCCAGCTTTGTCTAATCGTTTTTGAACTTCTTGTTGTAACGCATCGGCAATGACATCTGCGTGTGAGCGCAAAGTCACTTCATTCTCATCATTGCTGTGCTGATCATAAGGGTAGCTCGTTGCTAGATTTCTTAATGCCGCTTCAGATTGCGTTTTAACAAAACTCTCGTAATCATCAACTTCAAATAAAGCTTCAGCACTATCAACCACTTCCCATACCACCACGCAAGCGATCTCTATTGGATTACCGAGCTGATCATTGACTTTGAGTTTGTCGCTTTCAAAGTTGCGAACGCGTAGCGATATTTTACGCTTAATAAATAAAGGATTTGCCCAGCGTAAACCTGGTTTTTTATCGGTGCCAGAATATTTCCCAAATAATAACATCACCCGTGCTTGTTTCGGTTGCACCATATATAAACCGACCCCAATGAAAATAGACACTGGAATAATTGGGACAAAAAAGACTTTAACGCTGTCATTACCCGTGATCATCACGGTTAAGAATAACGTCGCTAATCCAGCGATTAGTGCAACGATCAAATAACCTGAACAACTAAATGCTGGTTTTTCTATGGTTTGTGGTTTCATTTGTTAACCTACGAGTGATATCAAAGTGATATCAAAGTGATATCAAAGTGATATCACTATAGATCGATAAATAAGTTTTAGCAATAAAAAAAGCCACTATCGAAGTGGCCTTTCCCGCGGCAAGAGCGTTTAAATTAAATACTCATAATGCCGGAGATATCGGTGCATGTGGAGTAAACCTTATTTTTCTCGTTACTTCATACTAATGGTCGTATTAACCGCGCCAGCGTCTTGCCCCGGGGCAAACCAACGGGCCGATACTGTTTTAGTTTGAGTCCAAAAGGCAATGGCTTGTTTACCATTCGGGCCTAAGTCACCTAACTTTGAACCGCGCGAGCCAGTAAAGCTAAAGTAAGCCACTGGCACAGGGATTGGAATATTGATCCCCAGTTGTCCGGCATCGGCTTCATTCTCAAAACGTTGGGCATAATAACCTGAATTGGTGAAAATTGACGCGCCATTACCATTGGGATTAGCGTTAATCAGATCAACCGCTTGTTCGAAACTATCGGCTTCCATAATCAGCAAGGCCGGGCCAAAGATTTCTTGGGTATAAATGTCCATCCCGGTGGTAACACCACTAAACATGGTTGGGCCGACAAAGTTACCTTCCTCATAACCTTTGACCACACAATCACGGCCATCGACCATCAAGTTAGCGCCTTGTTCAACGCCTGAATTGATCAGTTTGATGATTCGTTGCTTCGCTTGTGGAGTAATGACAGGGCCTAAATCAGCCGTGCGATCGGTCCCAGGTCCTACTTTCATTTCATGACTACGTTGAGCTATTTCATCAATCCATTGGCGAGTTTCACCGACTAAAATAACCACGGAATTAGCCATACAACGTTGACCTGCTGCGCCATAAGCGGCACCCAATATATTATTAATCGCCTGATCTTTGTCACAATCAGGCATTACAATACAGTGGTTTTTCGCCCCCATCATGCATTGTGCGCGTTTGTTGTTGGCACTGGCTCGTTGATAAACTTGAGTACCGACATTGGTTGAACCAATAAATGAAACCGCTTTAATTAATGGGTGCTCACATAATCGATTCGCGACTTCTGGACCACCGTGAACCACGTTTAACACACCCGGTGGAATACCGGCTTCTAAGGCCAACTGTGCTAATAATAATGAGGCTGACGGATCTTGCTCAGAGGGTTTTAACACAAAGGTATTACCGGTTGCTAACGCTAGCGGAAACATAAAACAGGGTAACATCACCGGAAAGTTAAAGGCGGTGATACCAGCGCCAACGCCAAGTGGTTTATTGATGGTGTAAACGTCAATATTACCGGCAACGTTGTTGGCCATTTCACCTAATTGTAACGAAGTAATAGAACAGGCGTGTTCAACAACTTCAAGGCCACGAGCGACTTCACCTTCGGCATCTGGTAAGGTTTTACCATGCTCTAAGGTGATTAGCTGAGCTAATTTGTCGGTGTTATCACGGATAAGCTGTTGCAGCTTTAACATGATCCGCATCCGTTGTCCCATCGGTACTTTTTTCCATGATTGAAATGCTTGATGGCAATTTTCAATGGCGGCATCAACTTCATCAAGTGTAGCAAATGGCACTTGAGCGACCACTTCTTGCGTGGCAGGGTTTAGCACATCAATCCATTGACCTGAATTCGACTCGACTAGTTGACCATTAATTAGCATGGGAACGCGGCGGACTGTCATAACAATACCTTTTTATTTATTTTTAGATTGAATTTAGCATAAGGCGCATTGAGTGACTTGACAAGAGGGGTAAATGCAAGGCAGTCTTGCATAAATGCAAAGCATGCTGTAAATATAAAATATAGGCGGTTATCAATGAATTGGGATGATTTGAAAGTTTTTTTAGAAGTCGCAAGAACCGAGACTTTAGTCTTAGCCTCAAAACGATTAAACCTAGATCCATCAACTATTTCCCGTCGACTTCATAAACTTGAAACTCAACTTGAAACTCAGTTATTTGAGCGGACTGTTACCGGGCATGTTTTAACGGAGGAGGGCACTGAATTATTTAAAACAGCCTTAGGTGTTGAGCAACAAATGCTGAGTGCCATTGAGATTTTGCAAGGCAAGAATTTACAGCAAAAAGGCAATGTCAGAATTGGTACGACAGACGCATTCGGCAGTTTTTTTATCACACCCAACCTCAGTGGCTTTCTCCAACAACATCCAGATATCACTATTGATTTATTACCATTACAGCGCCTGGTTAAATTGACGCAACACGAAGCTGACTTGGCGGTGACCATTGAAAAACCTAAAAATACATCGTTGGTGGTGGCTAAATTGTCGGACTATCGGTTGCAGATGTATGCCAGCAAAGACTACGTAGCCAAACATGGGACTATCACAACATTAGAGCAACTGTCGAGTCATGACTTAATTGGATATGTCGATGATTTACTGTTTAGTAATCAATTAAATTATCTTAATCGATATTTATCGGATATTGACCCTATTTTTAGAAGCACTAGTGTTATTTCGCAATGGCGTGCGGTTGAACAGGGGTTAGGTTTGGCTATTTTACCGTGTTTCTTGGCTCGGCAATCTCCACATTTAGTGAAGGTACTAAGTAGTGAAATTAATATTGTTCGCAGTTTTTGGATTGCAGCCCCCAGTGATCGAATGCGTTTAGCCCGAGTCGGTAAGCTATGGCATTATTTAAAAGATTTAGCCGAGCAATCACAGGCGGTATTATTGCCATTGGATACTGATAATTGCTAAAAAGGGTGCTAACATTATTCCTAATTGGCACTGCAAGTGTGTACACCGGGACGCTTTCACCTAAGGATAGTTTTATGACCCAAGATATTTTTAATCAATCGGCTGGCTATTTAAAAAAAGCGGTACCTTTAATGATCAAATATCAGGTGCCAACCACACCCACTAATTATGCGCTGTGGTATGCCTATGTTTCCGAAGAGATCCCACAGCTTAACCAAGAGCTTGATGCCTTGCTCGATGGTAATAAAATTTGTCCTCCAATGCGTGCCGAGTTGATATATCGACATCATGTTGCCGATAAAACGGATTCACAAACGTGGCAATTAAGACAAAGTGTTGACGCTATGCTTTGTGAGTTGACGCAATCGGTTAAAGATACTCGAGTCGATAGCGGTAAATTTCAACGGGCGATTGAAAAATCCTTCGAAGATTTGCACCGGGTGGAAGATGAAGGTTGGTCGATTGAAGAAGTGATGGTATTGATCCGTAACTTGGCCGGTGACACTAAACGTATTAGTAATGCCGCTAAATTTTTTAATCACACGTTAGAGAAATCTCAACAGGAAATAGAATCACTGAAAAAGCAATTAGCCGCTACTGAAAAACTTGCGCTCTATGATTCCCTAACTGGTTTGCTAAATCGCCATTCGTTTGATGCTGAGTTAACCTCGTTAATGGCCAAAAATAACCAAGGATTATGTCTGATTTTAGCCGATATTGATCACTTCAAGCGATTTAACGATCAGTATGGTCATTTATTGGGTGATCAGGTTTTAAAATCCTTTGGTCGACGACTCAACGATAGTGCCCGAGATGGGTCACAAGCTTATCGATTTGGTGGTGAAGAGTTTGCAATTTTATTGCCCCAAAGTGGGTTGGGTCGCGCGCGTCAGTTTGCTGAGACCACCCGTAAGCTGATCGAAAAATTATCGGTACGGGATAAAAGAACCGCTAAGTCAGTTGATAACATTAGCGCATCATTTGGCGTTTCAGAGTTTCGAACCGGTGATACGCTCACAAGTTTTATCACCCGTGCCGATGAGCAACTTTATGAAGCTAAACGGCTAGGGCGAAATCGTGTATTACCAATAACGAGCTAAGCTTTAATATTGATATGACTACCTAAATTGGCACTGGAGCTTGCTGGTGTTGCCATCACTTGAGTGGTTGCGGCAGCAGCTTCCAATAGTTGTAATGCCATTTTCCCTTCTGCTTCCTGAAGACTTTTACTTAAAGCGGCCGTTAATATCTGTTGACCACTGCCTGAATTTGTTGCGCTAACACTTGACATTATACTTCCTTATTTTTTTTCTTCATCTTACTATCGACCGCAATCTATTTTTCTTTAATCAAATCGGTTAAAAAAAAAGCAACTACATTTTGAGTAACTTCAAAGTCTTGTACCGATTAAACGAAAAGTCTGCAATAGAGCCTTGACGAGGCTTGACCATACCCCTAGAATTAGTTTAGTGGCAAAAAGTGTCATAAAGTGGTTTTTTTGGGGATTATGAGGGATATTCAATAATGTTTCGCGGAACAACATCCATCAACCTTGATGTTAAAGGACGATTAACGATGCCTACCGGCTATCGTGAGCTCGTGCGGATGCAAGGTGAAGGTAAATTGGTCTGTACTATTGATATCACTCGCCCTTGTTTACTGCTCTATCCACTAAACCAATGGCAATTGGTGGAACAAAAATTAATGCTGTTATCTGATTTCGATCCGCAAGAAGCACCGATTAAACGGTTAATTCTTGGTAATGCTAACGATTGTGAAATGGATAAAAATGGCAGAATTTTGTTATCAGCACCATTGCGACAACATGCGACCCTAGACAAAAAGCTAATGCTAATAGGGCAAGTTAATAAATTTGAATTGTGGGATGAAACTCAATGGTTAGCACAAATGCAAAAAGATTTAGCATTAGTGCAAACAATTGATTTTAGTAATACGACTCGATTAAAGGATTTATCACTGTAAATTATGACTCAAGAATTTTCACACGTCACCGTTTTGCTCGGCGAAGCGTTGGATGGTTTAGCAATCAATCCAGCTGGTATCTATGTTGATGCAACCTTCGGACGCGGCGGTCATTCAAGACAATTACTCGCTAAGCTTGGACCTAATGGTCGTTTGTACGGTATCGATCGCGATCCTAGTGCGATTGCCGTGGCTAAAGAGCTCGAGCAAGAAGATCCACGATTCAAAATTTTGGCGGGTCCTTTTTCTGGGCTTGCTCAATATGTTGAAGAGTTAGGACTCACTGGTCAATTAGACGGTGTGCTAATGGATTTGGGGGTTTCTTCGCCGCAATTAGATGATGCTGCCCGTGGCTTTAGCTTTATGCGCGATGGACCCCTTGATATGAGAATGGATCCAACTTCAGGTCGCAGTGCTGCGCAATGGCTAGCACAGGCTGAAGTCGATGAAATTGCTTACGTGATAAAAACTTTTGGTGAAGAAAATTGGGCGACTCATATTGCACGTTCTATCGTTGCAGATCGCCAAGAAAAACCTTTTGAAACCACCAAGCAGTTAGCCGATTTTGTTGCACGAGTGGTGCCGAAAAAAGATCGTAACAAACATCCTGCGACCCGAACATTCCAAGCAATCCGTATTTATATCAACAGTGAATTAGAAGAAATAGAACAGGCATTACTAGCTTCAATTGAGGTGCTAAAGCCCGAAGGACGATTGTCAGTGATTAGTTTTCATTCATTAGAAGATCGGATTGTTAAGCGTTTTATTCGTAAGCAATCAAAAGGAGAAGATGTTCCTTTTGGTATTCCAATGACCGAAGAACAATTGAATAAAACCAGAACGTTTAAAGCCATTGGTAAAGCAATTAAACCATCGAAAGATGAAGTTGATGAAAATCCCCGAGCGCGTAGCTCGGTGTTACGAATTGCTGAAAAGTTATAGCAACAATGGTCGCCCAACAACGCACCATCAATTTATCTAAAGTAATCTGGTCTGATCTGATTGCTCATTTTTGGTTGGTGATGTTGGTGTTATCAGTATTAGTGACTGCGATTTTTGTCGTTTATAGTAGCCATCAAAATCGTTTATATATCGGTCACTGGGAAGAGTTAAGGCAGCAACGTGATGAGCTAAAACTTGAAGCTCGTCATTTGTTGGTTGAAGAAATGGCGTTAGCTGAACACAGTCGCATTGAACGCATTGCGATGGAACAGCTGCAGATGAAGCGTCCGCAAACCCAAAAAGAGATAGCGGTATCATCAAAATGAAAAAACAAGCAAAAGCGAAAATACAACCAAACCTAATCAATTGGCGTCTTTATGTCATTGTAGGGATTATTGTGCTGGTTTTCATGGGGATCATTGCCCGTGTTTCGTTTTTACAAATTATCGACTCTGAGCATTTACGCCATCAAGGAGATATGCGTTCATTGCGAACCACCGTTTCGCAAGAACACCGAGGTAATATTGTCGACCGTCATGGTATTGCGCTAGCGGTCAGTGTTCCGGTTGAAACCGTGTGGGTTGATCCGAAAATAGTTCATGATAACAACGGCCTAGAGGATATGCGCCGCTGGCAAGCGCTGGCGGATGTATTAGAGCGTCCGCTCAAAGATATTTTAGCAACGGTCAAAAGTAAAACTCGTCGTTTCGCCTACCTTAAACGTCAAGTTTCTCCGGCTCAAGCCAACTATATTAAACAGCTTAAGATCCCAGGCATCAATTTAAAACCATCATCACGGCGTTACTACCCCACCGGGGAAGTGGTGGCTCACGTTGTTGGTTACACCAATATTGACGATAAAGGTCAAGACGGTATCGAGCGTAGTTTTAATGATTGGCTAACGGGATCACCGGTTAAGCGCAAAGTCCGGAAATCGCGGGATGGCATGGTCGTTGAACGTCTTAATATTGTGGAAGAAGGCGAGCACGCTAACGATGTCGTGTTAAGTATCGATCAGCGGATTCAAGCCATTGCTTATCGCGAGTTAAAAATTGCCACTGAATATTATCGAGCCACCTCCGGCTCTGTGGTGGTGTTAGATGTCACCACCGGTGAAATTTTGGCTTTGGCTAATACGCCATCGTTTAATCCAAATAATCGCCGTACTATGGCATCACATAAATTACGCAATCGCGCGATTGCCGACACCTTTGAACCTGGCTCCACCATGAAACCATTAGCGGTGATGACGGCATTAGATTTTGGTGAATACAAAGTTGATTCGGTGATTGATACGTCGCCGGGTTGGTATCGAATTGGTGGTAGTCGAATTAAAGACAGTCACAACTATGGTAAAATTGATGTCGCTACTATTATTGCTAAATCATCAAATGTTGGGGTGAGTAAGTTAGCGTTATCAGTGCCGAAGCAACAATATCTTGGGGCATTTTCTTCCTTAGGTTTTGGCGCTCATACCAACGTGAGTCTACCGAGTGAAAGTTCAGGTATTTTACCGGATCGACGCCGTTGGTCTGATTTTGAATTAGCGACATTATCCTTTGGTTACGGTTTAACCGTAACGCCGTTGCAATTAGCCCGTGCTTATTCTGTGATTGCCAACAAAGGCAAACTCAACCCCGTCTCAATTCTCAAGTTAGACAAGCAACCTATTGGCACCCAAGTGATAGAGCCTGCGGTAGCTAATGCGGTATTGCAAATGATGGAAGGGGTGACCAAAGAAGGTGGCACCGCAACTAAGGCTCGCATTGGCGGCTATCGAGTAGCGGGTAAAACGGGTACGGCACAAAAAGCGGTTGCTGGCGGTTATGGTGATGAATATCTAGTCTCGTTCGCTGGGATTGCGCCGATTGATAATCCTCGTTTAGTGACCGTGGTCTTTATTAATGAACCACAGGGCGATAAATATTATGGCGGTGATGTTGCAGCACCAGTGTTTGCTAAAGTGACCACCGCGGCCTTACAATTACTAAATATTGCCCCGAGCAAAACGGTTGTATTACCAGTGTCAGTAGCATCATCATCCAATCACTTTGGATCGCAAGGGGGCATAAAATGATCCCACAATCATTAACGCAGTTATTGGCAATCTATTTACCCGCTAACGAATTGAGTAAGTTGGCTGATTTACATATTAACGCCATGACACTGGACAGCCGTGAAGTAACAATCGGCAGCTTGTTCGTTGCCTTAAAGGGCAGTGTAACCGATGGTCGCCAATATATCGATTCCGCATTAGCGGCTGGCGCCACGGCGATATTAAGTGAACTTACTGGTGGTGAAAATAGTGCACAAGCCAATTTTGTTGAAGTAACCCCACAGGGAACAATTATTCATCTGGCAGACTTGCCCGCTAAATTGTCAGCGCTTGCTGGAGAGTTTTACCAACAGCCAAGTCAAAAGGTAACCATGATTGCTGTGACTGGCACTAACGGTAAAACCACCGTAACGCACTTAATTGCGCAATGGCTGGAACTACTCGGTCATCAAACCTACACATTAGGGACGCTTGGTAATGGCTTGCTAGCACAATTAGTGCCGAGTCCCAATACCACACTCAATGCCATTGATTTACAAAAACACTTGGCGCAGGCCGTGGCGCTAAATGCTAGTCATGTCGTGATGGAAGTGTCATCCCATGGTTTGGCATTACATCGCGTGGCGGATATCCAGTTTGATGTCGCGGTGTTCACCAATTTATCGCGCGACCATCTTGATTTTCATGGTGATATGGTCAGTTATGCCGCCGCTAAGCAAAGCTTATTCAGTGCCAAACATTGCAAGCGAGCGGTGCTTAATGGCGATGATCCTATTAGCAGTCAGTGGCTAGCAAACTGGGACTCGCACGTTAATGTCAGTTGCTTTAGCCGACAGGACAGTGTACATGCTTTTATTGCAGCCAATGAGACGATATATCATTCAAATGGTATTGAAACCACCATTAAAAATCAGCAGCAAGCATTACAGCTAAAGAGTAAATTACTTGGTGCTTTTAATTTAGAAAATATTTTAGCGGCGTTAACGGCCTTAACCAGTGCTGGCTTTGATTTGGCTGAGTTGGTTGGGTTCGCCCCACAGCTGAAACCTGTTGCGGGTCGCATGGAAGCATTTGTTAGCGCGGGCAAACCAACCGTGGTCGTCGATTACGCGCACACCAGTGATGCCTTAGCTAAAGCGTTACAAGCGCTAAGAGTACATTGTTCGGGACAATTAATTGTGATGTTTGGTTGTGGTGGCGACAGAGACCAAGGTAAACGGCCATTAATGGCCGCGGCAGCAGAACAATACGCTGACCAAATTATTTTTACTCAGGATAATTCCCGCTCCGAAGATCCCAAGGTGATTATTGAACAAATGTTGACAGGTCTGAATAATAGGTCAGCAATAAAGATTGAATTAGAACGCACTAAAGCGGTCGAATTGGCCATTAACCATGCCAATGAACAAGATATTGTTTTGTTAGCAGGTAAAGGCCACGAAGATTATCAAATTATTGGTCAACAAAGAATTAATTATGATGAAAGAGCTTGGGCTCGTGACGTGTTAGAGAAAGGGAAACCATTATGATCGCGGTTAAGCTTTCGTACATAGCCCAGCAATTAGGATGGCGCCTGCTGGGACCAGATCAAGTTATAACACAATTAGTTACTGATTCCCGATTGGTTCAATCTGGTGATTGTTTTATTGCGCTTTATGGCGATAATTTTGACGCCCATCAGTTTGTTGAACAAGTGGTTGCACAAGGGGCGGCCGTTTTAATTGTTAGCCAAGCGCAATCAATCCGCGACACCAATGTTTCACAGTTGGTGGTTAACGATACCCGTGCTGCATTAGGACAATTGGCTGGATTAAATCGCCAGTTATGCGGCGCCAAACTTATTGCTATTACTGGCAGTTGCGGTAAAACCACGGTCAAAGAAATGATCGCCGCCATTTTAGCGCAACGAGGCCAAGTGTTAGCGACGTTAGGCAATTTTAATAACGACATTGGCGTGCCATTGACCTTATTACGATTAACCAAAGATGATGAGTTTGCGGTGATTGAACTCGGGGCTAACCATCTTGGTGAAATTGATTACAGCAGTGCGTTAGTTAAGCCCGATGTCGCGTTAATTACTAACATTGGTGCCGCGCATTTAGAAGGGTTTGGCAGTATTGACGGTGTGGCACAGGCTAAATCAGAAATATTTAATCATTTGGGTCAATCAGGAGAGGCTATCTTTGATCATCACAGTGATTATGTGAAAGATCTATACCAGTTAAATCATTTTAGAAAAGTGACGACTTTCTCTAGTGAAGGTGATAAAACGGCTAAATTTTATGCTTACAATATCACCATGGATACTCAAGGACGCGTCAGCTTTATTTTATGTAATGAGGGTGGTGAGCAGTCCATTATATTGGCTTTACCTGGCCTGCATAATGTCGCTAATGCATTGGCTGCTGCCGCTGCTTCATTTGCCGTTGGCGCAACATTGGAGCAAATTGAGGCGGGCTTACGATTAATGGATGATGTTTCGGGGCGTCTTAATGTCACCCAGTTAACTCAAAAATTAACGGTGATTGATGATACCTACAATGCCAATAATACCTCGGTCGCTGCAGCCATTAAATTATTAGGTCGATATTCAGGGCAACGGATTTTAGTCCTGGGGGATATGGGGGAGCTAGGTGAGCATGCAATAGCGTGCCATCAAAATTTAGGTCCAATTATCGAACAACAACAAATAGAATTATTATTAACTATTGGTACTTTTAGCCAATATTATGCCAGTGGATTTACTGGGCATCATCAGCATTTTGAGGATAAAGAAAGTTTGAACCTATATATCGAGCAGCAATTGCGCTCAACCAAGAGAGAAGACACAACTACCGTGTTAGTGAAGGGTTCAAGAAGTGCCAAAATGGAACAAGTCATTGGCTATATTAAAGCGTTACCGGCAACTGTTGGAGGTATTGAAACATGTTAGTTTGGTTAGCTGAATATTTAACCCAGTATATTTCGGGTTTTAATGTTTTTTCATATTTAACCCTACGCAGTATTTTGTCGGCGTTAACCGCGTTGTCTTTCTCTTTATGGATGGGACCAAAATTGATCCGTTATTTACAACGGATGCAAATTGGCCAGACCGTAAGAAGTGATGGCCCGCAATCTCATTTAAGTAAATCAGGGACGCCAACCATGGGCGGGATCTTGATTTTAGGCGCGATAATTTTAAGTACATTACTGTGGGCTGATTTAAGTAATTACTATGTGTTAGTGGTGCTTTTTGTACTGAGTGGTTTCGGCTTGATCGGGTTTATTGATGACTATCGTAAAGTGGTGCGCAAAGATCCTAAAGGGCTGATCGCGCGTTGGAAATATTTTTGGCAATCGGTTATTGCCTTAGGTGTCGCGATATTTTTATATGTTAATGCTAGCTCAGCGAATGAAACAGTCTTAGTGGTGCCATTCTTTAAAGATGTTTTACCGCAATTAGGCCTGCTATATATCGCACTCGTATATTTTACCCTAGTGGGTGCCAGTAATGCGGTGAACTTGACCGATGGTCTCGATGGCTTAGCCATTGTGCCAACGTTAATGGTTGCCGGTGCTTTTGGCTTAGTTGCTTATTTAACGGGTAACGTTAACTTTTCTCAATACTTACATTTACCTCATTTACCGCTCGCCAGTGAATTAACGGTGTTCTGTTTAGCTATTTTTGGTGCCGGATTAGGCTTTTTATGGTTTAACACTTATCCAGCGCAAGTCTTTATGGGCGATGTTGGTTCATTAGCGTTAGGGGCGGCATTAGGCGTTATTGCGGTATTAGTGCGTCAAGAAATATTATTAGTGATCATGGGCGGTGTTTTTGTGATGGAAACCGTGTCGGTGATTCTGCAAGTGGGTAGCTTTAAATTACGGGGCCAGCGTATTTTTAGAATGGCACCGATTCACCATCATTATGAATTAAAAGGTTGGCCTGAGCCTCGGGTTATTGTCCGTTTTTGGATTATATCGCTGGTCTTAGTGCTGATTGGTTTAGCCACATTGAAAATTAGATAATAGAGTTTGGAACAAATAACATGATCATAAACGCACAACATTATTCAAAGATTGCAGTGTTAGGCTTAGGCTTAACAGGGCAGTCTTGCGTGCGTTTTTTATTGCAACAAGGCATTACTCCAACCTTATTTGATACCCGTACAGCGTTTAACGTTTCAACGATTACTGAACAATTCGGCAGCGTTGCGCTCAATTTAGGAACGTTTGATGGTGTAGATTTCAGCCAATTTGAAATTCTGCTGGTTAGCCCCGGTATTGCGATTAGTCATCCAGCCATTAAAGCGGCAGCAAAAAGCGGCTGTTTGATTTGGGGCGACATCGAATTGTTTGGTCATTTTGTGCAAGTACCAGTGATTGCAATTACGGGCTCTAACGGTAAAACAACCGTCACAACTCTGCTCGGTGAAATGGCTAATCAAGCGGGTATTGATGCAGCGATTGGTGGCAACATTGGTATTCCAGTGCTTGATCTTGTTCTTGATCAGAGTATTGAATTATTCATTTTAGAATTATCGAGCTTTCAACTTGAAACAACGCATCAGTTAAAGCTAATTGCGGCAACGGTCCTTAATGTTACCGATGATCATCTTGATCGTTATGATGATTTTTCAGGTTATGTTGCCGCGAAACATCGTATTTTTGAATTAGCTGATACCATAGTAGTGAATCGAGATGATCGGTTAAGTGCGCCTAGTCAGACTAAAAAGATTATTAGTTTCGGTGCTAATGCGCCTGTCGGTGAAAATTTTGGTTTAGTCAGTGGTTCGTTATATCAAGGTGCTGAGGCTCTACTTAATGTCGAAAAATTGGCAATGGTAGGTCAACATAATCAAATGAATGCATTAGCCGCCTTAGCATTGGGGCAACTTGCTGGGTTACCAATCAATGCAATGCTGACAACATTAAAGCAATTTTCAGGACTAGCACACCGTTGCCAGCAGATTTCTGAGCATCGTGGGATCACTTGGCTAAATGACTCGAAGGCGACTAATGTTGGCGCGACCTTAGCAGCATTGGAAGGGCTATCAAATCAACAAGGAAAGCTCATTGTGATTGTTGGTGGTGATGCCAAAGGTGCTAACATTAATGGTTTAAAACAGCCATTTTCGCAATATGTCGATCAGTTAATGGTGATCGGCCGCGATAAAGAGCTATTTGTGGCGATTTATCCGCAGGCCATTCGCTGTGATGATCTAACCCAAGCGGTTATTCAAGCAAATCAATTGGCACAAACCGGTGATACTGTTTTATTGTCACCCGCTTGCGCCAGTCTCGACATGTTTAAAAACTATATTGAACGGGGTCAATGTTTCATCAGCGCGGTGGAAAAATTATGACCCAGTCAGTTAACTTATTCCCAACCTCACTCGCCGCTGTATGGCAAGAGATCACTGGCAGTAACAAGCCAAATGATACCCTATTGTATGATCGGGTGTTATTTACGTTAGTTATTACGTTGTTACTCATTGGCTTTGTGATTGTGGCTTCAGCGTCGATGCCTGAAGGCCAGCGTTTAACGGGCAATCCGTTTCATTTTATTCAACGCCATGCTTTTTACCTGATGGGTTGTGTGGCTATTTTAGTGATTGGTTTACAAATACCGATGGAAAAATGGCAAAAACATAGTTCATTGTTGCTGTTGGCGACCTTTGTTGCTTTAGTCTTGGTGATGTTTGTTGGTAAAACGGTCAATGGCAGCACGCGCTGGTTGTCATTTGGGCCGATTAATATTCAAGTGTCAGAACTCGCTAAATTAGGTTTTTTCAGTTATCTCGCCGCCTATATTGTCCGGCGTCATGCCGAAGTTGTTGAACATGCTAAGGGCTTTTATAAGCCATTAGGAGTCTTTCTGATTTTGGCTGGAATGATTTTGAGTCAGCCTGATTTAGGCACTGTGATAGTGATGTTCGTGGCGACCGTTGGGATGTTATTTTTAGCTGGCGCTAAGCTACGAGACTTTTTTGTGTTGATCCTTGGTGGCGTCGCGTTAATTGTTGGCTTAATCATTGTGTCACCTTATCGGATGAAACGCGTGACCTCGTTTTTAGATCCGTGGAAAGACCCTTTTGGTGATGGTTACCAATTAACCCAGTCATTAATGGCCTTTGGTCGGGGCGACTGGCTCGGACAAGGCTTAGGTAATTCAATTCAAAAGTTAGAGTATTTACCAGAAGCTCACACCGATTTTATTTTTGCTATCTGGGCCGAAGAAATGGGTTTAGTTGGCGTGACAATTTTACTATTATTGCAATTATGTTTAGCATTACGAGCGCTCTATATTGGCAGCAAAGCATTAACCGCAGGTCAAGCCTATGGCGGTTATCTGGCGTTGGGCATTGGCATTTGGATTAGTTTTCAAACGGCGGTTAACACCGGGGCGGCTAGTGGCATGCTACCGACTAAAGGATTAACACTACCACTGATTAGTTATGGTGGCAGTAGTTTATGGGTCATGATGTTAGCGATGGTAGCATTACTGCGTATTGACCATGAGCGTCGTCTCTCTTCGGTGCAAGCAACCCAGCGAGGAAATCAATAATGGCAAAACGATTATTGGTGATGGCCGGTGGTACGGGGGGGCACGTTTTTCCTGGCATCGCAGTGGCAAAATTATTACAAAGTCATGGCTGGGAAATCCATTGGTTAGGTACCCATAAGCGGATGGAAGCTAATTTAGTCCCACAACATGGCTTTGATATATCATTTATTGATGTTGAAGGTGTTCGGGGTAATGGTTTTTTACGTTTACTTAAAGCGCCGTTTAAACTCATTAAGGCAGTGCATCAGGCACGCCAAGTGATCAAATCGTTTAAACCCGATGTTGTATTAGGGATGGGCGGTTTTGCCAGCGGACCCGGCGGAATAGCTGCTTGGTTATTACGTGTACCATTGGTGTTACACGAACAAAATGCCGTGGCAGGGCTGACCAATCGGGTGCTAGCTAAAATAGCAACTACGGTGATGGTCGCATTTGACAATGCGTTGCCCGGCGTTAAGAAACAAGTGGTCGGTAATCCGATCCGAGCAGATATATTGGCTCAGGTAAATCATCGAAAAATAGGTCAGAGTCAGCCGCTTAATTTATTGATTGTTGGCGGTAGTCTAGGCGCTAAGGTGCTTAATGAGACGTTGCCTCAGGTCTTGCCTCTACTTGAAGCAAGACACGGTATATCGATTCGTCATCAGGTTGGAAAAGGTAACACTGAACTGGTGCAGCAAGCTTACCAGTACGCTTCAAATGTCGAGGTTAGTGACTTTATTGATGACATGGCTGACGCTTACCAATGGGCTAACTTAGTGGTTTGTCGCGCGGGGGCATTAACCGTGTCAGAAATAGCGGCGCTCGGGCTACCGGCTGTTTTTGTACCTTTGCCTTACGCGGTTGATGACCACCAGACTAAAAATGCTCAAGTGTTAGCCGATCTGGGTGCCGCAACCCTATTACCACAACACCGGATGACCGCTTCGGTGTTGGCAGAAATGATTAATCAACTTAATCATCCACAAATTTTACAAGAGATGATTAATTCGGCAAGATCCTTAGGTGAAAATAATGCGGGTCAACAGGTGGCCATTGCCTGTGCCAAGCTGGCCGGGTTAACCGAAGCCGAAATTGAAACAACCTTTGCCTTGGGGCAATTAGAAGAGAATGAGTAGTAGATAATGAAAAAAGTGACAGCCGATAAATTAAGCCAACTACGCCAGCGTGTTCCAGAAATGCGTCGGGTTAAACGTATTCATTTTGTTGGTATTGGCGGAGCGGGTATGGGCGGTATCGCAGAAGTACTCGCTAATGAAGGCTATGAAATAACCGGTTCTGACTTGGCGACGAACCCAGTCACTGAGCGTTTAGCTAAGCTTGGGGCCACTATATTTATTGGTCATCAAAGTAGTCATGTTGAAGCCGCTAGTGTCGTTGTCGTGTCAACGGCCATTGATGGTAATAACCCCGAATTGGTGGCCGCTAAAGCGTTGCGGATCCCGGTGGTACAACGGGCACAAATGTTGGCAGAATTAATGCGCTTTCGTCATGGCGTTGCCGTTGCCGGTACCCATGGTAAAACGACCACCACCAGTTTAATTGCCAGTGTGTTTGGTCAAGCGGATCTCGATCCCACCTATGTTATTGGGGGGTTATTGAATAGCTCAGGCACTAATGCAAAATTAGGCACCAGTCGTTATTTAATTGCCGAAGCCGATGAAAGTGATGCTTCTTTCTTGCACTTACAACCGATGGTTGCCGTGGTGACCAATATTGAAGCTGATCACATGGAAACGTATCAAGGAGACTTTAGTCAACTTGAAGACACCTTTATTGAATTTATGCACAATCTACCATTTTATGGGTTAGCGGTAGTTTGTGTTGATTGCCCAGTGATCCGCAGTTTATTAGCGCGAATTGCTCGTCCAACGATCACCTATGGTTTTAGTGATGACGCCGATGTTCGAGGTAGTGATTTTACACAAACCGGTAATACCAGTGAGTTTATTGTTCATCGTCAAGGTTTTAAACCCTTAGCTATTACTTTGAACTTACCAGGGCGTCATAATGCACTTAATGCCATGGCGGCCATTGCTGTTGCGATGGAAGATGGTATTAGTGATAACGATATTGTGACCGCTTTATTAAAATTCGAAGGGATCGGCCGTCGTTTTGAACAGCTCGGTCAATTTGAAACGGGTAATGGTAGCGTGATGTTAGTGGATGATTACGGTCATCACCCGACTGAAGTGTTAGCAACGATTACTGCAGCGCGCCAAGGTTGGCCTGAAAAACGGTTAACCATGGTTTATCAGCCGCATCGTTACACCCGCACTAGAGATCTCTACGAAGATTTTGTCGAGGTATTATCTCAGGTCGATGCCTTGATACTGCTGGAAGTTTACAGTGCTGGTGAAGAACCTATTATCGGTGCCGATAGCCGAGCGTTATGTCGAAGTATTCGTGCCCGTGGTAATTTTGAGCCGATTTATGTTGCAAGTCCTGACTTACTGCCACAACGATTAGCCAGTGTGATGCAAGATGGTGACTTAGTGTTAACTCAAGGGGCTGGTAATATTGGCGTGGTCGCTAAAAAATTAGCGGCGATGGCATTGGATATTGAAACAATGAAGCAAGAGGTTAAGGACTAATGACCAAATTTGGCAAGGTAGCAGTAATGTTTGGCGGTCATAGTGCTGAACGTGAGGTGTCATTAAACTCTGGGGCAGCGGTACTTAAGGCTTTAGTTAATGTCGGTGTTGATGCCCATGCTTTTGATCCCAAAGAGCGCTCAATTTCAACCTTAACCACTGATAATTTTGATCGGGTGTTTATCGTACTACACGGTCGTGGTGGTGAAGATGGCACGATGCAAGGGGTGTTAGAACTGATGAAAATGCCCTACACAGGTTCTGGTGTATTAGGTGCTGCATTGGCGATGGACAAGATTAAAACCAAACAAATTTGGTGTGCATTAGGGATGCCGACAGCTCACTATCATGTGATCAATAGTGCTAATGATCAAGCGGTTAATTATCAGCAATTATTAACGGATTTAGGTGGTAAGGTGATGGTTAAACCTTCCCATGAAGGTTCAAGCATTGGCATGGCTAAAGTAACGACGGCTGGGCAGTTGGAACAAGCGATTATTAATGCTGCTAAGTTTGATTCCGAAGTGCTACTAGAGCAATGGATTGAAGGTCAAGAGTATACCGTGGCAATTTTAGGCCAGCAGGCATTGCCGGCAATTAGAATGACCACCCCCAATGATTTTTATGATTATGAAGCAAAGTATCAGACGGATACTACCGAGTATCATTGTCCTTGTGGCTTGAATGAAGAAGACGAGCTGCATCTTGGCAAGATAGCACTAGCCGCTTTTAATGCGGTAAATGCTAAAGGATGGGGCCGGGTTGATTTTATGCGCGACCAGCAAGGGAATTGGTATTTATTAGAAGTAAATACAGTACCAGGGATGACCGAAAAAAGTTTAGTGCCTAAAGCAGCAGCAGTCGCCGATATTAGCTTTGAGCAGTTAGTGGTTAACATTTTAAGTCAAACGGTTTAAGTAACGATGAATTCGATGAGCGCTAAGTTAAAAGAGCTGATTAAAAATCGCCGTGATGTTGATTATGCATTTATGGCTGGTTTGACGTTTTTTATCTTGGTACTCATTGGTATTGGTTATGTCGGGAATCATTTGTATCAGCGATTGATGGATGCGCAGAAAATGCCATTATCATCATTAACGATTTCAGGTGATAGGCCTTATAGCCAAGATGTGGAAGTACAGCAAGCCTTAATGGCAATCAGTGATAGAGAAAGCTTCTTCTCACTGAATGTTGATCTGGTGCAAGCACTTATCGAGCAAACACCTTGGATCGCTAAAGTGTCGGTTCGTCGCCAATGGCCTAATGGTTTACAGTTACATATTGTCGATCAAGAGCCCGTAGCTTATTGGAATGATAAAAAATTAATTAACGTCAGTGGTGAAGTATTCAAGGCACCACAACAGCGGATAAAAATATCGTTACCACATTTTTATGGTAACGAAAGTACGGCTAAAACGGTACTCGAAGGTTATAAAGCACTCGATGTGCTACTTAAAAGTGAAGGCTTTAGGTTGAATAGTATTACATTGTCACCGCGAGAGTCGTGGCAAATAACGGTCAATAATGATTTAACATTAATTTTAGGTCGGGTTAATACCGTGATGCGGAACGCTCGGGTTGAACGTTTTATTAAAGTTTACAAACATGTTATCAAAATGCCAAAGGCAATTAATTATGTTGATTTGCGTTATGACACGGGATTTGCGGTTAATTGGAAATTAGAGTCAGGAGAAAAGGCGAACAATGAGCAAGGCTAATGAAAGAGACTTAATTGTCGCACTTGATATCGGGACATCAAAAGTCGCAGTAATCATCGGTGAAGTGTTACCCGATGGCGATTTGAGTATTGTCGGATTAAGTTCACAACGCTCTCGCGGCATGGAAAAAGGGGGTGTTAACGATCTTGATTCCGTGGTGAAGTCGGTACAACGAGCATTAGATGAAGCTGAATTAATGGCTGATTGCCAAGTGACATCGGTTAACTTGAGTATTTCAGGTAAGCACATTGCTTGTCAGAATGAAAAAGGCATGGTGTCAATTAATGACGAAGAAGTAACCCAGTATGATGTCGATAATGTGATTCATACGGCGCGCTCGGTTAAAATTTCTGATGAACGACGTATCCTTCATGTTATGCCACAAGAATACTCTATTGATGTTCAAGAGGGCATTAAGTCGCCGATCGGGATGTCAGGCATGCGAATGGAAGCGCAAGTTCATATGGTGACCTGTGCCAGTGATATGGCCAAAAACATTGAAAAATGTGTTGAACGTTGCGGCTTAAAAGTTGACGAATTAGTGTTTTCGGCGATTGCGTCCAGTTATAGCGTATTGACCGATGATGAAAAAGATTTAGGGGTTTGTTTGGTTGATATGGGCGGCGGTACCATGGATTTAGCCGTCTATACCAACGGTTCATTACGCCACTGTGCCGTGATTCCCGTGGCAGGATCTCAAGTGACGAGCGATATTGCCAAAATATTTAGAACGCCATTGAGTCATGCCGAAAACATTAAAGTACAGCATGCTTGTGCACTAAGTCAGTTGGTGGGTCAAGAAGATAACATCGAAGTGCCTTCAGTTGGCGGGCGCCCAACCAGAACAATGTCACGTCATACGTTAGCTGAGGTGGTTGAACCTCGTTATCAAGAGCTTTATGAATTGATATTACAAGAATTAAAAAGTGCCGGTTATGATGAACAAATCTCAGCAGGGATAGTGTTTACCGGCGGAACCTCAAAAATTGAAGGGGCGGTTGAGTTTGCTGAAGCATGCTTTGGCATGCCCGTTCGTTTAGCAACACCATTACCTGTAAAAGGACTGAATGACTACATTCAAGACCCTAGTTACGCCACAGGTATTGGCTTATTGAAATTCGGCAGTATAATGCGCGCAAAAGCACGAGAAGAAGGCGCGAAGCATACGAGCGTTGGATTTTTTACCAGAATACAAAATTGGATAAAAGGTGAACTCTAATTTTATCATACCTAATGAATTAGAGTTATATAAAGCATAATGGAGAGAGTAATATGTTTGAATTAATGCCAGATCATAGTGAAGAAGCGGTAATTAAAGTTATTGGTGTCGGCGGTGGCGGTGGCAATGCTATCGAACACATGGTGTCTCGTTCGATCGAAGGCGTAGAATTTGTAGTGGCTAATACCGACTCACAAGCTTTGCGTAATTCATCGGCGGAAACGACGATTCAAATCGGTAAAGAGACCACTAAAGGACTCGGTGCCGGTGCGAACCCACAAGTGGGTCGCGAAGCAGCACTCGAAGATAAAGAAACCATTAAAGCAGCCTTACAAGGCGCTGATATGGTCTTTATTGCGGCAGGCATGGGCGGTGGCACTGGAACCGGAGCTGCACCAGTGGTTGCAGAAATAGCCAAAGAAATGGGCATTTTAACGGTAGCTGTTGTTACTAAACCTTTTGGTTTTGAAGGTAAAAAGCGTCTAAACTATGCAGAGCAAGGCATTGCAATGCTAGAAGAGTCGGTGGATTCTTTAATCACCATTCCGAATGACAAATTATTAAAAGTGTTAGGCAAAGGTACAGGGCTACTTAAAGCCTTCGAAGAAGCCAATAATGTATTACTTGGCGCAGTCCAAGGTATTGCTGAGCTCATTACTCGCCCTGGTTTAATTAACGTCGATTTCGCTGATGTTAAAACTGTGATGGCTGAAATGGGGACCGCGATGATGGGAACCGGTGTTGCTGTCGGTGAAGATCGTGCTGAAGAAGCCGCTGAACTAGCGATTTCTAGTCCATTACTTGAAGATGTTGACTTAGCGGGCGCTCGGGGGATTTTAGTTAATATTACCGCGGGAATGGACATTAGTATTGATGAATTTGAAACCGTAGGTAATGCGGTTAAAGGATTTGCATCGGAAAATGCGACGGTTGTTGTTGGCGCGGTTATTGATCCAGAAATGACGGAAGAGCTGCGAGTGACTGTTGTTGCAACGGGCATCGGCGGTGAAGCTCAACCGGATATCAAACTGGTAAAACCTGAAGAAATCAAGGTAAAACCAGCGACCCTTCAACCTGAAATGCCAGTAGCCGAAGAGTCGTTAGCGGCCACTGGAAGTGGTCAAAACCAACCGAGCACATCAGCTTCTGGTCTTGATTATTTAGATATTCCAGCATTTTTACGCAAGCAAGCAGACTAATATCGCTAGCTTTCGATGATACCGCGGTTAATCTGCGGTACATAAAAATCGGGTTAGAGTTGCTGACTTAATATAAATAGTGTCGGGTGGATCACTGTCTCACTAAGCGTTAGTGGAATGCTTATTTGTTAGGCAGTAGGGTTCTGTGGTATGATCTCTACCCGAAATTTGAAGTGAATTTGAAAAGGGTGCTAGGTTTATGATTAAACAAAGAACTTTGCGTAAAGAAATTAATGCTACTGGTGTGGGGCTGCATTCGGGTAAAAAGGTCTCAATGACTTTCAAACCAGCACCTGCTAATACCGGTATTATTTATCGCCGCGTCGATTTATCACCAAGTGTTGATATTCCTGCGGACGCAATGCTAGTACGAGAAACAACACTTTGTACTTGTTTGATTGATGATCAAGGCAATAAGATTTCGACGGTTGAACATATTTCGGCGGCATTAGCTGGCTTTGGGATCGATAATGCGATCATTGAAGTCGACGCCCCTGAAATCCCAATCATGGATGGTAGTGCAAGTCCGTTTGTTTTCTTATTACAATCAGCTGGTGTGCAAGAGCAAAATACTCCTAAACGCTTTATTCGAATTAAACAAAAAATCCGGATTGAAGATGGCGATAAGTGGGCTGAATTTGTGCCTTATAATGGCTTTAAGGTTGACTACGCCATTGACTTTGCACATCCTGAAATTTCAAAGACAAATCAGCACCTAATCATGGATTTCTCTAATTCTTCATTTGTCCATGAAATCGCTCGCGCTCGAACCTTCGGTTTTATGCACGATATAGAGTTATTACGTGCTAATAATCTAGCCCTTGGTGGCAGCATGGAAAATGCAGTAGTACTTGATGAATATAAAGTACTTAACCCTGATGGCCTAAGAGTTGAAAATGAGTTCGTTAAGCATAAGGTACTCGATGCGTTAGGTGACTTGTATCTGGCGGGTCATGGTATTATTGGTGAGTTTAGAGCCTATAAAGCTGGCCATGCGATTAACAACATGCTGGTCAGAGAATTGCTAGCACAGGTTGAATCCTATGAAGTGGTTACCTTTGAAGGTGAAGCTAAATCACCAATCTGTTACGGTGAACTAGCTTTAGCATAAGGGTTAACCTTAAGTTATTGTCATCAGATTAATCATTACGCCTAGCTAATTTAGCTAGGCGTAATAGTATTTCAGCCAGCTCGGGCGGTGAATGTTGCGCTAGTGCGGATAAATGTTCGGCGGTTTGGGCAGAAATTTTTCGTTGATTAGGTTTCGGTTCTGGTTTCGTTACAAATAAGGCGGGATTAACCTTCACTTCAATACTAATAAGTGATGACGATACGCGCTCTCGTAGTTGATTAAGTAAATTAATTCGCATCGATTGTAAACGGGTAAACCAAGCGCCAGAAGCAACTTCGAGCACTAAAGTGCCATTACGTAAGTTAGCGACCCGGCAATACTCTTCACTACCAGGGAGCAGTTCCGCTGTTATTATTCGGTTAATAACTTGTAATTGGTATGCTTTATGCTGTAACTTGGCTAACTTTCCAGACCCTTGACTAAGCAGTTTGTTGATTGAGTCTGGGGTGCGTCGTTGGGTCATAAGTACCTACAGCTAAAAGCAAAAAATCTAGAGAGTGAAACAGAGAGTATATTGATGAGTGTAACAATTAACGAGTGTAGTGACAAAGAAAAAGGGCGTCCTTTGGGATTTAACGCAACGAAGCTTTTTTCTTTATTAGTATTACAGGGATTGTTGTTAGGTGGTTGTGGTTATTTTACCTATCAATATTTTGTCATACCGCAGCAGATCACTGCGAATATTAGTGCCAAATCTCATGCGATCACTAAGCAACAGCAACAAATTGAATCCCTTAGCCAAGCTTCTCACGAACAATTATTAGTGATGGCTAAACGGATGGGCGTGTTAACCGCACGAATGAATAGAATTGACTCATTAGGGCAACGTTTAGCCACGGGTTCTAAGTTGGACGAGTTTGATTTTACGACTTTACCAAGTATTGGTGGTCCGCAACAATACAATCAGGAAGCCAATGAAACCGAGTTGGCCGCGTTATTTTTACAAATGGATCAGATGCTCGAACATTTAGATAATCAACAACAACAGCTATCAGTACTTGAAACTGTGATGTTGAGTCACCATATAGAAGATGACAGTCGAATTGCTGGACGACCAATAAGTAAAGGGTGGCTTTCTTCTTATTATGGAATGAGGAACGATCCATTTAGTGGTCGACTATCAATGCACAAAGGTGTTGATTTTGCAGGTAAGGATGGTTCTCCGATTTATGCTACTGGCGCTGGTGTTGTAAGCTGGGCCTCAGAGCGATATGGATACGGTTTATTAGTTGAGATAGATCATGGCGCTGGTTTAAAAACTAGGTATGCTCACTCAAGTAAAATTTTGGTCAATATTGGTGATGTTATCGCCAAAGGTGAAGAAGTTGCATTAATGGGTAATACCGGGCGCTCAACGGGTCCCCATGTTCATTATGAAGTGCTAAAACTAGACCGACAGATCGATCCTCGCAAGTATATTTACCGTTAATCAACAAACCGACATAAATATCTTGTTTGATAGCCAGTTTGGGCTATCAAAAAAGGTGTAAATACATAATAATAAGCGCCGAATTATATTATTAATAATTGCACAGCGCTGCACTCATGAAATGGCTAATTAGATGTTAACAAAGATTTTTACTTCAATATTTGGTAGCAAGAACGATCGCACCGTTAAAAAGATGCGTAAAGTTGTTGCTTTGGTTAATCAATTAGAGCAAGAAATAGAAGCCCTTTCTGATGATGAACTAAAACAAAAAGCACAATACTTCAGAGAACAACTCGCTGAAGGTAAGACTTTAGATGATATATTACCTGAAGCTTTCTCAGTGGTACGTGAAGCGAGTAAGCGTGTCTTTAATATGCGCCACTTCGACGTCCAAATTATTGGTGGTATTGTCTTACAATCGGGCCGTATTGCAGAAATGCGTACCGGTGAAGGTAAAACATTAACGGCGACGTTACCGGCTTATCTTAATGGCTTAACCGGCAAAGGTGTTCATGTCATCACGGTTAATGATTACTTAGCGACTCGTGATGCCGAATGGAATCGTCCATTATTTGAATTTTTAGGCATGAGTGTTGGTGTTGCTATCTCAGGAATGGGACACGAACAAAAGAAAGCGGCCTACGATTGTGATGTAACGTATGGTACTAACAATGAGTTTGGCTTTGATTACCTTCGTGACAACATGGCCTTTTCACCAGAAGAGCGCGTACAGCGACCATTACACTTTGCAATTATCGATGAAGTTGACTCAATCTTAATCGATGAAGCTAGAACACCATTAATCATTTCCGGTGCTGCCGAAGATAGTTCAGAGCTTTACCGTCAAATCGACACGGTTATTCCTTTACTAAGTAAGCAAGAAAAAGAAGACACCGAAGATTACACCGGTGATGAGCATTACACCGTTGATGAAAAATCAAAACAAGTCCACTTGACTGAAACCGGTCAAATTTACGTTGAACAAATATTGCAAGAACGTGGTTTGCTGGATGAGCATGACTCGTTATTCTCCGCGGCTAACATCAGCTTATTACACCATGTTAATGCCGCATTACGTGCGCATATATTATTTGAACGTGATGTTGATTATATCGTTAATAATGATGAGATTGTTATTGTTGATGAGCACACTGGTCGTACGATGCCGGGTCGTCGTTGGTCTGAAGGTTTGCATCAAGCGATTGAAGCACGTGAAGGGGTTAACATTCAGAATGAAAACCAAACTTTAGCGTCAATCACGTTCCAGAATTACTTCCGCATTTACGACAAATTGTCGGGCATGACCGGAACCGCTGATACTGAAGCCTTCGAATTTCAACATATTTATGGCTTGGACACCGTCGTTTTACCAACCAATCGTCCGATGGTTCGTAATGATATGGCTGATTTAATTTATCTGTCGACGGCTGAGAAGTATCAAGCAATTATTGAAGATATTAAAGCCTGTCAAAAACGTGGTCAGCCGTCATTAGTCGGTACTATCTCGATTGAGTCGTCTGAATATTTGTCGGTATTGCTTAATCAGGAAAAAATTAAGCACCAAGTATTAAATGCTAAGTTTCATGAAAAAGAAGCTGAGATTATCGAAAATGCTGGTGTCGCTGGTACTGTAACAATTGCGACCAATATGGCCGGTCGTGGTACAGATATTGTACTGGGCGGTAATTGGCAAGCGCAAATCGATAAGCTTGATAATCCAAGCCAAGCTCAGATTGATGAGATTAAAGCTAAGTGGCAAGTGGAGCATGACAAAGTGCTCGAGGCTGGCGGCTTATATATTCTGGGCACCGAGCGTCATGAATCACGTCGTATCGATAACCAGCTGCGTGGTCGTGCAGGTCGTCAGGGTGACGCAGGTGCCTCACGCTTCTATTTATCGATGGAAGATAGCTTAATGCGAATCTTTGCCTCTGAGCGCATGACCGGGATGATGAAAAAACTAGGGATGCAAGAAGGCGAAGCCATCGAACATCCATGGGTTAACCGGGCCATTGAGAATGCTCAACGTAAAGTAGAAGGGCGTAACTTCGATATTCGTAAGCAATTGCTCGAATATGATGATGTCGCCAACGATCAGCGTCAGGTGATTTACGAGCAACGTAATGAACTGATGGATGCAACGGATATCTCTGACACCATTACTAACATTCGTACCGATGTTGTTGCCAATACAATCAACCAATACATTCCAATGCAGTCATTGGAAGAGCAGTGGGATATTGAAGGACTAGAAGAGCGTTTACGTACCGATTTTATTATCGATTTACCGATTACTCAATGGCTTAAAGAAGACGAAAAGCTTCACGAAGAAAGTTTACGTGAAAAAATTGCTGAAGCGATTGAAAAATCTTACCAATTGAAAGAAGAAATGGTCGGTGCTGACGTATTACGTCAATTTGAAAAAGCCGTGATGCTGCAAACATTAGATACATTGTGGAAAGAGCATTTAGCCGCAATGGACCATTTACGCCAAGGTATCCATTTACGTGGTTATGCGCAAAAGAATCCGAAGCAGGAATTTAAGCGTGAATCATTTGAATTGTTCCAAGAGCTACTTGATTCATTAAAAACGGATGTCGTTGTGTTGTTAGGGAAAGTACAAATACAAGCGCAGTCCGACGTTGATGAAATGGAAGAGCAGCGTCGTCAAGCTGAAAATATTGAGCACAATTATCAACATGAAGAAGTTGAAGCGCTTGGTGGCGAAGCCCCACAAGATCAAATACTGACAGCGCCAAGTGTTCGTAATGAGCCCAAGGTTGGCCGTAACGAACCATGTCCTTGTGGGTCTGGTAAAAAATACAAACAATGTCACGGTAAATTGACCTAATTTAACCGAATTAATTAATGACAAAACAAAAACGCTAGCGGGATGTTAGCGTTTTTTTTGTGCCGAAGATAAAGGCTTAGCTTGATTTACAGAGGGTGATATGCGATAAATCATCCTAAGTTGTAGAATTTAATGGAATAAATATTTTATCATGGAAAAAATCATTCATTGGGTCCATTGGCTACCTAACATTTTTCATCATTTAAAAATACGAACTAAATTATTTGTTTTCTCAGTCATTCCATTAGCCTCATTATTAATGATTGGGATGAGTTCTAATTATGAATACTATGAGCATTTAGTGCATGCGAAGCAAAGTCGCCATGCCATTGACTTATCCATTGAGTTAGAACTGTTAATTCGTGAGCTGCAAAAAGAACGTGGCCTCACGGAAGGTTATATTGCAGTTAAGGGGCAGCACTATCAAGAACTGCTAAATAAGACCCGATTAACGACCGATACTAAGGTGATAATTTTTATTGAATTATTGGGCTATTTTAAGATCACCCATCATGATTCATCCTATGCGATAAATATTGCCCATAGTATTAAAAATATCCGGTTTAAACTTGATCTGCTATCAACATGGCGCTTAGCCGCTGACAACTTGAAGCCCAAAGATTACTTTAATTATTACTCGGCTATTATCACCAATATCCTAGAGTTAGTTCAACAAATTCAAATTCCCTCTCAAAACATCTCACAAACCCGATTATATAATAACTACATTAGTTTGCTGTGGTTAGAAGAAAAGTCTGATTTAGAGCGAGGGTCGCTTAATCGGGTACTGACAGCAGAAAATCTTGATTCCAATAAATTACAGCAAGTATTCTCGTATGCGGTGAGTCAAGATCGGATTATTCAAGAGTTTTTAACCACCGCTAATACTCACCATCAACAATTTTTAACCGATGTAATCGGCAGTCCTTATAATCAAGAAATATTGAAAGTTAGAGCATGGTATCAAAAAGTGATTGCCGCCAATAATGTGATGGGCGATGTCCAAAACATTTTGGGCTATGGTGGCTTAATTCATCATTTTAAAAACTTCATTCTACGGGGTGAAGAAAAGCATATTGCATTGTTTAATCATAGCTTGGAACAATTACAAGCTAACATGTTGAAATTCAAGCAGCAATCTTCGGTGACTAGTGATGAGCTACATCAGTTAAATATTATTATTAACACCATCAACCGTTATAGTGATGCCTTGAAACTGGCACAACTTAAATATAAACAGGGCCTAGCCGTTTCAGCAATTGATCAGCTGGTCAGCATTGATGACACGGCTGCGATTGAGTCATTACTTAAATTAAAGAGTAATAAGCGCTGGATTACTAATCAGCAGTGGTTGCAACTATCAACTAGCCGAATTGATGCATTACAAATTATATCAGGTCACTTGATTGAGGATATGTTGGAACAAGCTGCGCTTTCTGAAAAAGAAGCGATCCGAAAGTTGCTGCTTAATCTAATGTTATTGGTCACGACATTTTTAGTGTCAGTTTATATCGGTTATTTATTGATTAATCGTTTAGTCCATGACGTTGAAGCGATTGCTGGCGCAATTGGTTACATGGAAAATGAGCAAGATTTCAATAAACCGTTACCTGTTTATGGTCGTGATGAACTGAGTCAAATGGCGATAGCGTTTAATAAAATGCTACAACAACGAGAGCAATATGAAGGGCAGTCAATTGTATCCGCTGCGGTGTTTGAACATGCTTCTGAAGCTATTATGATCACCAATGCCGCTAATGTTATTGAAATCGTCAACCCGGCATTTACTCAGATTAGTGGTTATAAAGAAGAAGAAGTGGTGGGTAAAACACCTGATTTTTTACAGTCGGATCACCATGATGATAAATTCCATCAAGATATGTGGCAATCACTCCATGACAATGGCGCGTGGCAAGGTGAGATTTGGAATAAGCGCAAAAATGGTGAAATCTACCCAGAGTTCTTAGCGATAAGCGTGGTTAAAGACAGTTATGACAAAGTGGTACAATACATTAGTTTGTTTACCGACATTACTAAACATAAAGAGTTTGAACAAGACATTTGGCATCAGGCTAACTTTGATCAATTAACCGGTTTAGCGAACCGAAATTTATGCTTAGATCGCTTGAGATATGAAATAAAAATGGGTCAACGCAGTAATAAAAAACTGGCGTTGATGTTTATTGATCTCGATCGTTTTAAATATGTCAATGACACACTAGGTCATGACTCGGGTGATGAACTGCTTAAGTTTGCGGCCATTCGTTTAAAGGAATGTTTGCGAAAAACCGATACCGTGGCGAGGTTTGGCGGCGATGAGTTTGTGATTATTTTACCGGATATCAAGAGTAAGTATGATCCCGAACGTATTGCTGAAACCATTATAGCCTCATTATCAGCACCGTTTTGTTTGAACCAAAAGCACGAAGCGGTTGTGTCGGCTAGTATTGGTATCACGCTCTATCCGGCCGATGCTCACAGTGAAATGGAACTACTGAAAAATGCTGATACCGCGATGTACCAAGCCAAAGACAATGGTCGCAACACCTTTAGTTTCTTCACTTCACAGATGAATAAAAAAGTGACGGAGCGAATGAAACTCGAATTAGAGTTAAGAAAAGCGATAGAACGCAATGAATTCGTGTTGCATTATCAACCCGTGGTTGCATTGGCCGAGGATCAAATTATTGGGGTGGAAGCGTTAATTCGCTGGCAGCATCCTAGGCGTGGCTTAATTTATCCCGATGATTTTATCACCTTAGCGGAAGAAACTGGGTTAATAGAAGGCATTGGTAAGTGGGTTATTCAACAGGCGATTATTGATCTTAAAGCGCTCCACAATTTGGGCTATAAACTCCATGTTGCCGTTAATATTTCTGGTCGACAATGTCACCGAAATTGCCAAAAACCCATTAGTGAAATTATTTCAAAGGTACTGGCCGTTTATGACTTAGACCCTAGTTACCTCAAAATTGAAATTACCGAAAGCTTGCTGATGGACAATAGCCAACAAATGATCGATACCTTACAGGGGATTAGAGATTTAGGGGTGGCTATTCATATGGACGACTTTGGTACCGGTTATTCATCATTAAGTTACCTTAAACGTTTCCCTATTGATGTTTTAAAAATCGATCGCTCATTTATTAGTGGGGCGATTGAAGATCAAGTGGATGCGAGGTTGGTAACAGCCGTGGTCTTAATTGGTCATAGTTTAAAATTAAAGCTAGTCGGGGAGGGAATTGAGACCCTACAGCATTATAATTACTTAGAGCAACTCGGTTGTGACTATGGTCAGGGTTACTTTATATCTCGGCCGTTAGCCTATGACAAACTGGTCGATTTTATGGTGAAAAAGCAACCATTAGTCATGGCACCGTTAAGCACCAAGACTAGTTAAGTTTTATATCTTAGAAAGGGTACCGTTTTTGACCAAATAACTAGACTGGCTTACCGCGGCTAAAAAGGTGCTGCGGTCGTCATAATAGCTTTGCTTAATATATTCAACGTCACCCGTGGCCGGAACTTGATGTAAGGTCACTTTAAACTCATCACCAGACACATTAACAATCCCTAAGCCATGTTGCCATAACTCAGACATCGCAATATTGGTCGCAACATCATCTCGTTGACTCGCTGTTTGCGTGAGAACATTGAAAAACTGGCTAAGCTGCTTAAAAGTGGCAGCCGACTCAGGTGCAACGCTACTGGCCAACCCTTGCAGTGCATCTTCAATAAAACTGCCCATGGTAGCCGATGATATTGAAGAGGCCGTAAAGCCAAATGAGCGGTTACCTGCAACTTCTTGATGCTCGGTGACGTAGCTAGAATGAATGTCACCACTGATCGAAATAACCCCAGCTTGACTGAGCTGATTAATAAACTGTGCTTTGCCTTGAGGAAAACCATCCCAGTGGTCAACATTAACGTAAAAACGTTGTTTAAATAAGCTTGGCACTGCATCACTGTCGAGCATCGCCTCAAGGGGCGCGATGTTAGTGGATACCCGATCGCTGCTTAAATCGAAGATCAGCGGTGTGAAAGAGACAGAACTGCCAAGGACTTTCCACGTTGCAGACGATTGCGCCATGGTTTGACCAAGCCATAATGCTTGTTTGTTACCGTAGGCATTTTGAGATTGTGGATCTTGCAGCGCCTTATAACCAGCATACAGATCGAACACATCTTTAATCACCATATAGCGACTGCCCATCTCAGAAAATACCGCGGTTTTACCTAACGTAAAGTAAGCAATACCACGTTCGAGGTTATCGCTACTAAAAGGGCTAATATTGTAAACGTTGAGTAATGACTGTGGTACTTGCTCGATGACTCTATTTAAATAATCGATAGTTAGCTTGCCTTGCATCACTAGCGCTGATTTTTCTTGCGCTTTCACTAAGGCCTTGGCAGCAGTAAGCCCTAACTTTGTTTGATATTCGGTTTGATACAGGCTGGCGACAATATCGATTAAAAATGTCTTAACCACGTGATGTTGCGCCTGGTCAATGTCTATATAAGGCATAAAGGTCGCTTGAACAAAGGCGGTTGCATGGTTTATTGGAATGTTTTTGGCTTGGGCTATTACCATAGCGGTGGTTGCTTGATCCATGACAATAGTCGCTGGAAACGCGTCTTCTGGAATTAAATGATCCGGACGGTGAGTTCTAAAATCACTCATTATTAAATGCAAATGTTGGCCAAACTTAAAATCACGATAAATAGTGGTGTTTGGATAAAGTTGTTGCTCGTTAATGGTGAGCTGATTGGTGGCTTGGTTCGAGTCCTTATCAAAAGCAGCTTCATGATCAAGGGGCATATACTCAAAATAAGCACGTTCTGCGTCTTGCTTACGCTTGGTGTCTTGCTCTGAAATAGCCCCATTTAAGGCGGTGCTATTGTCTTGCCAACTATCGTCAGCAAACTCATGGTCATCCCAAATCGCTATCATTGGAAACTGCTCGTGAACTTCTTGCAATAACTTATCGCCGCGGTAGGTTTTATAAAGTTGACGATAGTTGTTCAGGCTTTTTGCGGCATAAAAGGTATTGACACCAGTGCCTAAGGCTTGTGCACCTGCTTGGTCATCAAACATGAAGCCACGGCCACCGACTGTTTGAAACCGCGGATCGCCAGTGGTTTCATAGACGTAATCCCCTAAGTGGACTACAAAATCAATATCATCGTTAGCAAGCAATGACAGATAGTTATTGTAATAACGGCCAATATAATCTTGGCAATTAACGAAGGCAAACTTAACGTTCTGATCAGCATCAGGCAATGGCGCTGTTTTAGTGCGCCCGGTGTTCGAGACATAGTCGACACCATCTTTGGTGTAAATGAAACGGTAATAATAATGGCTGTAGGCAGTTAATTCAGTGATTCTAACTTTAACACAATGGTCATAATCAGCCAGCGCATCTACCGATTGGTCAACCCTAATATCACTAAACTCAGGATCTAAGGCTAACTGTAATTTAAGGGTGATATCGCCGACTGACTCTTCAACTCGGGTCCATAAAATGACGCTATCGGGTTTTGGATCACCCGAGACCACCGATTGAGTGAAAAACTGTTGTCCTGGCTGAAGTTCGGTTGAAGTGGTTGGTGTGGTGGTTGGCGTTGAGTCTTTACTGCTAGAACCACAACCGGTTAATGAGCCCAATGCGACGGCGCTGGCGCTAATCACTAAGGTTGAAATGAATTTACGGCGCGTGTATTGCGAGGGTACTAATGGTATTTTCTTTTCCATTTTTTGTTCCTTATTTTTATTATTTTTTCGACGTTGCACTTCGAGTATAACCTTTGTTCCATTTTGAACCATCTGTTTTTTTCAACGCACCAATCAAGCGCATTGGTGGTCGCTATTTCGATTGATTATTTCATTTTTATATTACAAAACAATTAAATAGATTTCTGGCACAACAATTGGAGGTTAAGGTGCAAAGAGTATGAAAGAGTTATGAATAATAATTAGGGGAAAACAAAATGAAAATGATTAATGCGATTATCAAGCCATTCAAGCTTGATAATGTTCGAGAAGCTATTTCCGAAATCGGTGTTGAAGGATTAACAGTGACCGAGATCCGTGGCTTTGGTCGTCAAAAAGGTCATACCGAACTTTATCGTGGTGCTGAATATCAAGTGGATTTTTTGCCTAAAGTTAAAATAGAAATTGCCTGCAAAGCCGAAGAGCTTGACCGAATTATTGAAGCGATTGTTGGCGCTGCCCATACCGGAAAAATCGGTGATGGCAAAATATTTGTTTACGATCTTGAGCGGGCAGTGCGTATTCGTACTGGCGAAACAGATTTTGAAGCACTGTAATTGGCAGCACTGAAATAGATAAGGGAACAACAATGGAAGAATTAGCAACTTTAAGTACCACAGTAACCGAGCTTCGTTTTGCGCTCGACACGTTTTATTTTTTAATGTCCGGTGCCTTAGTCATGTGGATGGCTGCCGGCTTCGCGATGTTAGAAGCAGGCTTGGTGCGCTCTAAAAATACCACCGAAATCTTAACCAAAAATATTTGTCTCTACGCGATTGCCTGTACCATGTTTTTATTGGTTGGCTACAACATCATGTATGTCGACAATAGCGAAGGCGGTTGGTTACCAACTATCGCCGGCTTTATTGGCGAACAAGCCAGTGATGCCGACCATGCATTAGAATCTGACTTCTTTTTTCAAGTGGTATTTGTCGCCACGGCAATGTCGATTGTTTCTGGTGCTGTTGCAGAGCGAATGAAGTTATGGTCATTCCTAATCTTTTCAGTGGTACTAACCGGATTTATTTATCCAGTAGAAGGGTATTGGACTTGGGGCGGTGGTTTTGTTTCTAAACTTGGTTTTGTCGACTTTGCGGGGTCAGGTATTGTCCACATGGCAGGTGCATCGGCGGCAATTGCTGGTGTCTTGTTACTCGGAGCACGTCAAGGTAAGTATGGTAAGAATGGTCAAGTGAACCCGATCCCTGGTTCGAACTTACCAATGGCAACCTTAGGCACCTTTATTTTATGGTTAGGTTGGTTTGGCTTTAACGGCGGCTCACAGTTATTGATATCGGATGCTGAAAACGCGACCGCGGTGGCTAAAATATTTGTGAATACCAACAGTGCCGCTGCCGTTGGTGCCATTAGTGCGTTATTAGTGTGTCGATTTGTTTGGGGCAAAGCTGATTTAACCATGATCTTAAATGGCGCATTGGCCGGTTTAGTCGCAATTACTGCCGATCCACTGTCTCCTTCATTACCGTTTGCTGCATTAATAGGTCTATTCGCCGGTGGTCTAGTAGTGCTATCAATAGTGACATTAGACAAGCTCAAGTTTGACGACCCGGTAGGTGCTGTATCTGTTCACGGTGTCGCTGGTCTATTTGGCTTACTCGTGGTGCCATTTAGTAATGCAGACGCCAGCTTTAGCAGCCAACTACTCGGCGCTGTCATCATCTTCGGTTGGGTATTTAGCACTAGCTTCGTCGTATGGTTAGTGATCAAGAAAACGATTGGTATTCGAGTCACCGAAGAAGAAGAATACTTAGGCATGGACATCGCCGACTGTGGTATAGACGCTTACCCTGAATTTGTGAGTGTAAAATCTAGTTAATCTTTAGTGATCTTTTGGGCCTGAAGCGGTTTAAATAAAGTATCGATAATGCCAGAGATATTGGTGCATGTGGAGCAAACCTTATTTTTCAGGGATGAAAAATTTAGCCTACATGGATGTATTTACGGCGAGTTTACGTAATATGTATCGATATCTACACAATAATAGAGTTGTCGCGATTTTTTTCAAAGGCTGATATTTTTTATCAGCCTTTTTTTGTTAAAATACTGCTTATTATTCCTCAATCAATAAATCCTCATGTCAAATCAAACAATAAACGTTATCGTCGGTTCTAAAAATCCGGTCAAAGTCGGTGCGGTCAACCAAGCTTTATCCGCTATTTTTAGCGAGCAGAACATTGAGTGTCTCGGCGTTAATGCGCCATCACAGGTTGCAGATCAACCAATGACCAGTGAAGAAACCCGATTAGGTGCCATTAATCGAGTCAAATATTGCCAGCAACATCATCAAGCAGATTACTATGTTGCGATTGAAGGTGGCGTTGATAATCTAACGGACGGACCCGTTACCTTTGCCTATATTGTGATTACCAAAGGTAGCCAATCTTCGATGGGTCGCAGTGCGATGTTGCCGTTACCATCGGTGGTGTATCAAGCGTTGCAACAGGGTGAAGAGCTCGGGCATGTGATGGATCGCTTATTTAATACTAAAAATGTCAAGCAAAAGGGCGGGGCTATTGGTTTACTAACCAATGGCTTAGAATCTCGAATGAGCAATTATACTCAGGCAATTACTTTAGCGATGGCCCCTTTTGTTCAGCCCCAACTGTTTGAGTTGATATCACCGTAAAGCTAAGGCACAATCTCCGCACAATTATAATAGGAATTTTACATGATTAAGCGCACTCTGGCGCTCGCTATAGCATTAACCACCATGGTTAGTGTCCAAGCTGAGCCCTTGACCATTGAACGAATATTTTCCGATCCCGCCCTAGCCGGAAAATCACCAAAACAGTTAAAATTTTCTCCTGACGGCACGCGTGTTACCTATTTACAAGGTAAAAGCCAAGACTACAATCGTTACGATTTATGGCAGTACAGCCTGGACACCGGTAAAAACAGCTTATTAGTTGACTCTGCACTGCTCCATAGCGGCCCTGAAATGTTATCTGATGAAGAAAAAGCTCGGCGCGAACGGCAACGAATTTTTGGTTCGGGGATCATGAGTTACCAATGGGCAAAAGATGGCAAAGCTTTATTGTTTCCTTTGGCCGGTGATGTTTATTATTATCGCTTAGGTCAAGACAAAGCACGGCAACTTACCCATACACCAGCCTTTGAAACCGACATTAAGTTTTCGCCTAAAGGCACTTTTGTATCCTATGTTCGCGCGCAAAATCTTTATATCTTAAATATTGCGACTGGCATTGAGCGAATGATCACCAAAGATGGTGGCGGTGTGATAAAAAATGCAATGGCTGAGTTTGTTGCTCAAGAAGAAATGGGGCGAATGAGCGGTTATTGGTGGTCACCGGATGAATCGAGCATCGCGTTTAATCGCATCGACGAAACACCTGTGCCATTAGTCACCCGTAACGAAATTTATGCCGACAGCATCAAATTGATCGATCAGCGTTATCCTGCGGCGGGTCAAAACAATGTATTAGTTAAGCTAGCGGTTTATTCACTGAAGAAAAAAACCACTCAATGGGTTGATTTAGGCAGTGAACAAGACATCTATCTACCACGGGTTAAATGGTTACCGAACAGTAAGCGATTGTCTTATCAATGGCAAAGTCGTAATCAACAAACCCTTAAGCTGTTCTTCTATTCACTGAGTAAGAAAACAAGTCAGTTAATTTTAACTGAGCAAGCAGATACTTGGGTTAATCTTAATAAAGATTTACGCTTTTTAACCCAGCAGCCAAAATTTATCTGGGCTTCTGAGCGCAATGGTTTTAAACATCTTTATCTGTATAACCTCGATGGCACATTGGACAAGCAATTGACCGATGGCCAATGGGTAATCAATAGCTTACAAGCGGTAAATGAATTTAACGGTAAAGTGTTTTTCACCGGTCGTGCTGATACTCCCATTGAACAGCACCTTTACTACACGAATTTAGCGACCAAAAAACCTACTGCAGTATCTAAAGTCACCAAGCGTGCGGGTTTCCACCACATCAAATTTAGTAGCGACGGTCATAACTATATCGATAGTTATTCCAATGTCTCGCGACCACAACAAGTGAGCTTGCACGATGATCGTGGTAACCGGGTGACTTGGCTTGAAAAAAATGCCTTAAACACAGATCATCCGCTCACTCCTTATCTTGATCAGCTAGCGCAACCAAGTTTCGGCACGATTAAATCGCAAGACGGTCAAGATCTTTATTATCGTTTGTTTAAGCCGGTTGATTTTGATCCGACTAAAAAGTACCCAGTGATAGTTCGGGTGTATGGCGGCCCTCACGCACAAATAGTCACGGACAGCTGGAGCAATAAAAATCTCTGGACCCAAGTGATGCTCAAACGTGGTTACTTAGTATTTCAGTTAGATAATCGTGGTTCAAATCATCGTGGCACTAAATTTGAAAATGCAATTTACAAACACCTTGGAGTGGCCGAAATTGAAGATCAAATCGAAGGGGTTAAGTTTTTACGTAGCCTAGATTTTGTCGCACCACAACGCATTGGCATTTATGGTCATAGCTACGGCGGCTACATGAGCCTAATGGCACTGTTTAAAGCCAGTGATTATTTTTCAGCGGGTGTTTCTGGTGCGCCAGTAACCGACTGGACTTTATATGACACCCATTACACCGAGCGTTATCTGTCTCATCCGGCGACTAACAAAAGCGGTTATGAGCAAAGTGCGGTCTTTCCGTTCATTGATGGTTATAAGGGCAAGCTGTTAATTTATCATGGCATGGCCGATGACAATGTGTTGTTTAGTAACACCACCAAATTGATGAGTATGATGCAAAACAAAGCATTACAGTTTGAAAGCATGGTTTATCCCGGAAAAAAACATTCAATCCGTGGTAAAAATACCCGGATTCATCAATTTAATATGATTGCTAACTTCTTCGATAACAACTTATAACATCAATAAAAAAGGTCATAAACTGATGTTTTATGACCTTTTCTTCTTCATTATGCCTGACAGCTTATACTTTAGCCTGATTAGGCTTGTCACAAAATATTAATAGATGTTACAATTTCCGGAATATAAAATTTGCAGTTGGTGCCATCTTGAATAATGAATTTAGTTGGTTCCTGCTTTATTGCAAGCCGCGTGAGGAACAGCGGGGACTTAACAACCTACAAAACCAGGGAATCGAAGCTTTTTATCCGACGATTAAAGTGGAAAAACTTCGTAAAGGTATTCGCAGCACGACAGAAGAAGCGCTGTTTCCTAACTATCTGTTTGTAAAATTAAATCCTGAAACTGCAAATTTTAATGCCATTAGGTCGACCCGTGGCATTGCTAGTTTTGTGCGTTTTGGTTTGCAACATGCACAGGTATCACCTAGCGTTATTGAGCAATTAAAAGCGGCTGTTGTCGAACACTCGGCTGGCTGTGATGAACACCACTTGCCGAAAATTGGCGAGCCGGTGACGATCAATCAAGGTATTTACCAAGGGCTTGATGCAATCTATCAATCCAGTGATGGTTTAGAGCGCTCGATACTATTGATAAAAATGCTAGAGCAACAGGCAACATTGGTATTAAAAAATACCGAATTTGGTTTAAAAAACAATTAAAATTACGGTTTATTAAGCGGTAATTACAAATGATTACATTATAAAAAAATTGGTTTAGTTATACTATTACCGTGTTGTAACTGAGCTCGAAATATTAAAAATTTAGGCAAATGGGGAGCCACCACCCTAGGGCGGTAGCGTATCCAAAGCCCAATTGAAGCCTAAATGAAAGTTAAAATAAATGGAGAATAATTCGTGTTGTTAAAGCTTAAAGCGCTTAGTGTTGCCGGTCTAATCGCAGCATCAACTATGTTAATGCCCACTGTTGCTCATGCAATTACGCCATCACCAGCGATGCTAGCTCAATTTAAGCAGTTACCAAAAGCTGAACAGCAGCGCTTAATGAAGCAATATGGCTTATCGCCACAAATGCTCGGTGGCATCAATCAACAAAGTGGACCACTGGAAACGCCAGAGTTAATTGAGCCGCGTGCGACTAAAAATAGCGAATTACAGTTTAACCAATCAGTTACTCAGAAAAATAATCCCTACCAAGAACAAGCATTAAAACCTTTCGGTTACGATTTGTTTGCGGGCGAACCAACCACATTCGCACCCGTAAGCGACATCCCTGTGCCAGCCCAATATATTATGGGACCCGGCGATCAAGTCTCTATTCAACTCTACGGCAAACAAAACAATCAATATGACCTAACGATTTCTCGTCGTGGCCAGTTGCAAGTGCCTGAGTTAGGGCCAATTAACGTGACCGGCCTAACTTTCAATGAGATGAAACAAAAACTCACGAAACTAATTGCCGACAAATACATCGGGATGCAGGTGAATATTAGCTTAGGTGAACTGCGCTCAATTCGGGTGTTTGTCGCTGGTGATGCTTACAAGCCTGGCTCTTACAGTGTTAGCTCATTGTCATCAATTACTCAGGTGCTTTATGTCGCCGGTGGTATTAATGACATTGGTTCATTACGTAACATTCAATTAAAGCGCAATGGCAAGTTAATTACAACATTCGATTTATATGATTTGTTAATGAAAGGCGACACCTCAAAAGATCAACGATTGCAATCTGGCGATGTCGTGTTTATTCCACCCGTGGGTGCAACAGTGTCGGTTAAAGGTGAAGTTCGTCGTCCGGCTATTTATGAGTTAAAGGGTAATGAGACCATGGTTCAGCTATTACGTTTGGCTGGCGGATTAAAACCTGGTGCTTATCCTGCCGCAACCATTGTTGAGCGTTTTAATCAGCAGCAACTTCCAAGTATTATCAACATTAATTTGACCACTAAGATTGGTAAACAACAGCGTGCCAAAAATGGTGATGTCCTTATTGTTAAAAGTACCGCCAAGCGAGTGTTCAAACAAATCGCATTAATGGGCGCAGTAAATCGTCCAGGGCTATATCAATGGCATCAAGGTATTCGAGTAAACAACATTGTTAAATCGACCTGGAGCGACCTTAAAAATTCTGCCGATTTAAATTATGCGTTAGTGGTGCGAGAAATTAACCCGCAGGGTGATATTGAAGTACATCAAATCAACTTACAGCAGGCAATGACCAATCCGAATAGTCGGGACAATATCAAGTTACATGCCCGTGATACTCTTATGGTATTTAATGATGCACCGTTAAGTTTAGAACGTGAGCAGCTTGATTTGTTCGTGAGTAACCAAATCGCTAAATTTATCAGTAAAAATTATCAACTGGATAAAACCGCAGCGACGCCGGCATTATTCTCTGCTGGTTTTGCAAAACTTAATCAAGTGGATATTGCACTCATTGAACGCCACGGCGCTAAAAAAGAGCAGCAACAAATCATTGATCAACAAGAATTAATCAGTGCGGCGAAACAAGTCGAAAAAACCTTATTTAAATTGTTCAATGACAAAAAATTATTAACGTTAAGCACAGCACTAACACGCCAAGAAATGCTCTATCCAGTCATTGCTAAATTACGAACACAGCAAAATAACATTTCTCAAGTACAGATCACTAGCATTAGTGGTGCGGTTCGTTTCCCGGGCGTATACCCATTAACCACTAATCAATCGGTTAATGGTTTACTTGTTGCCGCCGGTGGCCTTAAAGACAGTGCTTATATTAATCAAGCAGAATTAACCCGTCAGTTTGTTGATAATGAATTATCGGCCAAGGTTGAACATTTCAAGGTGAACCTAGCGGCTTTATCAACCAACACGCCTTATCTATTAAATAGCAAAGATCACCTACAAGTATTAACGATTCCACAATGGCAAAAAGAACAAACGGTTGAGCTGCTAGGTGAAGTGAAATTCCCAGGTATTTATACCATTAAAAATGGCGAAACTATGATGTCGGTCATCAAGCGAGCCGGTGGCCTAACCACTAATGCCTTTGTTGAAGGGGTGGTATTCACCCGTGAATCGGTCAAAAAACAAGAGAAGCTTCAGGTTATTGCGATGGCCGACCAACTAAGACGTGATATTGCAACTCGAGGCTTATCGCAAGAAGGTAATTTTATCAATTTTGACGATGCCTCTAAAATGCTAGCAGAACTGGAACAGTTAAAAACCGTCGGGCGGATGGTCATCGACTTATCAGCACTTGAAGCGAATTATCTGAGCAATACAAATGATGCGACAAACAAAGGATTGCGCTTAGAGCATGGCGATAAATTATATGTGCCATCGCCACAACAAATTATCACGGTGGTTGGTGAAGTGCAGCATGCTTCAAGTCACTTTTATGAAAAAGGACTTGATGTTGCACAATACTTAACCCTAGCCGGTGGTGTGAAGCAGCGCGCTGATGACGACCGACTTTATGTCATTCGTGCCAATGGCGCAGTCTTTATTCCCCAACAAAGTTATTGGTTTGGGCAAGAATCAGCGATGCAACCCGGTGACACTATCGTGGTGCCATTAGATACCGAATACAAAGACAACTTGACCCTATGGTCGCAAGTCACTCAAATTATTTATAACACTGCGGTGGCCTTTGCTGCTGTTAATGGAATTTAAGCATGACCA